>JBBQYB010000045.1:0-20737 GCA_038209095.1 Rhodobacterales bacterium
AGCCGGCCGACCGGCAGGTTCACCGCGCCGACCCTGCGCAGGCGCGCGGCGGTCGAGGCGGGGTCCGACGTTCCGTCGTCGTCGAGCCAGCCTGCGCTGCGCAGCTGGGCAATGGAGGATCCGATGGGGGCGGTACCTCCCTCCTCGGGGCCGGCGGCGTCTTCGAGGGCTAAGAGCAGGATATCGGTCTCGGGCAGAGCACGCGTCGTCTCAGCAGAGGGTGCGGCGCGCCGGAGGGTCTGCGAGGGGCACATCTAGGCCACCTTTCTGACCATGCGCCGGCGCGCGGTCTTGGCGGGAACCAGGATCTCGGCCCAGTGCCGCACCACGGCGTTCATGCGAAACGCCGGGTTCGTCCGGACGACCGGGCGGGCGTCGCGCCATTGGCGCAACCGGGCGAGGATCGAGGCCGGATCCGTGCAATCGACCGCCTGCGAGGCTGCTACTTCGTCGTTCGCTCCGAGGCCACGGTGGACAAGCACAGGTGTGCCGACCGCGCCGGCCTCCGCGAGCACGAGGCCAAAGGTCTCGGCGAAGGTCGTCTGCGGATAGAAGAGGCCGAGCGCGCGACGCAGTTCTGCGATGAGGTCCGCATGGGACAGCTTGCCGAGGCGGATGACGCCATCGGGAACGGGTCCGGTGTCCCAGGCGAGATACCCCGGATCGGCGACCGCGAGCGTGAGGCCCGGTATGGCTGCGCGGGCGGTGCGGAACTGGCGGTAGACCTCCGCGAGGCCCTTGTGCGGGGAACTGGCGAAAAGGAGCCGGTCGGGATCGTGCAGCGTAGAGTTTGGGTGAAGATCGTCCGCTATGGGGTTGTAGACATGGTCGATGTGGATTCTTGCGTCATTTCCGGTGAAGGCCCGCAGATGCCGGGCGTGGCTTCGGGAAACGCAGAGGACGCGGATGCGGGCAGCGGCCAGAGCCTCGCCCATGGGCCGGTTGTGACGGCCGGGAAAGATGTGAAGCCAGAGGAAGATGGTCGCGTCGGGATTGAGCCTGCGCAGCTTGCACGCGACCTTCCAAGAATTGATGACGATAATCCGGGCGCAGAGATTGGGCGTGAAGGCCTCGGTCAGAGGCACCATGCGGCCTGCCTCGGAGGTTTCAACGTCGGTGCGACCCTTCTGGTAGTGGATGATCGGAAGATCCTGCGAGAGTGCGCCAGCAACCCGAAGCACCGTCGCCTCAGTGCCGCCGAGGCCCCCCATCGCGAGGGACGACGGCGCATAACCGCGCGACGAGCAGGGATCGACGATGGCGAGATCGCAGGTGTCGTTCGGCTGTCGAGCGGCGCTCATTCGGCTGCGACTTCCCTGGGCCCGAGTTGCCAGCGGGCGAGACAGGCGGAGACCGCGGTGCGGGTGGCATCGGTCATCGGGAGGCTGCGGAGGCGCAAGTGGGCGGGGTTGCTCACGAGGGCGATGTCGAGGTCGGGCAGATCGAGGGGCACGGGATCGACGGAGCCTCTGGCGCGCCACCGGCGGACCTTGTCCCAGACCATGAGGCGGTCGGAGCGACGTCGGTCGCTGTCGTAATCCGTGGCCCTCGATTGGGTCAGGCTGTCGGATGTCTCGATCTTGGTCAGGAGGAGTTCCGGGACGATCCAGACGACCTCGCCGTTGAACATCAGGCGGTTGCGAAATTCTCGGTCCTCCTCGAGGCAGGGCTCGAAACCGCCGTTGCGCGCGAAGATCTCGTGGCGAAACAGCCCGGAGTTGATGTGGGTCCATTCTCCGGGGACCGTGCTGCCGAGTTGCATGTTGGGAAAGACATCGTCGAAGAGCGAGAGATCCCGCCGGATCTCGAGGCTGCGTCCGTCCGGCAGGATCAGCCGGTGGTGGACGAGGGCCGCACCGACCTGGAGCGCAGAGTTCGGTTCATGCCCGACCATCCGCCAGTTCAGGCAGTCGTGCGCCTCGACGCCGGTCTGGCCGAGCACGCGGGCCTGTTGCAACACCTTGTCCCGGTGCGGGATATCGTCGGAATCGTGGAAGGTGACGGCATCCGCGTCGGTCAGCAGCAGCCCTGCGTTCTTGGCCTGTGCGGTGCCGAGGTTCCGCGCGAGCCTGACATAGGTGAAGCGCGGATCGTCGAAGTGACGGGAGAGAACGGCTTCGGTCTCGTCGGTGCCCGCATCGTCGATTACCGTGACGCGGCTGTTCCACCAGGATTGATCGAGGGCATGCCGCACGGCGGTCCCAATCAGATGCGCCCGATTGTGGGTCGGAATGACGATGTCGACGGAGAGGTCGGTCATGCCGGTACTCCGGGTCGGGAGGTCGTCAGGATGGAGCGGTACCGCTTGAGCGTGCGGGCTGTGGCCAGCGCGGCAGGCAGGGGTGTCATAAGGGCGCAGACGGCGGCGAAGGAGAGCAGGCCTTGCTCGGCGGCGTTAGGGATTGCGAGCGCTGCGAGCCCAAAGAGCAGGAGGCTGGAGAATGGCACGTCGTCGATGTCGCGACCCGAAGCACCCGATTTGTCGGTCACGACATAGGTCAGGGTCCGCCCGAGCAGTACGTCGACGGTGGCCAGGGCCGAGACCGGGGCGAGGGCCATCCTGTGGACGACCGCGGCAGCAATAACCGGCCAGGCAGTCCGGTCGCGAAAGCCGCGCCAGGCAAGGCGACCGGCGATGTCGACGAGGCAAACCAATACGCAAACCGCCGCGAGCAGGACGAGGACCGGTCCGCCCAGCCCGGTCAGGAGTGCGGCGAGAAGGATGAGCGCAGGCAGCAGGGCGAGGTTGAGCCAGGCGGACAGCTGCGACAGTATCGCCCCCCGCCTGCGCCAGCCCATCTGGTCCCCGCCGAACAGGATCGCGGGGGCATGAACGAGAAGCGTCCGCAGGTTTCCGCCGGCCCAGCGATGGCGCTGGCGGGCAAGATCGCGCAAGGACAGGGGCATGTAGCCCCGTCCGACGATGCGATTGATGAAGCGCCCGCTGAAGCCCTTTCGACATAGGCGGACGCCCATTTCCGCGTCCTCGGTCGTGGTGCGGCCGGACCAACCCCCGGCGGCCACGAGGGCGAGCCTGGAGATGACGCACAGGGTGCCCGTGAGGAGGACAGCCTCGGAGTCGTCGGCCATCTGGGCGTTGGTGCGAAAATATTCCTCCAGTTCGGCGTCGACGCCGGCGGCGGCACGGTCCGAGCCTACATAGGCCTGGGGAAACTGGACGTAGTCGGCGCCTGTCGCGTGCAGGGCCTGCGCAGCATGATCAAGGAAGCGCGGCTCGACGACGTAATCGGCATCCACGGTCACGATATGGGTTGCGTCCGCGCGGGTCCGGGCGAGGGCAATGTTCAAGGCACCGGCCTTGGCCCCGAGGACGCCGGTCTCGTGGAAGAAACGAAAACCCGGTCCAAGCCGGTCGCAAAGGTCGTGCAGGGGTGTCCACAGGGCGGGATCGGCGGTGTTGTTGTCCATGATGATGACCTCAAACCGGTCCGCGGGCCAGTTCTGGTCCCGGAGTGCGCGCAAGGTGCGAGCGACGACCTGCGGCGGCTCGTTGTGGGTCGCCACGTGGATGCTGAAAATCGGTCGCAGGGGCACGGATGCATTCACCGGATGCGGCACGTCCCGCCGCCCAACGGCCGCCCGGATGATCATGAAGGCGATCTGCGTCCCGAGCACGAGCAGACAGAGCACCACTCCGGCGACCGGAAAGAGCAGCGCACCCAGCACGATCAGCGCCACCGGCACAATACTCGCCATACGTCACCCCCAGGTGTTTTCGAATTTCAGAATGTCGGGACGGACCGAGTGGCCCGACACCTAAACGGCGCGGGGGAGTGGAGGTTCCTTTGGGCGGATAGAGTTTCCGCTTAGGCGCGCGGTGCGGCGGGGCGTGGGCGAGTTGCTGCCGATCAGCCGGCGCGGAAGGCCCGGGCAATGCCGAGCAGGACGTCGCTCAGGTCGAGGAGGCGGGCGACGTAGAGGTCGTAGGCGACGAAGCCTGCATCGTTTTCCGCCGCGAAGGATTTCTCGAGGCTGGAGACAAGCGACTGCAGCCGTCGCCGGTGCAAGCCTGTGGCGCGCTGGACCGGATCGGAGATCACGCCTGCGAAGGCCGAGGCGAGGGCGGCCACGCCCATCACGCCCGCGGTGGTGCCTCCGACGAGGATCGGGGAGGCCTGGGCTGGGAAGACGCCGTACCAGAGGCCGCCGGCAGTGGCCCCGAGGGGGAAACTCGCGACCGCCGCGCCATGGGCGAAGCTCGCGGCGATGATCGGCCCGAGAGCGATCGCGCCGGGCGTCAGCTGGTTGAAGGCAATGGCGCCGCCGCCGAGGGCCAAAAGGCCGGTCGTGATCTCGGAGGCGGCGGCCCGGGTGCCCGCATATTCGGTGAGGGCAGCGTCGAGGCGCGCGCGAAACGCCGGGTCGTCCCGATGCGCCGCGGTGGTGGAGCCTGCGGCCTGGAGCAGGTTCTGCAGGTCGGGATGGGTGAGGATCGCCTCCGCGAGGCCGTCGCGCGCCGAGACCCTTTCGCCGTCGGCGTAGGGTTGGCGCAGCAGATCGACCATCATGCGCCAGTGCAATTCACGGGCGACGGCGGTCTGCAGGAACAGGTTGCGCGTGCCGAGCGCGCGGGCGGCACGCGGCAGGCCTACCCCGCGGGCGGCGAGCGCCCCGAGCTTGAGGCCGATCTGCGGGAGGGAGAGGGCGACGTTGGCCGGGGCCTTGAGCAGATCCCAGCCGATGGCGTGCCTGTGGAGGCGGGCGGAGCCCCCGATCGAGAAGTTCGCGTCGATGAACGGCACGATCCGGTCCCGGCACCCCGCGAAAAAGACCTGTGCCGCCTCGGAGATGATGCGGTTCGCGAGCTCCTCGGAGAGGGCATGATCCGGGGGCTGCGCGGTCTCGTCCATGCCCGGATAGATGGGCGCGATGCCGGGAGGCACAAGAGGCCGCGGTGCCGGGACCGCGGATCAGCGGTCTGCGGCCGCCCAGCGCGGATTGATCCAGGGTTGCAGGTTTTCGCGGGGCAGACAGGGTCGGTCGAGGATGTGGTCGGCGACCTTCTCGCCGATCAAGATCGAGGGCGCGTTGAGGTTGCCGTTGGTGATTTGCGGAAAGACCGAGCTGTCGGCGACGCGCAGGGCGTCGACCCCGATCACGCGGGCCTTCGGGTCGACCACGGCCATGGGATCGTCGCGCCGTCCCATGCGGGCGGTGCCGCAGGGGTGATAGGCGCTCTCGGCGTGCTCGCGCACGAAGGCGTCGATCTCGTCGTCGCTGCGCACGTCCGGCCCCGGCTGGATCTCGCGGCCGCGGTAGGGGGCGAAGGGAGCCTGGCCGAAGACTTCGCGGGTGAGCCGAACGCAGGCGCGAAAGTCGATCCAGTCGGCCTCGTTGTCCATGTAGTTGAACCGGATGCTGGGTTTTGCCGCCGGATCGGGCCCGTTGAGCCGCACCCGGCCGCGGGCTGCCGAGCGCATCGGTCCGACATGGGCCTGGAAGCCATGGCCGCGCACCGCGGCCTTTCCGTCGTAGCGCACTGCGAGCGGAAGGAAATGGAACTGGACGTCCGGATAGTCGATGCCGGGACGCGAGCGCACGAAGGCAGCACTCTCGAACTGGTTGGAGGCACCGAGACCGCGTTTGAAGGCGAGCCATTGAGCCCCGATCAGGGCCTTGGAGATCAGGTTGTAGTGGCGGTAGAGCGTGATGGGGCGGCTGCAGGCCTGCTGGATGTAGACCTCCAGGTGATCCTGGAGGTTCGCCCCCACCCCAGGCCGGTCCACGAGAACGGGCAGACCGTGTTCGGCCAGATGGGTGCCCGAGCCGATGCCCGACAGCATGAGGAGCTTGGGCGTGTTGATCGAGGAGGCCGACAGGATCACCTCCCGGCGCGCCGTGATCCTCTCGCGCTGTCCCGCGCGCGCGACGACGACGCCGACCGCACGACCCTCGGTGATGACGACCCGCTCGGCGAGGCCGCGCACGACGCGGACGCGGCCGTGCGCGAGGGCGGGACGCAGATAGGCATTGGCCGCGGACCAGCGGCGGCCCTTCCAGACAGTCTGCTCCATCGGGCCGAAGCCTTCCTGTTTCTCGCCGTTGTAGTCGTCGGTGGTCTCGAACCCCGCGGCGGCCCCGGCCGCGACGAAGGCGTGATAGAGCGGGTTCAGCCGCGGCCCGCGGGTCACGTGCAGCGGACCGCCGGCTCCGCGATAGGCGCTCCGGCCGCCGTGCCAAGACTCCATGCGCTTGAAATAGGGCAGGACGTCCGCATAGCTCCAGCCATCCGCGCCCATCTCGGCCCAGGTGTCGAAATCCTTCGCGTGGCCACGCACATAGACCATGCCGTTGATCGACGACGATCCGCCGAGGACCTTGCCGCGCGGCACCGCGAGCCTGCGTCCGCCGAGGTGCGGCTCGGGGTCGGAGGTGAACCCCCAGTCGTAGAGCGGCATGTTCATGGGATAGCTGAGGGCCGCGGGCATCTGGATCAGCGGACCCGCATCGGTCCCACCATATTCGATGACGATTACGGTCCGGCCGGCCTCGCCGAGGCGGGCGGCAAGCGCGCAACCGGCCGAACCGGAGCCGACGACGACGTAATCGGCTTCCATCAGGACAGGGCTTCGCCTGGGCCGTGCGCGAGGTGCAGGCTGGCGTAGTCCTCGACGAGATCGATCGCGGCGGACGCCTTCGCCGGGCCGCTCGCGAGCGCCGCACGCAGGTATACGCCGTCGATCAGAGCCCCGATGCCATCCGCGAGCCGCAGCGCGGCAGGCCGGTCCATGTGGCCATGCAGGGCATGTATGAGGTTCGAGCGCAGTCGGCTCTGGTAGACATGCAGAAGCCGGGCCGCCGCCGGGCTCGAGAGGGCTTTGGCATAGAAGGTGAGCCAGGCGCTGATGGTTGCCCGGTGAAACTGGTCGGGCGCGAAAGAGGCGCGAATGATCGCGGACAGGCGCGCGCGCGGGGTGGGGGCCATGCGCAATTCGCCTGCCGTCTTCTGGCCGAACTCCTTGAGCAGATGGCGCATCGTGGCGAGGATCAGATCCTCCTTGGCTCCGAAATAGTGGTGGGCCAGCGCCGTCGATACGCCTGCCCGGGCCGCGATCTGGGCGACCGTCACGTCGAGCGAGCCGCGATCCGATATCTCGCAGAGTGCGGCCCCGATGAGGGCACGGCGGCGTGTCTCGGGTCGATTTGCTGAGGCGATCATCTGGGCTACGGCCGGTGATTGATTGATCCGTCAATCAATAGTGGTTCTCCTTGCGCCCGTCAAAGAATTCAGGCGAGATTTGGGGGATGAAGAAAATTCGGTTCGATCAAGGAGATTGCCTGTGAAGCGTCTGTTGACCCTGACCGCCTTGAGCCTCGTGGCCGCAAGTCCCTCGCATGCACAGGAGGCGGACGCCTGCGGCCTCGTGCGGTTCGCCGACGTGGGCTGGACGGACATTACGGCGACGACGTCAGCTGCGCAGACGGTTCTGGAGGCGATCGGATACGAGACGAGCGTCGATTTGCTGGCACTGCCGGTGACCTTCCAGAGCCTCGCACGCGGCGACATCGACGTCTTTCTGGGCAACTGGATGCCCACCATGGAGACGATGATCCGGCCGTATCTCGACAGCGGGGATATCGATGTGGTCCGGGTGAACCTCGAGGGTGCAAAATACACGCTCGCCGTGTCCGACGTCCTGGCCGACCAGGGGCTGAAGGATTTTTCGGACATCGCCGGGTTCTCGGATGCCCTCGACGGCAAGATCTATGGCATCGAGGCGGGCAACGACGGCAACAGGATCATCCTCGACATGATCGAGGCCGATGCGTTCGGCTTGGGTAGTTTCGAGATCGTCGAGACTTCCGAGCAGGGCATGCTCGCGCAGGCCGAGCGGGCCGAGAGCCGCGGCGAGGGTATCGTCTTCCTCGGGTGGGAGCCGCATCCGATGAACTCCAATCTGGAGATGACCTATCTGACCGGCGGAGACGACTGGTTCGGGCCGGATTTCGGTGGATCGACCGTCGCCACGAATACGCGCGCCGGCTATGTCGCGGACTGCCCGAACGTGGGTCGCTTGCTCGAGAACATGGTCTTCACGCTCGAGATGGAGAACGAGATCATGGGTCCGATCCTCGACGACGGCGCGGATCCGATGGAGACCGCAGCGGGCTGGATCGCCGCCAACCCCGATGCGATCCTGCCTTGGCTGGAGGGTGTCGAGACCCGTGACGGCGGCGATGCCGCGACGGCCCTGCGCGGCGCGCTCGGGCTGTGAGACTGCGAGGGCGCGTGTCGGGCGTCGCCTGCCCCGCGCTCAGGACGGGCAGGATACAGGGTACCTGATGGAGTGGCTGGAGGCCGCCAAGATACCCGTCGGGCCCGTCGCACGGGACGGGGTGGACTGGCTGACGACCCATGGCGGCTGGATCTTCGATGCGGTGGCCGAGTGGATCGAGGCGCTGATCGACCTGATCCTCTGGGCACTCCAGGCACCGCCACCCTTCGTGGTGATCGCGGTCTTTGCGGCGCTTGCCTGGGCTTTGCAGCGCAAGAAGCGAACGGTGGTCATCGTGGTGGCGGGCTTCCTCTTCATCCTCAACCAGGGGTACTGGAAGGAGACGACCGAGACGCTGACGCTGGTTCTGTCGTCCGTGGTGGTCTGCATGGGGCTCGGCGTGCCGATCGGGATCGCCGCGGCGCACCGGCCGAGGCTCTATGGGGCCATGCGGCCGGTCCTCGACCTGATGCAGACCCTGCCGACGTTCGTGTACCTGATCCCGGCCATCGTCTTTTTCGGGATCGGAATGGTGCCGGGGCTGATCGCTACGGCAATTTTCGTGCTGCCGGCACCGATCCGCCTGACCCATCTGGGCATCGTCTCGACGCCGCAGGAGTTGAAGGAGGCGGGGCTCGCGTTCGGGGCGACGCCTGGACAGCTTTTGCGGAAGGTCGAGTTGCCCTACGCCCTGCCCCAGATCATGGCGGGCCTGACCCAGACAATCATGCTGTCGCTGTCGATGGTGGTGATCGCGGCCCTCGTCGGGGCGGACGGGCTCGGGGTGCCGGTAGTGCGCGCGCTCAACACGGTCAATACGTCCCTCGGGTTCGAGGCGGGAGTGGTCATCGTGGTGGTCGCCATCATTCTCGACCGCATGTTCCGACGAGAATGACATGACGGCCGCCATCGAGTTCGACCGGGTTTCCATCGTCTTTGGCGGCGCGCCGCACAGCGCCTTGCCGCTGATGGACCGGGGCGACAGCCGCAGCGAAATCCAGAAGGCGACGAACCAGATCCTCGGCGTCCACGATTGCAGCCTGAAGGTGGCCGAGGGCGAGATTTCCGTGCTCATGGGGCTGTCCGGTTCGGGCAAATCCACCCTGTTGCGCGCGGTCAATGGCCTGAACCCGATCACCCGAGGGCGCATGCTGGTGCGCGATGGGGCCGAGGTCATCGATGTCGCGTCCTGCGATGCGTCGGTCCTGAGGCGGATACGGGGGCGCGGCGTGTCCATGGTGTTCCAGAATTTCGGGCTGTTGCCCTGGCGCACCGTGCTCGAGAACGTGGCTTTCGGGCTCGAGCTCTCCGGTGCCACGAAGGCCGAGCGTCACGACCGGGCGATGGCCGAGCTCGATACCGTCAACCTGACGGACTGGGCGCACAAGAAGGTCTCGGAACTGTCGGGAGGCATGCGCCAGCGCGTGGGCCTCGCCCGGGCGTTTACCACCGGGGCCCCGATCCTGTTGATGGACGAGCCGTTTTCGGCCCTCGATCCGCTGATCCGCGCGCGGTTGCAGGACGAGTTGCTGGATCTGCAGGCACGCTCGAAACGCACCATCGTCTTCGTCAGTCATGATCTGGAGGAAGCGGTGAAGCTCGGGCAGACCATTTCGATCCTGGAGGGCGGACGCATGGTCCAGACCGGCAGTCCGGAGGAGATCGTGCTGCGTCCGGCCAATACCTATGTCAGCGACTTCGTGGCGCATCTCAATCCGCTGAGCGTCCTGCGCACGCGCGACGCCATGACCCGCGGCGGAGTTGAGGCCGATCCGGGCCGACAGATCGGGCCCGACGTGCCGCTGCGCGAGGCGCTGGCGCTGTTCGCGAGTTCCGATGCGCCGGTCTCGGTCATGGAAGGCGAGCGTTTGATCGGGCAGATCCTGCCCGCGACGATCTGCCGGCTGCTGGCCCGCCAGACGATCGCCTGAAGACCGTGACAAGGGTTGGTTAACCGGATCGCTTGTGTGGCCTCAGGAGAGGCTCTAATGCGAATTGCGGTGCGTCGCGCCGGGGAACGAACGAACGACGGGACGGATCGGTACAGGGCGCGGCGAGGCGCTGTTGCGACGATACGTCCGGGCCAGAAACAGCGACGCGAGCGCCACCAGAACAAACTCGAGATACATGGCTGTCTTTTCGCCTTTCCAGGTCCGACGCGACGCAACTTGAGTCTGACGCCCAAAACTTAAGAGGGCGTTACCGCCCGAAAAGGGACGTCACAGACCGCGTCAGTCGATTGTGGACGCCTTGCGCACAATGCGTTTGCTGCGGCCTGGTTTGAGACCGGCTGTTAAGAGGCTATTTGTCCGACATGAGCGAGACGCAGGAGCATGTGATGATTACGCAGATTACCGGCCTTCACCATGTCACGTCCATGGCGTCGGACGCGAAAACGAACAACGCCTTCTTCACAGAGATCCTTGGCCTGCGGCGTGTCAAAAAGACGGTGAATTTCGACGCGCCGGACGTCTATCATCTTTATTATGGCGACGGTGCCGGAACGCCGGGATCGGTGCTGACCTATTTTCCATTTCCTGACATCGGGCCAAGGAGCGCCGGAACGGGTGAGGTCGGCCTCACGCGCTTTGCCGTGCCGACGGACGCCCTGCCCTGGTGGGCGGAGCGGCTTTCCACTTTCGGCACGGAGGGTCTGCGCTCATCGCGCGCCTTTGGGGAGGAGCGTCTGAACTTTCTGGGGCCGGACGGGGATGAATTCGCGCTCGTCGCGACCGACGACGAGCGTACGCCCTGGACCGGGGGGGGCGTGCCGGAGGACGCCGCCATTCGCGGTTTTCAGGGAGTGACGCTGCGGCTGTCGGCATCGGGGCAAATGGACGAGCTGCTGGGTTTCATGGGGTTCGAGGCCACGGGGTCGGACGCTGCCGTGACGCGGTATCTCAGGCCGGGCGGAAACCGGGCCGATGCCATAGAGATCGAGACGGTGCCCAACGCGCGGCGTGCCGCAGCCGGGGCGGGTTCGGTTCATCACGTGGCGTTTGCGGTGCCGGATAGGGCTGCGCAGCTTGCGGTGCGTGGCGCACTCACGGACGCGGGCTATCAGGTGACGCCGGTGATCGACCGGGACTATTTCTGGGCAATCTATTTCCGAACACCCGAGGGCATCTTGTTCGAGATCGCGACGGACGAGCCGGGTTTTGCGCGGGACGAGGATCCTGCGCATCTCGGAGAGGGCCTTATGCTGCCGAAGCAACACGCGCACCGGCGGGCTGACATTGAGCGCAAGCTGGAGCCGATTGCATGAGCCTGGACCGTTATGTTCATGCGGTGTCGCCGGGAAAGACGGACGACACGCTCGCTTTCGTGTTGCACGGAACCGGCGGGTCGGAGACCCAGTTGCTGGCGCTCGGGCGCGAGGTGCTGCCGGAGGCGACGCTGGTCTCGCCGTGCGGCGATGTCAGCGAGGAGGGTGCCGCGCGGTTCTTTCGGCGCTTGAGCGAGGGACGCTACGACATGGCCGATCTGGAACGGGCGACCGCGAAGATGGGCAATTTTGTCGCAGCGCATGTCGCGGCGAGAAAGCCCAGACGTGTCGTTGGCATCGGCTATTCCAACGGGGCGAACATCCTGGCAAGCCTCATCTTCAACAGGCGAGATCTGTTTGACGATGCGGCGCTGCTTCACCCGCTGATCGGGTGGGAGCCGGCTGCCGGAGCGCTGCGCACGCGCGTTCTTGTAACCGCGGGCGAACGGGATCCGATCTGTGCCCCTGCCCTAACGCGGCAGCTGATTGCGTGGTTCACAGCACAGGGTGGGCTCGTCGAGGCCCATTGGCACGGGGGCGGTCATGGAATCGAGGGCGGCGAGATTGCCGCCGCCAAGGCATTCTTTGCGCAGCCTGCGCTGGCGAAGGCGGGGTCCCCGCGCTAAAACTGCTCTCAAGGAGCAGCCATGAAACCTGAAGCCCTGCATCGCGACGGCCCGTTGACGCGCCGTCTTGCCAATCTCATCGACGCTTTCGAGACCGCAGAGGGTCCGCCACCCGACAGGCTCCTGCAATTCCTGCGCTGGTCGCTCAAGGGGGCCTTCCCGGCGATCCTGCTGGCCCTGGCGGTGTCCGTCTGTGTGGGATTGAGCGAGGTCGGGTCGGCCTTTCTTGTGGGCTGGATCATAGATCTCGCGACGAGCCGCAGTGTCGAGGCGCTGTTTGGCGAGACCTGGCCCGCGCTCGTGGGAGCGGTCCTGTTCTTCATGGTGCTGCGTCCGGCGCTCATGGGTCTCGGGGCGGCGCTAACCGCGGTCACGCTTGGGCCAAACCTCTATCCGCTCGTGCTCTCGCGCCTGAACCGTCACACGCTCGGCCAGAGCCTGTCTTTCTTCGACGACGATTTTGCTGGACGGATCGCGCAAAAGCAGCAGCAGACCGCCCGCGCCATCACCGAGGTCGTCTCCGAGACGGTCAATACGCTCGGGTTCGCCCTGTCGGCCATTCTCGGGGCCGTGGCGCTCGTCGCGACGGTCAATGTGTGGTTGGCCCTCGCAATGCTTGTGTGGCTCGGCGGCTACGGTATCCTGATCCGGCATTTCCTGCCGCGGATCCGCGTGCGCTCCAAGGACCGGGCCGCCGCACGGGCGGTCGTGACCGGGCAAGTGGTCGATACAATCACCAACATTGCGACGGTCAAGCTGTTCAGCCACGGGCTGCACGAGGATCAGGCAGCATTGCGGGCGCTCGAAGGCTACCGGGGGGCGACAATCCGGTTCGGTTCTGTATCCGCGAGCTTCAGGTTCTGGCTGATGGCGCTCGCGGGGACCCTTCCGGTCCTGTTGATCGGCGGGGCGCTGGTCCTCTGGACACGCGGTGCGGCCAGCGCCGGCGATATCGCGACAGCCGGGCTGATTGCCACGCGCATCGCGCAGATGTCGGGCTGGGTCTCGATGACGGCCATGGGCATTTTCGCCAATATCGGCGAGATCGAGGACGGGATCCGGACGCTGTCCCCGTCCCATTCCATCCTCGATGCGCCCGAGGCCGTGACGCCGCAGGCCGTCCAGGGCGCAGTCGCGTTCGAGCATGTGCGATTTGGCTATGGCCGGGTGCAATCGGCCCTCGACGATTTCGATCTCCGCGTGAAGCCGGGTGAGAAGGTGGCCCTCGTGGGGCGGTCCGGGGCCGGGAAGACCACGGCGGTGTCGCTCCTGTTGCGTCTGTATGACGTCGAAGGCGGCGTGATCCGGCTCGACGGGCGTGACATCCGCACGTTGTCCCAGGACGCGTTGCGCGGCCAGATCGGGATGGTCCGTCAGGAGACGGCGATGTTCAATCGCTCCGCGCTCGCGAACATCCGGTACGGTCGCCCCGATGCCAGCGACGAGGACGTGTTTGCCGCAGCCCGTCGTGCCGAGGCGCACGAGTTCATCCTGAACCTGCGCGATTTCAAGGGGCGCGAGGGCTATGCTGCTCATCTCGGGGAGCGGGGCGTGAAACTGTCGGGCGGTCAGCGCCAGCGCATCGCCCTCGCCCGTGTCATCCTGAAGAACGCGCCGGTGCTCGTCCTCGATGAGGCGACGAGCGCGCTCGACAGCGAGGTCGAGGCAGCCATTCAGGACACGCTCGACACGGTCATGGAAGACAAGACCGTGATCGCCATCGCGCACCGGCTGTCGACCATCGCCCGGATGGACAGGATCGTGGTGCTGGACGCGGGGCGGATCGTGGAGGAAGGCGCGCATGCGGATCTGCTGGCGCGCGGCGGTCTCTATGCGCGGTTCTGGAACCGCCAGTCGGGCGGATTTATCAATCTCGCCGCGGAGTGACCGTCAGAAGGGCACCGGCACGGTATGATCCACCCAGGCACCGCCGTTCGGATGGCGAAACGCCAGGGATTGGGCGTGCAATTGAAGCCGGTCCGCTGCAGCCAGTGCTTCCGGCGGCGCGTAGAACGCATCGCCAAGGATCGGATGGCCGATAGAGAGCATGTGCACGCGCAACTGGTGGCTCCGTCCGGTCTGGGGCGATAGTTCCACCCGGGTCGTCTCGAACTCCCGGTCGATCACGCGCCACTCCGTGACCGAGGGTTTGCCGCGCTTGTGACACACCATCTGGCGCGGACGGTTGGGCCAGTCGCAGATCAGCGGGAGATCGATCCGTCCCGCCTCGCCGCAGACGCGACCCGACACGCGCGCGATATAGGTTTTTCGGATCTGTCGGCGCTCGAATTGCCAGTTCAGATGTCGCTGCGCCAGCCGGGTCCGCGCGAAGATCATGACACCGGACGTGTCCATGTCGAGCCGGTGGACGAGAAGGGCCTCGGGATAGAGCGATCGCACCCGAGCCTCAAGGCAGTCCGCAGGGCCCGGCGGTTTCGCCGGGACGGACAACAGCCCGGACGGCTTGTCGAACACCAAGAGCTGCCCGTCCGCGTGCAGGAGGCGCAGTCCCTCGGAGACGCTCAGCGGCGAAGCGCCTTGATCGCCGCGAGCAGGCCGGCCGTCGAGCCGTCCTTCGTGGAGAAGTCATCGCCGGTCTGCACGAGAGACAAGAGGCCGGTCGCCAGTTCCTTGCCGAGTTCGACACCCCACTGATCGAAGCTGTTCAGTCCCCAGATCGTGCCTTCGACGAACACCCGATGCTCATAGAGGGCGATGATCCGGCCAAGCGTCGCCGGGTCGAGCCGGTCGTAGATCAGCGTGGTGGAGGGACGGTCGCCGGGGAAAACCTTGTGCGGAGCGAGGCTCGGGTCCTCGACCGTCGCCTCCGCCGCCGCGAGATCGCGCCCGAGCATCAGGGCCTCCGACTGCGCGAGGCAGTTCGCGAGGAGAAGGTCCTGATGCTGGCCAAGATCCGGCTCGTGGCTGTTGGCGGCGACGAGGAATTCCACGGGGATCACGTCCGAGCCCTGGTGGATCAGCTGGTAGAATGCATGCTGGCCATTCGTGCCGGGTTCTCCCCAGACGACCGGACCCGAGGCCCGCCGCAGGTGGGATCCGTCGAGTGCCACACCCTTGCCGTTGCTCTCCATGTCCAGTTGCTGAAGATAGGCGGGCAAACGCGCCAGACGCTGGTCGTAGGGCAGCACGGTGCGGCTGGCGTAGCCGAGGACGTTGCGGTGCCATATTCCGACGAGGGCCAGCAGCACGGGCATGTTGGCGGGCAGGGGTGCTGTCGCGAAGTGCACGTCCATGTCGTGGGCGCCGTCGAGGAACTCGATAAACCGCTCGGGCCCTATGGCGAGCATGAGAGGGAGGCCTACGGCCCCCCAGACCGAATAACGGCCGCCGACCCAGTCCCAGAAGCCGAACACGCGCGCGGGGTCGATGCCGAAGGCCGCAGTCCTGTCGAGGGCCGTGGAGACGGCGGCGAAATGGTCGCCGGCCCTGTCCCCCAGGGCAGCCGCGAGCCAGCCCTGCGCAGTTCGCGCATTGGTCATGGTCTCGATGGTCGTGAAGGTCTTGGAAGCGACGATCACGAGCGTCGTTTCGGGATCGAGCCCGTGGAGAGTGTCGTGCACATGCGCGCTGTCCACGTTCGAGACGAAATGCAGCCGCGGCCCGTCGTGATAGGGCGCGAGGGCGAGCGTCGCCATCGCCGGTCCGAGGTCCGATCCACCAATGCCGATGTTGACGACATCGGTAAACGGGCCGGCGCTGCCGCAGAGGGTGCCCTCCCGCACGGCTGTCGCAAAGGCCGCCATGCGGTCGAGCACGGCGTTGATCCCGGGCATGACATCCTGACCGTCCACCCGCACGGGAGTATTCGCCCGATTGCGCAGGGCCGTGTGGAGCACGGCCCTGTTTTCGGTCGCGTTGATCGCGTCACCCCGAAACATGGCATCGCGGTGCGCGGGAACACCGCGCGCCTGTGCCAGCTGGAGCAGAAACGTGAGCGCTTTTGCATCGAGCGAGGTCTTGGAGTAATCGAGCAGCATCGTCCCCAGCGACACGGAGAACTCTCGGAACCGGTCCGGATTCCGGTCGAAGAGGCTGATGATGTGGCGGGCCTTTGCGTCCGAGCCTTCAGCGTCGAGTTCGGCCCAGATTGCCTCGGTCGCATCGCTCATCGGGCGAGCCCGCTCGCCGAATGGGCCAGCGCCTCGATGGCGGCCCAGTCGCGTGCCTTGACCAGGGCGGGCGGTGCCACCCAGGATCCGCCGACACAGATCACGTTCGGCAGTTTCAGGTAGTCCGGGGCGTTTTCCGGCGTGACGCCCCCGGTCGGACAAAAGCTGACCTGCGGCAGCGGACTGGCGAAGGACCGGAGTGCGGCCACCCCGCCGTTTGCCTCCGCCGGGAAGAACTTGCAGATGTCGTAGCCGCGCGCGAGCATCCGCATGGCCTCGGACACCGTGGCCGTGCCGCCGAGGAGGGGAAGCTCCTCGGCCTCGCAGGCGGCGAGCAGCTCGTCGGTCACGCCGGGCGACACGCCGAAGAGCGCACCCGCCTCCTTGGCCGCGCGGACGTCCGACGGTCGGATCAGGGTGCCTGCGCCCACGATGCCGCCTGCAACACCGGCCATGGCCCGGATCGCGTCGAGGGCCGCAGGCGTGCGCAGCGTCACCTCCAGCACAGGAAGACCGCCCGCGACCAGGGCCTCCGCAATGGGGTGGGCGGCGTCTGCGTCCTCGATGATCAGAACCGGGATGACCGGGGCGAGACTGCAGAATTCGCGCGCGCAGGCCGAAGCGTCGGCGGGGGTCATCATGGTATCAGCTCCGGACTGACGCTGGAGGCACCGGCTTCCGCGGCCCCCACTGTGCGGCGGAAGGCGGCGAACAGCTCGCGTCCGACGCCGAACTCATTTGCGCTCAGGTCCGGACGCACGATGGGCCTCTCCAGCGCGCCGGGGGTTAGCACGTCGAGCGTGCCGGCCACCGCATCGACGCGGACGACGTCCCCGTCGAGCAGGCGGGCCAGGGGTCCGCCGTCCAACGCCTCCGGGCTCACGTGGATCGCGGAGGGCACCTTGCCGGAGGCGCCGGACATCCGGCCGTCCGTGACCAGCGCGACCTTGAGGCCCTTGTCCTGCAGGACCGCGAGGACCGGGGTCAGGCTGTGCAACTCCGGCATCCCGTTTGCCTTCGGGCCCTGGTAGCGCACGACGACGACCGTATCGTGTACGAACTCTCCCGCGCGGAAGGCGCGCTTGACGTCCTCCTGATCGTGAAAGATCCGCACGGGGGCTTCGATGACCTGACGTTCCATGGCGACGGCGGAGACCTTCATCACGCCCGTGCCGAGGTTGCCACGCAGGCGTCTGGTGCCGCCGGTGGGCGCGAAGGGATCGCCGACGGGCCGCAGGATCCGGTCGTTGAGGGTCGTGGGTGTGCCCGCCTGCCAGAGCAGCGCGCCGTCGATGACCTTAGGCTCCTGAGTATACCGCGCGAGGCCGTCGCCTGCGACGGTGCGGGTGTCGGGATGCAGCAGACCCGCGTCCAGTAATTCGCCGATCATGTAGCCGAGGCCGCCCGCGGCATGAAAGTGGTTCACGTCCGCCAGACCGTTCGGATAGACGCGTGCCATGAGCGGCGTCGCGTCCGAGAGCTCGGCGAAGTCCTCCCAGTCGAGGATCACGCCCGCGGCCCGCGCCATTGCGATCAGGTGGATCAGCAGGTTGGTCGAGCCGCCCGTGGCGTTGAGGCCAACGATCCCGTTGACGAACGCGCGCTCGTCGAGAATGTCCGCAGCCGGTGTGTACTCGTTGCCCAAAGCCGAGATCGCGAGTGCCCGCCTGGCACCCTCCACGGTCAGGGCCTCGCGCAGCGGTGTACCCGGATTGACGAAGCTCGCGCCGGGCAGATGCAGGCCCATGAACTCCATGAGCATCTGATTGGTGTTCGCCGTGCCATAGAAGGTGCAGGTGCCCGGACCGTGATATGAGGCCATTTCCGCCTCCATCAACTTGTCGCGGCCGACCTCGCCTGACGCGAACTGTTGGCGGATCTTCGATTTCTCGTCGTTGGGTATTCCGGACGGCATCGGCCCCGCAGGCAAGAACACCGCCGGCAGATGCCCGAAGGTTGCGGCGGCGATGACCAGACCGGGCACGATCTTGTCGCAGACGCCGAGATAGACCGTGGTGTCAAAGACGTTGTGGCTCAATGCGATGCCTGCGGCCATTGCGATGACGTCGCGCGAAAAGAGCGACAGCTCCATTCCGGGCTGTCCTTGGGTGACGCCGTCGCACATCGCGGGGACGCCGCCGGCGACCTGGGCGGTGCCGCCCGCAGCGCGAGCGGCGGCACGGATCAGATCGGGGTATCGCTCATAGGGCTGATGGGCGGAGAGCATGTCGTTGAAGGCAGTGATGATACCGATGTTGCCGGCGCTCGCGGCGACGAGCGCTGCCTTGTCATCCTCCGGCATGGCCGCATAGGCGTGCGCCTGGTTCCCGCACGAGAGATGGGCGCGTTTCGGCCCCTCGTCCCGCGCACGCGCGATCCGGTCGAGATAGGGGCGACGGAGCGGGGCGGATCGCTCTCGGATGCGGTCCGTCACGGTGGCGATCGTGGCGTCGAGGCTCATGGCTTCCTCCCGGGTGGGTCGGCGTCAATCGGCATAGTGTACCGTCACGGGACAGGGTGCAGTCAGCGCGACCCTGACCGGCGCATCTTCGATCGGCCCGTCTGCGAGGGCCGTTTCAAGGGCCGCGCGTTTCTCCGGACCTGTGATCAGAATGTGGATGACACCCGCCGCGCGCAAGACCGGTGCCGACAAGGTCAGACGATCCTCGGGCTGATCCTCGGGGCGCGTGCGCAAGAGGACAGGCGCATCGGTTGCCAAGGCGTCCGCGAGGCCAGGCGCATGCGGAAAAAGGGATGCCGTGTGCATGTCCCCTCCCATGCCCAGAACGAGGACGTCGATGGGCAAGACGGCCGCGAGCCGTCCGCGCAGGGTCGGCATCGCCCTATCGCCCTGGGGATCGGCCGTGTGGAAATCCACAAAACGTGCGGAGGCGGCAGGTCCGCGCAACAGCGCCTTCCGCAGGAGCCGGCTGTTGGATCGGGGATCGGAGTCGTCGACCAGACGCTCGTCGGTCAGGATGACGTCGACGTCCGGCCAGGCGAGATCCGCCTCCGAGAGCGCCTCCAGGAACGGTCGAGGCGTGGTGCCTCCCGGAACCGCGAGGGTCACGCGCCGGTCCGCCTTCGGCGTCCGGTGATGGCGCGACGCTTGTGCGGCGCGCAGCTGGTCGGCCACGAGTTCCGCCAGACCGCGCATCAGCGTGTCCCGGTCGGGATACTCCTGGAATGCCACCTCGATCATGTCGCAATCTCCCGCCACAGGTGTCCGCCGGCGCTCGTGAGCTTGTAGGCGTCGATCGGGCCGGCCCCGCCCGGATCGTAGGGCTGCGGCTTGGAGCCGCTCTCGGCCCAGGCCGCGATGATCGGATCGGTCCAGGCCCAGGCGGCCTCGACTTCGTCGCCCCGCATGAACAGCGTCTGGTCGCCACGGATCACGTCCATGATCAGCCGCTCGTAAGCTTCCGGCATGCCGCCATCGTCGCCGAGTGCATCGGCGAAGGTCATGTCGAGCGGCACCTCGGTCAGACGCATGCCGCCGGGCCCCGGTTCCTTGATGGTTACGCGCATCGTGATGCCCTCGTCGGGCTGGAGGCGGATGATCAGGGCATTGCCGCGCAGACCTTCCATTCTCGGGAAGATCGAATGCGGCGGGTCGCGGAAGATCACGGCGATCTCCGACAGGCGCGAGCTGAGCTTTTTGCCGGTGCGCAGGTAGAACGGCGTGCCCGACCAGCGCCAGTTCGAGACATGGGCGCGGATCGCGACGAAGCTCTCTGTGCGGCTCAGGGGGTTCCTGACGTCCTCGAGATAGCTGGAGCCGCCGGCGTTGGCGCGGTACTGGCCGCGCACCGTATCGGAAAGCTTCAGCGGATCGAGCGAGCGTATGACCTTGAGCTTTTCGTCGCGGACCGAATCCGGCTCGAAATGCGCGGGCGGCTCCATGGCCGTCAGGCACAAAAGCTGCATCATGTGGTTCTGTACCATGTCCCGCATGGCACCGGATTTGTCGTAGTACTCGCCCCGCCCGGCGACCCCGAGGTTTTCCGCGACGGTGATCTGCACGTGATCGACGAAGCGGGCGTTCCACAAAGGCTCGAACAGCGCGTTGGCGAACCGGATCGCCATCAGGTTCTGGACGGTCTCCTTACCCAGATAGTGGTCGATCCGGTAGATCTGCGTCTCGGAGAAATGTTTGGAGAGTTGTCCGTTCAGGGTCTGGGCGGTTGCAAGATCGCTCCCAAGGGGTTTTTCGACGACGATCCGGCTCTCGGAGGTCGCGACCCCGGCACTTGCGAGGCGGCCCGCGATCGTCCCGAACAGGGAGGGTGCCACCGAGAGATAGAACGCACGGGTATGCTCCGGCTTTTCGCCGAGCTTCTTGGCCAATCCCTGCCAGCCGCTGTCGCTACCGACGTCGAGCGGAATGTAGTCCACGCAGGCGAGGAATTGTTCCACGAGTTCCGGGCGCAACAGGCTGGGCGTGACGAATTCTTCCAGCGCGGTGCCGACCTGCTTGCG
>JBBQYB010000046.1:0-20735 GCA_038209095.1 Rhodobacterales bacterium
TTGAAATGCAGCGTCCGGCCCTCGACCAGCGCCTCGAAGGCCTCGGGCGAGACGATTGTCTCTGCCTGCGCCTGCACGGCCCACCCCAGACCGGCCACCATCGCAACCGCAAGTCTCAAGACCGCCACCCGTATCGATCCACCAATACCTACCCTAGACGCCGGGACGCCTGCGCGCCAGCGATTGAGCATGGAGGGGGTCCGCGACCTGTGCTAACCGCAACGCGACATTCGGGAGCGATGGGATATGGACGTTTTTGCCGACGTGAAGGCACAGGTGCTCGCGGCGGTCGGCCGGCTGGTGGCGGCGGGCAAGCTGCCGGAGGGTCTGGACCTCGGGGCCATTGCGGTGGAGCCGCCGCGCGATCCGGCCCATGGCGACATGGCGGCGAATGCGGCGATGGTCCTCGCCCGCCCGGCCCGCATGGCCTCGCGCGACATAGCCGAGGCTTTGGCGTCCGAGCTGGAGGGCGCGCCGAACGTGCGGTCCGTCGAGGTGGCGGGGCCCGGGTTTATCAACCTGCGGCTCGACCCGGCCGCCTGGTCCGCCGTCCTGCCGGTGATCCTGTCGAAGGGGCGCGACTTCGGGCGCTCGACCCATGGGGCCGGGCGCAGGGTCAACGTCGAGTTCGTCTCCGCGAACCCCACCGGCCCGATGCATGTCGGCCACGTCCGGGGGGCGGTCTTCGGCGATGCGCTCGCTGGCCTGCTGGATTTCGCGGGCTTCGACGTCACCCGCGAATACTACATCAACGACGGCGGCGCGCAGGTCGACGTGCTCGCGCGCTCGGCCTATGAGCGCTACCGCGAGGCCTGTGGGCTGGCACCCGAGATCCGCGAGGGGCTCTATCCCGGCGACTATCTCATCCCCGTGGGAGAGGCGCTGAAGGTGCGTTTCGGCGACAGCCTGATCGACCGGCCCGAATCGGAGTGGCTGGCAGAGGTGCGCCAGATCGCGACCGAGGCCATGATGGAGATGATCCGGGGCGACCTGAAGCTGCTCGGCGTGGAGATGGATCACTTCTTCTCGGAAAAATCGCTCTATGGCTCGGGTCAGATCGAGGCAGCCCTCGCGGCGCTGCGGGCCCGCGGCCTGATCTACGAGGGCGTGCTCGACCCTCCGAAGGGCAAGACCCCGGAGGACTGGGAGCCCCGCAGCCAGACGCTGTTCCGGTCCACCGACTTCGGCGACGACCTCGACCGGCCGGTCCAGAAATCCGACGGCGGCTGGACCTATTTCGCGCCCGACATCGCCTATCATTACAACAAGGTGGAGCGTGGATTTGACGTCTTGATCGACGTGCTCGGGGCGGATCACGGCGGCTATGTCAAGCGGCTCAAGGCAGTGGTGCAGGCGCTGTCCGACGGCCGCGTGCCGCTCGACGTCAAGCTCTGCCAGCTCGTGAAACTCTATAAGGGCGGCGAGCCCTTCAAGATGTCGAAGCGCGCCGGCACCTTCGTCACCCTGCGCGACGTGGTCGACCAGGTCGGACCCGACGTGACGCGCTTCGTCATGCTGACCCGCAAGAACGACGCGGCGCTTGATTTCGACTTCGACAAGGTCATGGAGCAATCCAAGGACAACCCGGTTTTCTATGTGCAATACGCCTATGCCCGCGCGACCTCCGTGGCGCGCCGGGCCGCCGAGGCCGGCCTCGTCCTGGACGACGCGGCGCTCGCCGGGGCGGATCTCGCGGGCCTTCGGAGCGACCACGAGCGCCGGCTCATCCAGAAGCTCGCCGAATGGCCGCGGCTGGTCGAGCTTGCGGCCCAGCACAACGAACCCCACAGGATCGCCTTCTATCTCTATGACCTCGCAAGCGATTTCCACGCCCTGCAACATCAGGGCAAGCTCGACCCCGCCCTGCGCTTTCTCCGCGAGGACGCGCCGGACCTGACGCGCGCGCGCCTCGCTCTCGTGCGTTCGACGGCGGTTGTCATATCCGCAGGTCTTGCTATCCTCGGTGTCACCCCGATGGACGAGATGCGGTAAGCATCCGTTAACCAATTTGGGGTTGGAGCAGAGGCGCGTACCATCTATGGTATGTGAAAACAGGCTAGACCCCAATGAGCGAGCTTTACGGCGACCGATACGCGTCTGATTCCGGCGGCCCCGACCGCCTCATCCCGGAACGTCTGCGGCGGATCGCCGGGGCCGCGGTCTTCGTCGGCGTGATCGGTGCCATGGGCCTCTGGGCTTACGACCTCGGCACCCGCGATGCCGCCGACGTCCCCGTGATCCGCGCCATGGAAGGGCCCGCCCGCATCCAGCCCGAGGATCCCGGCGGCCTGACCGCCGCCCACCAGGGCCTCGAGGTCAATTCCGTCCTCGCGGGCCAGCCCGCGCCCCGCATCGTCGACACGACCCCAATTCCCCCGCCTCCGGTCCTCCTGGCCGAGGAGGACGGGCCGCAGGGCGAACTCGTGCTCGCCCCGCAGACGTCCCTGCTGGAGCCCGCGGACCTGCCGATGCCCCCAGGGGACGAGACCCTGGCCCTCGTCCAGCCGGACCCGTCCCTGACCGCTCCCCTGGCCGGACCCTCCCTCGAGGACGCCATCGCCGCGGCGCTGCGCGACGAGGCCGCGGCCTCGTCGCCGCCCGCCGCGGCCACCGGCACGGGCCCGCTGCGCAGGCCTGCGAACCTCGCTCGGTCCGCGGCCGCACGCCAGCCCGCACCGCCGCCCATCGCCCGCGAGGTCGCGAGCGTCGGCGCCGGTGCACGGCTGGTCCAGCTCGGCGCCTATGACAGCGAGGACCTGACCCGAAAGGCCTGGGCGCAGCTCGTGGCGAGCCACGGCGATCTCCTCGGCGACCGCAGCCTCTATGTCGAGCGGACCACCGCCAACGCCCGGGTCTTCTACCGCCTGCGGGTGGCGGGCTTCGACACCAGCGCCGAGACCGGCGCGCTGTGCGAAGCCCTCCGGGCGCGGAGCGTCGACTGCATCCCGGTCACTCTGCAATAGCATGGTCGCGCGCGCCGCGATCCTCGGCTGCCTCGGCTCGAACCTGACGCCGGCAGAGCGGCGGTTTTTCGCAGCGGCGGATCCCTGGGGCTTCATCCTGTTTGCCCGCAACGTCGAGAGCCCGGCCCAGGTCCTGCGGCTGACCTCGGACCTGCGGGCGGCCGTCGGGCGCGAAGCCCCGGTCCTGGTCGACCAGGAGGGCGGGCGCGTTGCCCGGCTGCGGGGGCCGCACTGGCGCGAATGGCGCCCGGCGTTCGACGACTGCACCCGCCTGCCGGACCCCGATCTGCGTGTGCGGGCCATGCGCCTGCGCTACCGGCTGATCGCAGCAGAGCTCCGGGCCGTCGGCATCGACGTGAATTGCGCGCCGGTGCTCGACTGCGTCCACCCCGGCACGCATCCGGTCCTGCGCAACCGGGCCTATTGCACCGATCCCGGTGAGGTTTCCCGGATCGGCCGCGCCGTGGCGGACGGGCTGCTGGCGGGCGGCGTCCTTCCGGTGATCAAGCATATCCCCGGTCAGGGCCGCGCCGATCTCGACAGTCACCTCGCGCTGCCCACCGTAAGCGCGCCCGATCTGGAGGCCGATTTCGCGCCCTTCCGGGCGCTGGCCGACCTGCCGCTGGCGATGACGGCCCATGTGGTCTTCGAGGCCCTCGACGGGCAAGCCCCTGCCACCCAGTCGCCCGGCGTCATCGCGCTGATCCGCGAGCGGATCGGCTTCGACGGGCTCCTGATGACGGATGATTTGTCGATGCAGGCCCTGACGGGGACCTGGTCCGACCGCGCTGCCCGGTCCTTTGCCGCAGGCGTCGATGTGGTCCTCCATTGCAACGGCGATCCGGACGAGGCGGCCGGGGTGATCGACGCCACCCCGCGCCTCGGGGACCGGGCGGCGCGCCGCGCCGAGGCCGCCCTCGCGCGGCGCGGCCCGCCCCTCGACTGCGATCTCGCGGAGGTCTCGGCCGAATACGCGGCGCTGGAGCGGTATGCCGATGCCGGATGACGTCTTCGATCCGTCGGTCCCGGAGCGTCGCGTGGCGGAGGCGCTGGTGGTGGACGTGGGCGGGTTCGAGGGGCCGCTCGATCTCTTGCTGGCGCTCTCGCAGTCGCAAAAGGTCGACCTGCGCCGGGTGTCGATCCTGCGCCTCGCGGAACAGTATCTGGCCTTCGTCGAGGCCGCCAAGCGCCTGCGCATCGAGCTTGCCGCGGAATACCTCGTGATCGCCGCCTGGCTCGCCTATCTCAAATCGCGCCTGCTCCTGCCGCCGGACCCCGCGGCCGAGGGGCCCTCCGGCGAGGATCTGGCGGCCCATCTCGCGTTCCAGCTCGAACGGCTCGAGGCGATGCGCACCGCCGCGGCCCGGCTGATGGCGCGCGACCAGTTGGGGCGCGACGTCTTTGCCCGCGGCACCCCGGAACAGGTCGCGCGCACCGCGACCGTGACGCATTCGGCCGCCCTCGTCGATCTGCTGCGGGCCTATGCGCGCATCAAGACGCGCGACGAGTTCCAGCCGCTGCACCTCGCGCGCGGTCCGGTCTACACCATGGAGGCCGCCCTCGCGCGCATGCGCGGCCTGCTCGCCTGCGCGCTCGATTGGGTCGAGCTCGCGTCCTGGTTGCCCGGGGACTGGGCGGTCGATCCGGTCCGGCGGCGCTCGGCGACCGCCGCGAGCTTCGCCGCGGCGCTCGAGCTGGTGAAATCGGGACGGCTCGATCTGCGCCAGGAAGCCCCGTTCCAGCCCATCTACCTGCGCGCCAGAGGAGACAGAACCGGATGAACGAGAGCACCCGCCGCAGCTTCGACGATCCCGCCTTTCGCGTCGTCCCGGGCCCCGAGCAGGAACGCATGGTGGAGGCCGTGCTCTTTGCCGCAGCAACCCCCCTCGGTCTGCGCGAGATCGAGGAGCGCCTGCCCCTCGGCTGCGACGTGCCGGAGGCCATCGCCGCCCTGCGCCGCCGCTACGAGGGCCGGGGCGTGACGCTCGCCCGTGTCGGCGAGGGCTTCGCCTTCCGCACCGCCCCGGATCTGGGGTTTCTCATGGCGCGCGAGGTCGTCGAGACCCGCAAGCTCAGCCGCGCCGCGCTCGAGACGCTGGCCATCGTAGCATATCATCAGCCCGTGACCCGCGCCGAGATCGAGGAGATCCGTGGCGTCTCGGTCTCGGGGGGCACGCTCGATCTTCTGATCGAGCTCGGATGGGTCCGGTTCGGCCGCCGCCGCCAGACGCCGGGACGCCCGATGACCTTCGCCGTCACGGAGGCCTTTCTCGATCATTTCGGTTTGGAGACCGCCCAGGAGCTTCCGGGACTCGCGGAACTACGCGCCGCTGGCCTGCTCGACAACCGCCCCGCCCCGGGGGTCCCGGCACCCGAGCCTGAAAGGTCCGGCAGCCTGTTGTAGGAATTGCAATCCGGTTAACGAGAATCGGAATAGTTTTTCAAATCAATAACTTAGCATTCTGTCCACGCGTGGACAGACCGCATTCAGTTTGCCCGGAAGTGCTTCGACAGCTTCAGCCCCTGTCCCTGATAGTTCGATCCGAGCCCCGTCCCGTAGAGCACGTGCGGCCGCTCTGCCATCCGCTCGTAGATCAGCCGGCCCACGATCTGCCCGTGATCGAGCGCGAAAGGGGCCTCGTGGCAGCGCACCTCCAGCACCCCGCGCGCGCCCGCGCCGCCTGCCGCGGCATGCCCGAAGCCGGGATCGAAGAAGCCTGCATAATGCACCCGGAACTCGCCCACCATCGCCAGATACGGAGCCATCTCTGCGGCATAATCGGGGGGCACATGCACCGCCTCGCGGCTGACCAGGATATAGAACGCCCCGGGATCGAGGATGATGCGCCCGTCCTGCGCATGCACTTCTTCCCAGAACTCCGCAGGCGCATAGGCCCCGATCCGGTCGAGATCGATCAGCCCCGTATGCGGCTTCGCGCGCCATCCCGCGAGGAGGCCCTGCGCGGGGCGCAGATCGACCGAGAACCCGAGCCCGTCCGCGATATGGGCCGTCCCGTCCACCAGCGGCTCTGAGATATTGAGCGCCCGCAGGGCCGCATCGTCGAGCGTGGCCGATCCCCGGCGCAGACGAAGCTGGTTCAGTCGCGCGCCCGGCCGCACCAGCACCGAGAAGGACCGCGGCGAGATCTCCGCATAGAGCGGACCGCTGTAGCCCGCAGGGATCCGGTCGAATTCCGTGCCCCGGTCGACGATGAGCCGCGTGAAGAGATCGAGCCGCCCGGTCGAGCTTTTGGCGTTCGCCACGCCGGAGACGTTAGCCGGAAGGTCCAGGCCCTCGACCAGCGGCACGACATAGACACAGCCCTTCTCGAGCACGGCCCCGCCGCTCAGATCGATGTGGTGCATCTGGAACTCCGCCAGACGCGCAGCCAGGGTGGCATCGCCCGGAAGGAAGGACGCGCGGACGCGCCAGGCCTCTGAGCCGAGCCGCAGATCAAGGGAGGCCGGCTGAACCTGATCCCGCAGGACCGGGGCGGGCATGACAATCGCGCCCGCCTCGATCATGCGCAGGATCCCCTGCGACGGGATCACGCCCGACGCCCGGATATCCTGGTTTGGGGATTTGGTCGGGCTAGCGAGATTCGAACTCACGACCTTTCGACCCCCAGTCGAACGCGCTACCAGACTGCGCTATAGCCCGACACAGCGGCTGTATAGCCGGCCCCGAAGCCTGCGCAAGCGGAAAGACGGTGCGCCCTCAACCGGGGCCTGCCTCGGACGCCATCACCGAGCGCAACGCCTCCAGTTCGGCGATCAGCTGGCGCAAGGCGTCGCGGTCCGTCCCTTCGGCATCCCGGATGCGCGCCGGCGCCTCGGCTACCAGCGTCGTCGCGGCCTCGAATAGGTCGGTCTGCGGCACCCGGTCCGCCTTCGCGGCGGGCTTGCCCGCCGCCTTGCGCACGCCGACGACCGGAGCCTTCGCCACGACCGGCTCCGCCTCCGGCAGGGTGCCGAGGCCGGTCACATGACGGATCCCGCGCTCGCGCAGGATCTTCTGCACGCCCTTGATGGTCATTCCGTCGTCATAGAGCAGCCCGCGGATGCCCCGGAGGAGCCGGACGTCCTCGGGCCGGTAGTACCTGCGCCCCCCGCCGCGCTTGATCGGCTTGACCTGCACGAAGCGCGATTCCCAGAAGCGCAGGACATGGGGTGGCACGTCGAGGGTCTCGGCGACTTCGCTGATCGTGCGAAAGGCATCTGGCGACTTGTCCATCCAGCGGGGCTCCGTGCTTCAGCGTTTGTTGCCGGCGTCCACGCGCTCTTTCATGATGTGCGAGGGGCGAAAGGTCAGAACCCGGCGCGGCTCGATGGGAACCTCCTCGCCGGTCTTCGGATTGCGGCCTACCCGCGCGGTCTTCGAGCGAACCGAAAAGGTGCCGAAGGACGAGATCTTGACCGTCTCGCCGGCCGTCAGGGCGTCGGAGATGTGGTTGAGCACGGTCTCCACCAGATCGGCGCTCTCGTTCCGGGACAGGCCCACGCTGCGGAACACGGCCTCGCTGAGCTCCATTCGCGTCAGAGTTTTTTCGCTCACGAACTCCCCCGATATTGATCAACCTTTCGTTAACCTTAGGGGCGACTCGGAAAGCGAGTCAATAACAACGGGTTCGCCGCCGCGCCTTCACCAGCGCAGGACCGCCGCCCCCCAGGCCAGCCCGCCGCCGATCGCCTCCATCAGGAGCACATCCCCCTGTGCCAGCCTGCCCTGACCGTGGGCGACCGAGAGGGCCAACGGAATGGAGGCCGCGGAGGTATTTCCGTGATCCTGGACCGTCACGACGACCCGATCGGGAGGTACGCCGAGCTTGGCAGCCGTCATGGTCATGATGCGCAGGTTGGCCTGGTGGGGCACCAGCCAGTCGATGTCGGCTGTCGTGAGGCCAGCCCGGTCGAGCGCGGTGGCTCCCGTCTCCGCGAGCTTGTTGACGGCGTGCCGGAACACCTCCTGTCCGGCCATCCGGACCACGCCGACCTGGCCGGTGCTGGAGGGGCCGCCGTCGACGTAGAGGAGGTCGTTGTAGCGCCCGTCGGAATGCAGGTCGGTGGCCAGCAGACCGCGGTCCGACGAGGTGCCGTCGCCGAAGGCTGCCTCGAGGATCAGGGCGCCCGCCCCGTCTCCGAACAGCACGCAGGTACCCCGGTCGGTCCAGTCGAGGATCCGCGAGAACGTCTCGGCGCCGATGACGAGGATGCGTTTTGCAGAGCCCGTGCGGATGAGCGCATCGGCCTGGGTCAGGGCGAAGATGAAGCCCGCACAGACCGCCTGCATGTCGAAGGCAAAGCCCGTCCGCATGCCGATGGCGGCCTGGACCTTGGTGGCGGTGGAGGGAAACGTCTGGTCGGGCGTGGCGGTCGCGACGATAAGGCCGTCGAGATCGTCGCCGGTCAGTCCGGCGTCGGCGAGGGCGCGGCGGGCCGCTTGTGTGGCGAGGTCCGAGGTCAATTCGCCCTCGGCCGCGAAATGCCGGCGCTCGATGCCGGTGCGGGCCCGGATCCATTCGTCCGAGGTGTCGAGCGTCCGCTGGAACTCGGCGTTCTCCACGACGCGTTCCGGCAGATAGTGGCCGCATCCCCGTGCCACGGCCCGAATGGTCGTCACGGCTGTGCTGCGTTTCCGCCGGGCGTCCGGGCCGGCTCGGGAGAGGCTGCGGCGACACGCACCGCGAGCTTTTCGGTGAACTGGTTGTTCGCGAGGGTGAAGGCGAGCTTGATGGCGGCGGAGATGCCGGTCGCATCCGCCGATCCGTGGCTTTTGATGACGGTACCGTTGAGCCCGAGGAAAACCCCGCCATTTACGCGGCGCGGGTCGATCCGTTTCCCGAGCCTGCCGAGCGACGTATAGGCGAACAGCGCCCCGATGCGGCTCAGGATGCTATAGGCGAAGGCCTGCCGGAGAAGGCCCCGGATGAGCGTGGCGGTCCCTTCGCCAGTCTTGAGCGCGATGTTGCCCGTGAACCCGTCGGTCACGATCACGTCCACGCGTTCCGATGCGATGTCTCCGCCCTCGACGTAGCCGATATAGTCGAAATCGGTGGAGGGGCCGATCCCCGCAAGCAGATCGGCGGCCTCGTGCAGTTCTGGGCGTCCCTTGTGGGCCTCGACGCCCACGTTCAGCAATCCCACTCGGGGACGGGCAATCTCCAGCGCATCCTTGGCATAGGAGGCTCCCATGATCCCGAAGGTCCTGAGATCCTCCGCATCGGCCCGGATGTCGGCACCCGCATCGAGAAGCACGTTGTAGCCCGAAGGATTCGTGGACGGCCAGAGCACGGCAATGGCCGGCCGGTTCACGCCCGGAGCCTTGCGCAAGAGCAGCATCGAGAGCGCCATCAGCGCACCCGTGTTGCCGCAGGAAATCACCACATGGGCGTCGCCCGACTTCACGGCATCTATGGCGCCCCACATGCTCGAACGTTGTCCGGTGCGCAGAGCGCGCGACGGCTTTTCATCCATTGCGATCACGTTGTCGGTGTGGCGTATCTCCGTACGCTGCGCGAGCATGCTGTCCTTGGACAGGGCGTCCGTCAGGATGCGGGTGTCGCCATAAAGCAAAAAGCGCAGGCGGGCGTTCTTCGACAGGGACATGCCCATGCCGCGGATGACCTCGCTGACGCCGCGGTCGCCGCTCATGGCATCGACGGACACCATGATGTCGCCCTCCGGGCTCGTCGGGCCGGGATCAGTCCTCGCGCCTACCCGCGACGCGTCCTTGGTCATTCCGGTGCAGGCTCCGGCGCACGGATATCAGGCGGCCTCGTCATCGATGTCGACATCCTCGACCACCGAGACCACTTCGCGTCCGTCGTAGTGACCGCAGGCGGCGCAGACGTGGTGCGGGCGGCGCAGCTCGCCGCAGTTCGAGCATTCGTTCGGATTTGCCGCGACGAGCGCGTCGTGGGACCGGCGCATCCCGCGCCTGGAGCGGGTCACCTTGCTTTTTGGAACAGCCATTTTTCGACCTCGGTTTTCGGACCGGGTCTCGGCCCGGATCATCCATGTGTTTGACTGCCGCGGCGGTTAGCAGAACCCACAGCGCTTGTCACGCCGAGTATCGCTCGAGACCAGCAGAACGAAACGTGAGACATAAACATCCCAGCGCCCGGCGCAAGTCCCTTTGGCTCCGCCGACGACCGGTGCGACAATTCCTTGCGCGGACCGACAGATATTGGTCAAGTGAGCATCCGCCCTCATGATGAGAGAATATCGTGAAACGAGAGATCGAGAACCGTCTGGACGACGCCGCGCGGGCCGGATGGCTCTATTACATCGCCGGCAAGACCCAGGACGATATCGCGCAGGTGCTGGGAATTTCGCGCCAGTCCGCCCAGAGGCTGGTCGCACTGGCCGTCTCCGAGAAACTCGTTCGGGTCTGGCTCGATCATCCGATCGCGCGATGTCTGGAGCTCGGCGAGCGGCTTGCGACGCGTCATGGGCTGCGTCAGGTCGTCGTGACCCCCTCCGATCGCGACCTGCTGGACGGAACCGTGGGCCTCGCCGAGGCGGCGGCGTCCGAACTGCTCCGGTGGCTGCGCCAGTCCGAGCCGAAGGTTGTGGCGATCGGGACCGGGCGCACCCTGAAGGCCACGATCGAGAGGTTGCCGCCCGTGTCCTGTCCGCAGCACAGGATCGTGTCCCTCACCGGAAACCTCGGTCCGGACGGGGCTGCGGCGTACTACAACGTGATCTATTCGATGGCCCAGATGGTCGAGGCGCGGCACTTTCCGTTTCCGCTCCCCGTGCTCGTCGCTTCCGCCGTCGAGAAGGACCTCCTGCACGAGCAGGCGCTGATTCGCTCTACCCTCGATCTCGCGTCCGTGGCCGACGTGGCCTTTGTCGGGATTGGCGAGATGGACGTCTCGGCCCCTTTGTTTCTCGACGGGTTCATCAGCCGCAGGGAGTTGTCCGATCTGATCTCCCTCGGAGCCGTTGGAGAGATCTGCGGGTGGATCTACGACGCCAAGGGTGCACTGCTGGAGCAGCCGGTGACGGGGCGGACGGCCAGCGCGCCGATCCCGAGCCGGGAAAGCTGCGTGGTCATGGCGGTCGCCAAGGGTCCCCGCAAGTTGGCCGCCCTTCGGGCTGCGATGCGCGGAGACTTGATAAACGGGCTGATCACGGATGAGTTGACAGCCGAGGCCCTGCTCGCGTCTGATCCATGACGGTGGACCATGGCGCGGAACTTCTCGCGCCTTGTCATTTGCCCGGTTGCAGGGCGTCTGCCCATCGAAGCTTGACCCAGAGCCAAAATTTTGCGATGCATTAAGGCAATGAACGATACGGCCGAGATCGGCCGAAGAGGAGGGAGAATGAAAAACTACACCTTGATCCTGTGGGCGGCGTCCTCGCTGGCCATGGCCGCGTCCGCCGGCGCGCAGGAGATCACGATCGCGACCGTCAACAACGGCGACATGATCCGGATGCAGGCGTTGACCGACGAGTTCAACGCGCTTCACCCCGACATCACGCTGAGCTGGGTGACGCTCGAGGAGAACATCCTGCGCGAACGCGTCACGACCGACATTGCCACCCAGGGTGGTCAGTACGACATCCTGACCATCGGCAACTATGAAGTGCCGATCTGGGGCAAACAGGGCTGGCTCGTGCCGCTCGAGTTCGACGACGCCTACGAGGTCGACGACCTGCTGCCGGCGATCCGCGGCGGTCTGACCGTCGACGGTCAGCTCTATGCCGCGCCGTTTTATGGCGAATCGGCCTTTCTGATGTACCGCACCGACCTGATGGAGAAAGCCGGGCTGACCATGCCCGAGAGCCCGACATGGGAGTTCATCGGCGAAGCGGCGCGGGCCATGACCGACCGCTCGGCCGATATCAACGGCATCTGCCTGCGCGGCAAGGCCGGCTGGGGAGAGAACATGGCGCTGATCGGCTCCATGGCGAACAGCTTCGGAGCCCGCTGGTTCGATGAAAACTGGACGCCGCAGTTCGATCAGCCCGAATGGCAGGAGGCCCTCCAGTTCTATGCCGACCTGATGAAGGATGCGGGTCCCGCCGGGGCCTCGTCCGCAGGCTTCAACGAGAACCTGACCCTGTTCCAGCAGGGCAAGTGCGGCATCTGGATCGATGCGACCTCCGCAGGGTCGTTCGTCTCCAACCCCGAGGACTCGACCGTTGCCGACAGTGTGGGCTACACGATCTTTCCGAACAAGGACGGCATAGACAACCACGGCAACTGGCTGTGGTCGTGGAATTTTGCCATCCCGACCAGCTCGACGCACCAGGAGGCTGCCAAGACGTTCATCACCTGGGCGACCGACAGGGCCTACACCGAACTGGTCGCATCCAAGGAGGGTTGGGCCAACGTGCCGCCGGGTACCCGGACCTCGCTCTATGAGAACCAGGCCTATCTCGACGCCGCGGCCTTCTCCGACGAGGCCAAGGCCGCGATGGACACCGCCGACATCACGAAGCCCACGGTTCAGCCGGTGCCCTATACCGGCGGGCAGTTCGTTTCGATCCCGGAATTCCAGGGGATCGGCACGAGCGTGGGTCAGATCTTCTCGGCGGTCGTGGCCGGCCAGACCAGTGTCGATGACGCGCTGGCCCAGGCGCAGTCCCTGACCACGCGCGAAATGACCCGCGCCGGCTACATCCAGTAGCATCGCAGACCCCGGCCGCCCGGTCTTATCGGGCGGCTGACTTTCCTCCGGAAATCAAGCGGTCGATCCTCCACCGCAAGGAGCCCCCCAATGGCGACCAGAGAGACCGCAAAACTAGCGCGGATCATGCGTGCGCCCTCGATCATCCTGCTGTTGATCTGGATGATCGTACCGCTGGGGATGACGCTCTATTTTTCGTTCCTGAACTACAACCTGCTGACCCCCGGCCAGACAAGCTGGGCGGGCTTCTTCAACTACAGCTATTTCTACACCGATCCCGCATTCTTTCAGGCGATCTGGAACACGCTCGTCCTCGTGCTCGGGGTGCTGCTCATCACGGTCCTCGGCGGGATTGCCATCGCCCTGCTGATCGACCAGCCGATGTTCGGACAGGGGATCGTGCGCATCCTCGTGATCTCGCCGTTCTTCGTCATGCCGCCCGTGGCGGCGCTAATTTGGAAGAACATGATCATGAACCCGAGCTACGGCGTTTTCGCAGACATCGCGCGCTTCGTGGGGGCGAACCCGGTGGACTGGTTCGCGCAGTATCCGCTGTTCTCGATCATCATCATCGTGGCCTGGCAATGGCTGCCCTTCGCCACCCTGATCCTGCTTACCGCGCTCCAGTCGCTCGACGGAGAACAGAAGGAAGCAGCCGAGATGGACGGGGCGGGCTTTCTCAGCCGGTTCATCCATCTGACGCTGCCCCACATGGCCCGCGCGATCACGGTCGTGATCCTGATCCAGACGATCTTCCTGCTGGGGATCTATGCGGAAATCCTCGTGACCACGAACGGCGGTCCGGGTTATGCCTCCACCAATCTGGTGTTCCTGATCTATCGCGCCGCCCGGCTCAACTTCGACATCGGCGGGGCGGCCGCGGGGGGCATCATCGCGGTGGTCCTCGCCAATTTCGTCGCGTTCTTCCTGATGCGTGCCGTCGGCAAGAACCTGGACTAGGAGAGACCGATGGCCCGTGCCGTGACATCCCGCGTCAAGCTGATCAACACCGCCGCGGCCTGGTTCGTGGCACTGCTGATCTTCTTTCCCATCCTCTATACCATCGTGACCAGTCTCAAGACGGAGGCGGAGGCGATTGCGGGGTTCAACCTGATCCCCTCGTTTTCTTTCGAGAGCTACGTCGCGGTCCAGACGCAGAACGACTACCTCAAGCCGTTCATGAACTCGGTGATCCTCGCGGTGGGCTCGACCATCCTCGCGCTCATTGTCGCAATCCCTTCGGCCTGGGCCATGGCGTTCTCGCCCACCCGGCGGACCAAGGACATCCTGATGTGGATGCTATCGACAAAGATGATGCCGGCCGTTGCCGTCCTCGTGCCGATCTATCTCATCTTTCTGCGGACCGGATTGATGGATACCCGCATCGGGCTCGTGATCATGCTGATGCTGATCAATCTGCCCATCGTGATCTGGATGCTCTACACCTATTTCCGGGAGATCCCGGGCGAGATCCTGGAGGCGGCGCGCATGGACGGGGCGTCGCTCTGGGGCGAGATCTGGTATGTCCTCACACCGATGGCCGTGCCCGGCATCGCCTCGACGATGCTGCTCAACGTCATCCTCGCCTGGAACGAGTCGTTCTGGACGATCCAGCTGACCACCACCAACGCGGCCCCGCTGACCGCGTTCATCGCCTCGTTTTCCAGTCCACAGGGTCTGTTCTGGGCGAAGCTGTCGGCTGCCTCGACGCTCGCGATTGCCCCGATCCTGATCATGGGCTGGTTCAGCCAGAAACAGCTTGTGCGCGGCCTCACGTTCGGCGCGGTGAAATGAGAATCCGGAGAACCTGAATGGGCACGATCGCGCTACGCAACGTCAACAAGTCCTTCGGGGCCACGGTCATCATTCCCGACATCAATCTGGATATCGAGGACGGGGAGTTCGTTGTTTTCGTCGGCCCTTCCGGATGCGGAAAATCGACGCTTTTGCGGCTGATCGCCGGGCTCGAGGATACGACGTCGGGGCATATTTCCATCGACGGCCGGGACGTGACTGGCGAGGCCCCGGCCAAGCGCAAGCTTGCCATGGTGTTCCAGTCCTACGCACTTTATCCGCACATGACGGTGGCCAAGAATATCGCCTTTCCGCTCAAGATGGCCGGAGAGGACAAGGCCGTCATCGACAAGAAGGTCCGGGACGCGGCCCGCATCCTGAACCTGACGGACTATCTCGAACGGCGACCCGGCCAGTTGTCCGGCGGGCAGCGCCAGCGGGTCGCGATCGGGCGGGCCATCGTGCGCCAGCCGTCGGCGTTCCTCTTCGACGAGCCCTTGTCGAACCTCGATGCTGCGCTGCGAGGCACCATGCGGCTCGAGATCTCGGAGTTGCACCAGCAGCTTAAGACCACGATGGTCTACGTGACCCACGACCAGATCGAGGCCATGACCATGGCCGACAAGATCGTCGTGCTGAACGCGGGCAAGATCGAGCAGGTCGGATCGCCCATGGACCTCTACAAGGCCCCCAAGAACCTCTTCGTGGCGCAGTTCATCGGCAGCCCGAAGATGAACATCTCCGAAGGCGCGCCCGCCGGCAAGCACGGGGCGAAGACCATCGGGTTCCGGCCTGAGCACATCCGGATCTCGCTTTCGGAGGGCGACTACAAGGGCAGGGTCGGCGTGGCGGAGCATCTGGGGTCGGATACGTTTCTGCACGTGCATACCGAGGAGATCGGGACGGTCAACGTGCGGGCGAACGGCGAGGTCGCGGTCCGGCATGGCGATACCGTCTATCTGACGCTCGATGCGGACAGGCTGCACCGCTTCGATGCCGACGGGCTCGCGATCCGATGAAGCGTCTCGACGGGAAATCGGCGCTCATCACCGGCGCGGCGCGGGGCATCGGGGCGGCCTTTGCCGCGGCCTATGCGGCCGAAGGGGCGACGGTCGCGATCGGCGACATCGCAGTGAAGCGGGCGGAGGCCACGGCCGCCGCGATCGGGTCGGGGGCCTATGCCGTGCGGCTCGACGTGACGGACCAGGCGTCCATCGATGCGGCCATGGACGCGGTCTGCGACCGGGCGGGCGGGATCGACATCCTCATCAACAACGCGGCCCTGTTCGACATGGCACCCATCGCGGAGATCACCCGCGAGAGCTATGAGAAGCTGTTCGCGATCAACGTCGCCGGGACGCTTTTTACCCTGCAGGCGGCCGCGCGGCGGATGATCGCGCAGGGGCGCGGCGGCAAGATCATCAACATGGCGAGCCAGGCGGGGCGTCGCGGCGAGGCGCTGGTCACGGTCTATTGCGCGACGAAGGCCACGGTCATCAGCCTGACGCAATCGGCCGGGCTCGACCTGATCCGGCACGGGATCAACGTCAATGCAATCGCGCCCGGTGTCGTCGACGGCGAGCACTGGGACCACGTGGATGCGCTGTTCGCGAAGTTCGAGGGGCTCGAGCCCGGCGAGAAGAAGCGCCGGGTCTCGGCGGGCGTGCCCTTCGGTCGAATGGGGACCGCGGAGGACCTGACCGGCATGGCGGTGTTCCTCGCGTCCTCGGACGCCGATTACGTCGTCGCCCAGACCTACAATGTGGATGGCGGGCAATGGATGAGCTGAGGGATCGCCGCGATGGCTGAGCGGCTGTCCCTCGGTGTGCTTCCGGAACTGGACGCCCATGTCGCTGTGCCCGCCTACGCGCGGTCGGCGCTCCGGGCGGGCATCCTGCATTTCGGGATCGGCAATTTTCACCGGGCGCATCTGCAGGTCTATCTGGACCGGCTGTTCAACGCGGGCCGGGACCTCGACTGGGCCATCGTCGGGGCCGGCGTGACCCCCCATGACGTGAAGATGCGCGACGCACTTGGCGGGCAGGATTGGCTGTCGACGGTGGTCGAGCAGTCCGCGGCGCGGTCGGAAGCGCGGGTGACGGGGGTCATGACGGACTTCCTGCCGCCGATGGACGGGGAGGCCATCGTGGCGCGGATGCGGGATCCGGCGATCCGGATCGTCTCGCTGACCGTGACGGAGGGCGGATACTTCATCGACCCGGCGACGGGCGCGTTCGATCCCACTAATCCGGCGATCCGTGCGGATGTGGCGGCCCCGGACGCCGCGAAGACGGTGTTCGGCCTGATCCTGACGGGGCTGCGCTCGCGGCGCGAGGCCGGAGTTCCGGCGTTCACGGTGCTGTCGTGCGACAACATCCCCCACAACGGAACCGTCACCCGGAACGCGGTGGCGGGACTGGCCGCGATGCGCGATCCGGATCTCGCGGATTGGGTGCGCGACGCGGTGGCGTTTCCGAACGGGATGGTGGACCGGATCGCTCCGGCCACGAGTGCCCGCGAGCGGGGCATCACCGCCACGGACTTCGGGATCGAGGATGCCTGGCCGGTGTTCTGCGAGGATTTCATCCAGTGGGTCGTCGAGGACAGGTTCCCGGCCGGGCGGCCGGCGTTCGAGACGGTGGGCGTCACCTTCGTCGAAGACGTCATGCCCTTCGAGACGATGAAGATCCGGATCCTGAATGGCGGGCATGCCATCATCGCCTATGCGGCGGGCTTGATGGACGTGGAGTTCGTGCACGAGGGGATGGAGCATCCGCTGGTGCGCGGTTTCCTGCAAAGGCTGGAGCGCGATGAGATCATTCCGGTCCTGCCGCCGGTGCCTGGAGTGGATCTGGAGGCATATTTCCGGTCCATCGAGCGGCGCTGTCTCAATCCGAAGATCGGCGACACGATCCGGCGGCTCTGTTTCGACGGCTCGAACCGCCAGCCGAAGTTCATCATCCCGACCATCTCGGAGCGGTTGCAGCGGGGGTTGCCGGTGGAGGGCCTGGCGCTGGAATCCGCCCTGTGGTGCCGCTATTGCGCGGGCGTCACGGAATCCGGTGCGGTGATCGAGCCCAACGATCCGCAATGGGCGCGGCTGAAGGAGACGGCCGGGAACGCCCGTGCGGAACCCGCAGCCTGGACGTCCATGCGCGACATCTATGGCGACGTCGGGACGCAGGAAGCGTTCGTCGGGCGGTTCGCCCATCATCTCGAGGCGCTGTGGCGGGACGGGACCGAGACGGTGCTGCGGCGGTTCCTCGACGCGCAATGACGCCTTGTCCACGCGTGGACAAAGTTTCAAGCCATTGATATTGAGAGATTTTCTATAATTCGTTCACAATTTGGAAGGGTTTGCCGCACCTGTCGGCCGGGGCATGGTGCGTCATTCCACCGTGACGGATTTCGCGAGGTTGCGGGGCTGGTCGACGTCGGTGCCCTTGAGGACGGCGGCGTGGTACGCGAGGAGCTGGACCGGGGCCGCATAGAGGATCGGCGCGGTGAAGGGATCGCAGGGCGGCAGGGTGAGCGTATGCGTGGCCCCGTCTCCGGCGCGAGCGAGGCCAGCCGCATCGGTGATCAGGACCACGCGCCCGGAGCGGGCCATGACCTCCTGGATGTTGGAGACGGTCTTGTCGAAGAGCGCGTCCGAGGGGGCGAGGGCGATGATGGGCGTCTCCTCGTCGACGAGGGCGATGGGGCCGTGCTTGAGTTCGCCCGCAGCATAGCCTTCGGCGTGGATATAGCTGATTTCCTTGAGCTTCAGCGCTCCTTCAAGGGCAAGAGGATACATCGGGCCGCGCCCGAGAAAGAGCACGTCGCGGGCGCGCGAGACGTCGCGCGCGATCTCGGCGATGGCGGGCTCCAATGCCAGGGCCTGGGCGACGAGGCCCGGCAGCGTGCCGAGGGCGGTCGACAGGCGCGCCTCCTCGGCGGCGTCGACTCGGCCGCGCGCCCGGGCGGCGGCGATGGCGAGGGTGGCGAGCACGGTGAGCTGGCAGGTGAAGGCCTTGGTGGAGGCCACGCCGATCTCGGGCCCGGCGAAGATCGGCAGGGCGACGTCGCTCTCGCGCGCGATGGTCGAGGTCGCGACGTTGACCACCGAGACGATGCGGGCACCCTGGCCGCGCATATATCGCAGGGCCGCGAGCGTGTCGGCGGTCTCGCCGGACTGGCTGACGAAGATGCCCATGGCGCCCGCCCCGACCGGGGGTTCACGGTAGCGAAATTCGGAGGCGACCTCGATCTCGACCGGAAGGCGCGCGAGGCTCTCGAACCAGTATTTGGCGACGTGACAGGCGTAATGCGCCGTGCCGCAGGCGATTAGGGTGAGGCGTTCTGTCGTTGTGAAGTCGAGCCCGGCGGGCAGGGTGACGGCGCTTCGCGCGGTGTCGAGGTAATGGCCAAGGGCGCCGGCGATGGCGGTGGGTTGTTCGTGGATCTCCTTGGCCATGAAGTGCTTGTAGGGGCCCTTTTCGGCGTGGAGGCTCTCGAGGGGGGTCGTCTGGACCTCGCGCACCACGGGCGCGCCGTCGGTGTCGTAGACCTGCGCGCCCGTGCGGGTCAGCACGGCGTGATCGCCCTCCTCGAGATAGGCGATGCGGTGGGTCAGGGGGGCGAGGGCGAGCGCGTCGGAGCCCACGTACATCTCGCCCTCGCCGTAGCCGATGGCGAGCGGCGACCCTTTGCGGGCGGCGATCATCAGGTCGGGATGCCCCTCAAAGAGAAAGACGAGGGCGAAGGCCCCTTCGAGCCGGGCGAGCGTGGCGCGGACGGCCGCGAGGGGATCGTAGCCTTCGGCGAGGGCGATGTCGCAGAGATGGGCCACGAGCTCCGTATCGGTCTCGCCCTCGAAGCTGCGCCCGCAGGCTTGCAGCTCGACCCGGAGCGCCCGGAAGTTCTCGATGATGCCGTTGTGCACGACCGCGACGCGGCCGGCGAGATGGGGGTGGGCGTTGCGTTCGGTGGGGGCCCCATGGGTCGCCCAGCGCGTGTGGCCGATGCCCGCGAACCCCCGGATCGGGTCGCGCACAAGATGGTCGGAGAGCGCGATGAGCTTGCCGAGCGCGCGCCGCCGGCCGAGGTGGCCCTCGTGCACGGTGGCGACGCCCGCGCTGTCGTAGCCGCGGTACTCGAGCCGCTTGAGCGATTCGAGGATCAGGGGTGCGACCTCATGGGTGCCGAGAATGCCGACGATGCCGCACATCAATGGGGTCCTTTCGCGGATTTGAGCGCGCGCAGGCGCTCCATCAGGCGCTGGCCGAGGCCGGGTTTGACCTCCTGGCGGCCACGGGCAAGGGCCAGCGCGCCGGGGGGGACGTCCGCGGTGATGGCGGAGCCTGCGGCAACGAGGGCCTGCGCGCCGATCGTGACGGGAGCGATGAGTGCGGTGTTCGAGCCGATGAAGGCGCCCGCGCCGATCTCGGTGTGGTGCTTGAAGGCGCCGTCGTAGTTGCAGGTGATGGTCCCGGCGCCGACGTTGGCTCGGGCTCCGATGTGGGCATCGCCGATGTAGCTGAGGTGGTTGACCTTGGCGCCTTCGTCGAGGATCGCGTTCTTGACCTCGACGAAATTGCCGATGCGCACGTCCTCGGCGAGTTCGGCGCCGGGGCGCAGGCGGGCGAACGGGCCCACGACCGCGCCGCGGCTGATGTGGCAGCCCTCCAGATGGCAGAAGGCGTGGATGGTCGCGCCGCTCTCGACGGTGACGCCGGGACCGAAGACGACGCTGGGGCCGATGACGACGTCGCGGCCGATCCAGGTATCGATGGCGAACCAGACGGTGGCGGGGTCGGTGAGGGTGGCGCCGTTGTCGAGGGCGGCCGCCCGAGCGCTGGCCTGGAAGGCGGCCTCGGCTGCGGCGAGATCGGCGCGAGAGTTCACGCCGAGGGTCTCCGCCTCGGGGCAGGTGAGGACGGCGGCGGAGAGGCCGCGGGCGCGGGCGAGGGAAATGACGTCGGTGAGGTAGAACTCGCCCTTGGCGTTGTCGTTCGTCACTTCCGCCAGCAGGGAGAACAGCGTGGCGCGGTCGGCGACGATGACGCCGGAATTGCAGAGGCGGATGGCCCGTTGGGCGGCCGTGGCCTCCCTTTCCTCGACGATGGCGGTGAGCGCGTCGGTCTCCCCAAGGACGAGACGGCCGTAGCCGGTCGGGTCGGCGGCCTCGAAGCCGAGTACGACGACACCGGCACCCGCCGCGCGGGCGTCGAGCATGGCCGCGAGTGTCTCGGGGCGGATCAGCGGGGTGTCGCCGTAGAGCACGATCACGTCGCCGTCGAACTCCGCGAGGGCCGCCTCGGCCTGGCGCACGGCATGGGCCGTTCCGTGTCGCTCGGAC
>JBBQYB010000047.1:0-20460 GCA_038209095.1 Rhodobacterales bacterium
GACGAGAGCGCCGAGGACGTCCGTATCGTGCTCGAGCCCCGCGCGCGCACCGTCGATCCGCAGGTCCTGATGGAGATGCTCTTTCGCGCGAGCGACCTCGAGACGCGCTTTGCGATGAACATGAATGTGCTCATCGACGGCCGCACGCCCCAGGTCTGCTCGCTCAAGGAGGTCCTGCGCGCCTTCCTCGATCATCGCCGCGACGTGCTCTTGCGGCGCGGCCGCCACCGGCTCGAGAGGATCGACGCGCGCCTCGAGATCCTCGAAGGCCTGCTCATCGCCTTTCTCAACCTCGACCGCATCATCGCGATCATCCGCTTCGAGGACGAGCCCAAGGCCGTGATGATGGCCGAATTCAGCCTCTCGGATGTCCAGGCCGAGGCGATCCTCAACACCCGGCTGCGCGCCTTGCGCCGCCTCGAGGAGATGGAACTGCGCGCCGAGCGCAACGCGCTGGTGATCGAACGCGCGGCCCTCAACGGCCTCCTCGCCTCCGAGGATCTGCAATGGGCGCGCATCGCGGAGGAATTGCGCGAGGTGCGCAAGCGCTTCGGCAAGACCGCCCCCGGCGGCGCGCGCCGCTCCGATTTCGACGATGCCCCCGACATGGAGGAGATCTCCGTCGAGGCGATGATCGAGCGCGAACCGATCACGGTGGTCTGCTCGGCCATGGGCTGGATCCGCGTGCTCAAGGGCCATATCGCGGCGGACGCCGATCTGAAGTTCAAGGACGGCGACGGCCCCCGCTTCATGTTCCACGCCGAGACCACGGACAAGCTCCTGCTGATGGCCTCGACGGGCCGCATGTTCACCCTGACCTGCGCGACCCTGCCGGGGGGGCGCGGAATGGGCGAGCCGGTGCGGCTGCTCGTCGATCTGCCGAACGATGCCGAGATGCTGGCCCTTCTGGGCTACCGCCCCGGCGGGCGGCTGATCGTGGCCTCGGAGGCGGGCGACGGCTTCCTCCTGCCCGAGGACGAGGCTGTGGCGCAGACCCGCGCGGGCCGTCAGGTGCTCAATCTCGCGCCGGGCAAGCGCGCCTGCGTCTGCCGCAGGGTCTGCGGCGACCACGTCGCGGTCGTCGGCGAGAACCGCAAGCTCCTCGCCTTCCCGCTTGCCGATCTGCCCGAGATGACGCGCGGCAAGGGCGTGCGCCTGCAAAAGTTCAAGGACGGCGGTCTCGCCGATGCCACCACCTTCACGCTGGCGGCGGGCCTGACCTGGAAGGATCCCGCCGGCCGCACCCGGACGGTCGCAGGCGCCGAGCTCGACGAATGGATCGGCACCCGTGCAGGCTCCGGCCGCATGGCCCCCCGCGGCTTCCCGCGGGACAACCGCTTTCCCTGAACAGCGGTCCCAACGGCCCAAAAACACCCGTTAACTATTTTATCTAATAATTTCAATCACTTGAATAGCGTCACATCGTGTGACGCCCTGCGTCACTCGAAACTCTCGGCGATCTGGGCGATGCTCAGCCCCTCCTTCAGTTCGCGCAGCCGAAGATAGGCGAGCGCCACGAAGATCGCGATCAGCGCGTTATAGACCCCCGACAGCACCCCTTCGAGCAGGATCGCGAGCAGGCCGGACGTGACACCTACCGCGAGCAGCGGCGACAGCGCGAGGATCGCCCCGAGGATGATGACCCCCAACCCGAGGCAGGCGATCATCAGTGGCCAGCGATAGCCTTCGGTCAGACCCTGCGCCCGCCCGAGCCCGGACCAGCCGGCATTCTCGAACACCACCGCCGCCGTCCAGGGCAGATACCGCGCGAGGATATAGAGCCCCGGCACCACGAGCAGCACGAACCCCAGCCCCGTGGCGATCGACACCAGCACCCCGAGCACGATGATCGGCCCCAGATGCCGCAGCGTCTGCCCGAGGTATTCCCCGATCGTGTGCCGCTTGCCGAGCAACGCATCGATCGAGGCGAGGCACATCACCCCCGTGATCAGGAAACTGACGAGGATCTCGACCAGGATCGACACCCCGAGCCCGGCCGACAGCTCGGTCCCTTCCGTCAGTTCCGGCGCCAAGCCGTAGGACACGGCCGCGAGGATCACCGACGGGATCGCCGCGAGCGGAAACAGGAAGGCGAAATGCGCCCCGAGCAGGCTCAGGCTGCGCCAGACCAGGCTCAGCGCGCCAAAGGGCTCCTGCGATTTGCCGACATCCATCCTGCGATCCTTCGTATCCTGCGGTCAGGCAAAGTCGCCGGGCCGGGCTTCCCGCGCCATGTGATCGAGCACGCCGTTCACGAACTTGCCCTCCTTGCCCTCGGGATAGAAGGCCTTCGCGAGTTCCAGATATTCCGTGATCGTGACCTTCGGCGGCGTGTCCGAGCCGACGAACTCCGCCCCTGCCGCACGAAAGATCGCCCGCAGCGTCGGATCGATGCGGTCGATCGGCCAGCGCACGACGAGGGCCCGGTCCGTCATTTGATCGATCAGCGCCTGCCGCTCCACCGCGATCCGGAGCAGGTCCCGAAAATGCGCCGCATCCGCGGCCCCGAGCCGCACACCGTCGATCTCCTGCTCGAAACGGTGCGTCTCGAATTCCTCGATCACCGCGTCGAGCCCCGATCCCGCCGCCTCCATCTGAAACAGCGCCTGCACCACATGAAGCCGCGCCGCTGACCGCATCCGCCGCGCCTGGGCCGCCGTCGGCTTGCGGATCTCCATCACAGCGACGCCTCCCGCGCCGGGACGCCGAAACGCCGGGCGATCGCGATCAGATGCAGGCACGCCTCCGCCGCATTGCCGCCCTTGTTCGCGCGGCCCGGATCCGCCCGAACCGACGCCTGCGCGTCGTTCTCCACCGTCAGGATCCCGTTGCCGATGCAAAGCCCTTTGATCCCGAGCAAGGTCAGCCCCCGCGCGCTGTCCGCACAGACGGTCTCGTAATGCGTTGTCTCGCCCCGGATGACGCAGCCGAGCGCCACGAACCCGTCGAACCGCCCCGATCGCGCCGCCAGCCCCAGCGCCGGCGTGATCTCGAGCGCGCCCGGTACCTCGAGCGTCTCGTGGCTCACCCCTGCCGCCTCCAGCACCGCCCGCGCGCCCGCCAGCAGGTCGTCCGCGATCTCCCGGTAGAACGGCGCGACCACCAGCAACACATGGGCGGGTGCCTCGAGCCGCGGCAGCGCGAGGCCCGCTCCATGATCCCGCACGGCCAACGTCAGACCCCCGCCGGCGCGATGGGCCGCGTGCCGATGATGCTGAGCCCGTAGCCCTCGAGCCCTACGACCTTCGGGATGGGCGAATTGGTCAGCAGGATCAGTTCCGTCAGACCCAGAGCATTCAGAACCTGCGCTCCGATCCCGTACTGCCGCAGACGGTTGGGGCTGACGTGATCGCCGGTGTCGAGCTTCATCGACATGTCGCGCAGCAGGACCACCACTCCTCGCCCCGCCGCTGCGATCTGCACCATGGCATCGCGCAACTGGTGGGCGCGGTCGGGATGTACCGCGAGCAGGTCCTCCACCGGATTGACCGCATGCATCCGCACGAGCACCGGATCGGCTGTCGAGAGATCGCCCTTGGTCAGCACGATGTGCTCGGCCCCGCTGGCGATGTCGTCGAAGATGCGCATCTCCCAGTCGCCGCCATACTCCGACGTGACGCTGCGCGCGGAGGTCTCGCGCACCAGGTTGTCGTGGCGGCGGCGATAGGCGATCAGATCCGAGATCGTGCCGATCTTGAGCCCATGCCGCTGGGCGAAGGCCACCAGATCCGGCAGCCGCGCCATCTCGCCGTCGTCGTTCATGATCTCGCAGATCACGCCCGAAGGGTTGAGCCCCGCGAGGCGCGAGATGTCCGTCGCGGCCTCGGTATGCCCCGCCCGGACCAGCACGCCGCCCTCGCGGGCGCGCAGCGGAAAGATGTGCCCAGGCGTGGCGATATCCTGCGCACCCGTGCGCGGATCGATGGCCACCGCGATCGTGCGCGCCCGGTCATGCGCCGAGATCCCCGTCGTCACCCCCTCGCGCGCCTCGATGGAGACCGTGAAGGCGGTCTCGTGGCGCGAGGAATTGGACGATGCCATGAGGGGCAGGCCCAGCGCGTCGATCCGCTCGCCGGGCAGCGTGAGGCAGATCAGGCCGCGTCCGTGGGTCGCCATGAAGTTGACGTCCGTGGGCGTGCACATTTGGGCGGGGATCACGAGGTCACCCTCGTTCTCGCGGTCCTCGTGATCCACGAGAATAAACATTCGCCCGTTACGGGCGTCCTCGATGATCTCCTCGATGGACGAGATGGCATCGCGATAATCGTGGTCCGGCATCGCGCTTCCTTCAGGCGGCATCGTAGTCTCCGAGCCGCGCGACGTAGCGTGCGAGCGTGTCGATCTCGAGGTTCACGAGATCGCCCACCTCCGTGTCGCCCCAGGTCGTGACGGCCTTGGTGTGCGGAATGAAGTTCACGCCGAACGTCACGCCGTCGACCTCGTTGACGGTGACCGACGTACCGTTGAGGGCGACCGATCCTTTCGGTGCAACAAACCGGGCCAGTGCGTCCGGCGCGCGAAAGCTCACGCGCGTGCTGTCGCCCTCGATCCGGATGCCGATCACTTCCGCAAGCCCGTCCACGTGCCCGGACACGATGTGACCTCCCAGTTCATCCCCGACCCGCAACGCGCGCTCCAGATTGACCCGCGCCCCCACCGTCCAGGCATCGCGGATCGTCGTTCTGGCAACGCTTTCCGCCGAGACGTCGACCTCGAACCACGACCCGGTCCCGGCCGGTCCCCGGTCCACAACGGTCAGGCACACGCCGTCGCAGGCGATCGAGGCCCCGAGGGCGATGCTTTCGGGCCGGTAGCCGCTCGAGATCCGCAGACGCAGATCGCCACGGTCCTCGCGCCGGGCGATGTGGCCGACATCGGTGATGATCCCTGTGAACATGCCACTCTCCCGCCCTGTCCGCCCGGGGTGGTACCGTGCGACCAGGCGGACGGCAAGCCTCCATGCGCCGGGCGTTCCGCACACCCGGCGCGCCCAGGCGAACTTGGGTGTGGCCTCGGCCCGGGAAAATCGGTACCCTTACCTCAAAACTGGTCAACAGTGTCTCATGAGGCAAGAATGCAGGTTCCGCGAGCAGCGACGTCTTCGCGTCTGGCTGTGTGTCTGGTCGCGGTGCTCGCCGCTTCGGGATGCACCCTGCCGCGGTCCGGTCCGACCGCGGGAGAAATCCGCGCCGGAGAGACGCTGGAGGCCGAGGGCTTCCAAATCGTGGCCGTCGACGCCGCCGTCGCGCGCGCAGCCCGCAGGGAGGACACCCTTGGCTTCGGGTCCGCCTTCCTGAACGCGGGCTCCGTCGCCTCGGACGGCATCAGCGTCGGCGACCGGGTGTCCGTCACCGTCTGGGAAAACGTCGATTCCGGGCTTCTCGCTGGGGTCGGGCAAAAGGTCACGTCCCTCGACGAGATCGACGTCGACGAACAGGGGCGCATCTTCGTGCCATATGTCGGCCTCATCCCGGCCGCGGGCCGTTCGCCCAACGAATTGCGCCAGCAGATCACCGAAGCCCTGGAGGCGCAAACCCCGAGCCCCCAGGTCGAAGTGCGCCGCCTGACGGGCGACGGATCGACCATCAGCGTCATGGGCGGTGTCTCCGACCAGGGCGTCTATCCGATCGAGGCCCCGACGCGCCGTCTGTCGGGCATGCTCGCGCAGGCGGGCGGAGTGACGATCGAGCCCGACATCGCGCAGGTCAAGGTGGAGCGTGGCGGGGTTACGGGGCGCATCTGGCTTCAGGATCTCTACGACAATCCGCGCAACGACATCGCGCTTCGCGCCGGGGACCGCATCATCGTCGAACAGGATCGCCGCTCCTTCACGGCGCTCGGCGCGGCACAGCGTCAGAGGCGCGTGGCCTTCACCAAGCGCGACCTCTCCATCGTCGAGGCCCTGGCGGAGGCGGGCGGCCTCGACGGCCGCACGGCCGATCCCACTGGCGTCTTCGTCTTTCGGGTAGAGGATGCCTCGACGCTGGCCGGGATCACCGGGCGGACCGATCTGATCGGGCCGCAGCGGACGGCCTATCTGATCGACCTCACCCAGCCCGCGGGTCTGTTCTCCGCCCGCGAGTTCATCGTGCGCGACGAGGACACGATCTATGTCACCGAGGCACCGCTGGCGGCCTGGTCGCGGGTGCTCGCATTCGCGGGCAGCGCGGTGAATTTCGGCAGTTCGGTCGTGGTCCTCGACGATACGTTCTGAGGCGCCAGGCGCATCGCGCGGGCCTCGGGCACTACGTATACCCGCGGGCCTCAGGCACTACGTATACCCGCGGGCCTCAGGTCCGACATCTTCTGCGGGGCCTCAGGCTTGACATCTCTTGGGGTTCTCAGGCCCGACGCCAGCGGCTGCGGACGTCGCCGCCGACCCTGCGCTCGTCGATGAGCCGAAAGCGCGGAGCGAGGGCCAGAGCCCCGACCGACATCGCACCGACGGACGCTATGGCCTCATCCCCGAGAACCAGTCCCGCCGAATACGCGACGATCTCGTCCACCACGTCCACCGCAAGAAGCGCCCCTGCGAGCCGACCGCCGCCCTCGCAGAGCACGCGCGTCAGGCCCCGGTCTCCGAGCCGCTGGAACAGCGCCGACAGATCCAGTTGCCCGTCCGCCTGAAAGGGGATCTCGATGAGTTCTGCGCCGAGATCCGTCCAGGCCTTGCGCCGCGCAGGCTCGGCTTCCGCATGGTGGCACAGGAGGAGCGGCAGGTCGCGGGCGGTCTGGCCCAGATGTCCGCTCCGTGGCAACGACAGCGCTCCCGAGACCACGACGCGCATGGGATGTGCCCCGGATATCCCGAGATCGCGCACGTCGAGCCGCGGGTCGTCGCTGCGCACCGTGCCTGCTCCGACGCGGACCGCATCGGCGCTGGAGCGCATCTGGTGGACCGCCCGCCGCGCGGCGGGCCCGGTGATCCAGCGGCTCTCACCGGTTCCCGTGGCGATCCGTCCGTCAAGCGAGGTCGCGAGCTTGAGCGTAAGCCACGGACGGCCCCGCGTGATCCGAGACAAGAACCCCGCGTTGAGCGCCGCGGCCTCCTCCGCCCTGCAACCTACCGACACCTCCAACCCAGCGGAGCGCAGGGCGGCGAGGCCCTGGCCGTCGACGCGCGGGTCGGGATCCTCGATGGGCATGACGACCCGGGCGACGCCGGCCGCGATCAGGGCATCCACGCAGGGCGGGGTTCGTCCCGTATGGCGGCACGGCTCCAGCGTGACATAGACCGTGGCACCCTGCGCCGCGCCGCCTGCTTGCGCGAGAGCGAGGGGTTCGGCATGGGGGCGGCCGCTTGACCGGGTCCAGCCGCGGCCCACCACGACCTGGTCCTTGACGATCACGCAACCGACGGCCGGGTTCGGCCAGACGTTTCCGAGACCTCTGCGCGCGAGGCCGAGGGCCACACCCATCCAGGCATCGTCGATCAGACCTTGCGACATTGCGGCTTTCCGGATCAGTCCTCGCCGGTCGGCTGAGGCGGGCGAAGCTCGGACACGAACTCCTCGAAGTCGTCGGCGGCCTGAAAATTCTTGTACACGCTTGCAAATCGCACATACGCTACGGTATCGATGCGCGCCAGTGTCTCCATGACAATCTGCCCAATGGAATCCGAGGGCACGTCCGTCTCGCCGAGCGATTCGAGCCTGCGCACGATCCCCGACACCATTTGGTCGATCCGCTCCGGCTCTATGGGTCGTTTCTGAAGGGCGATGCGGATGGACCGCTCGAGTTTGTCGCGGTCGAAGGGTTCACGCTTGCCGCTTTTCTTGACGACGACGAGGTCTCGAAGCTGGACCCTCTCGTAGGTGGTGAACCGTCCCCCGCAGGCCGGACAGAACCGCCGTCTCCGGATCGAGACGTGGTCCTCCGCGGGCCGGCTGTCCTTGACCTGGGTATCGATGTTTCCGCAGAACGGACAGCGCATGTCGTGGATATCCCTGTCCTGAAGCTCACAGATCAGTGAGCATTATAAGGAGCGGTCAATCCCTTGGGTAGCGCTTTCTGCAAGGCACAACATACGTTTGGGTCATGGCGCGTTCTGGGCAAGGCGGACGGTCGCCCGGAAGGTCTGCAACTTCAGGCTCGTCTGGCACGCGAAGCCACCCTCGCTGCCGACCCAGATCTCGTAGCGCCCTTCCGGCGGATGGCTGAGGCGCAGCTTCGCATTGCGCTGCGGCCCGTTGTCATCGTCGAAGAACCACCGTCCGGAGGGCGTGCGGACTAGGAGAACCGTATCGCAGTTCCCGACGGTTGCGAACTCGAGATCCATGCGTTTGCGATCTGCGATATAGTAGATGGAGAGGGTCGGATCGAACGAGATGTTCCCCTTGCCGGGCAGGGCATCGCAATGACCGAGCAGGACGGTGCCTCCGGCCCGGACCTCGGCCACCTTTGGCGTCACGAGCTGGCGTGCCGACATGTGCAGCTCGTCGTCCTTGAAGCCGAGCCCCGGGCAGCCCGCGGCCGCCGTTCCGCCAAACATTGTCAACAGTACAGCCAATACGTAGTGCAGCATGCGATCATCCCCTTGATATCCGGGGTCGAGGGTTAGTCACGGATGCCGCTGGAGCAATCCAAAGGTTACCGAATGATTAACGTCAGACCGCCTCGAACCCCGTCAGAACGCCCACGGCGTTCCGGCCAATGGCCTCCACGGCGTAGCCGCCTTCCATGACGAAGAGCGTGGGGAGGCCGAGCCTTGCGATCCGTTCGCCGATGCGCGGATAGTCGGGCGTGTCGAGGCGGAAGGCGCTGATGGGGTCGTCCTTGAACGTATCGACGCCGAGCGAGACCACGATCGCGTCGGATTTGTAGGTTGAGATGGCCGTGCAGGCGGATGTGAGGGCGGAGCGCCAGAGGGTGAATTCCGTGCCGCGGGGGAGGGGCAGGTTGAGGGTATAGCCGAAGCCGTCGCCGGTGCCGGTCTCGTCGGCGTGACCGAGGAAATAAGGGTATTCCTCGCGGGGATCGGCGTGGATGTTCACGACCTGGACGTCGGCGCGATCGTAGAAGATGTCCTGGGTGCCGTTGCCGTGGTGGTAGTCGATGTCGAGGATCGAGACCCGGGCGGCACCCTGGTCGCGGAGTGTCTGGGCGGCGAGGGCGGCGTTGTTGAGGAAACAATAGCCGCCCATGGTCCGGCGGCCGGCGTGGTGGCCGGGGGGGCGGCAGAGGGCGAAGGCGGCGCGGGCCCCGGCGGCGATCAGGTCGGCGGCGGTGAGGGCCGTGTCGTGGCTCGCCTTGATGGCGTCCCAGGTTCCGGCGACGAAGGTGGCGCCGGCGTCGAAGGAATAATGGCCGAGAAGACCGTCGATATGGGCGGGCGGGATGTCGGCGCGCAGCGACGGGACGGGCCAGCAGAAGGGCATCGCGGTTCCGGTGCGGCCCTCGGCGGTCCAGAGGGGCCAGACGCGGGGCAGGAAATCGACGTAGTCGGGGGCGTGGACGCGCCGGGCGAGGTCGAGGGAGTGGTCGCGGGGCGAAAGGATCGGGCCGAGGCCCACCTCCGCGACGCGGGCGCGGATGATCTCGGCGCGGCGGGGCATCTCGAAGGCGGGGGCGAGCGCGCCGGGGACCAGTTCGACGTTGCCGGCATGGCCTGCGTGGCGGGGGGAGAAGACGGTCTGCATGGCGCACCCGATGGGACGCCGGACCGTACCCTCGACCCCGCAGGCGGGCAAGACCGTCCGGGGGCCGACGCGGGCTCCGGTGGCATCGGCAAGGTGACGAGCCGGTCGCGACCCAACTGCCGCAGGTCCCCGGGGAGATGAACGAGGAGGGCTTCCAGCGGTTCAATAGCGTGCTTGCGACCTGAGGGCAGCGGTTTTTGGGTGCGGACAGGGGGTTTGTCCACGCGTGGACAAAACGGTAAGATATTGTTTTATAACGACTAATGAGATGCTGTTAACTGCACAGCAACGAATGTTAATTGGCCGGATGGTGTCGCACCGCTGTTGAAGTTATCGCTGTTTTCAATTTGGTGCGATGAAGGCGCTCACAAGCGCAAAGGGCGGGAAGCTGACCTGCGTTGCGCGAGCGAACCTGATTGCCATTGCTTCGACTGCGGACGTTCGGTGGGCGGTTCGATCCGCCGTCAATGCTGCGATGCGTCAGTCCGCTCGGAGCCCTTTCCGATCATTTAGGGAAGCCAGTGGGTCTCGCAGCTGTACTTCAAAGAGATCTTCATCGCCTTATCAACCATTTTCCAGTCAAGCATGCCGTGCGACGAGCAAACGACATTAGTCCTAGCTTTTTCGTAGGATCCGAAGAATGGCCATTCCTCGACCATTCCTTCGCTGATCTGCAAAACTTTCCAGCCGGTGTCACTGCCCATGAGTTCGGAAGCATTGTAAGCAAGAACCTTGACATCGCTCTTGGTAAGCTTGGTGACGTCTAGCGTTCTGCATAATTCCGCAGTGCTAGCCGCCATTGCCGAGGAAGCGGTAATCCCGTAAGCTACGAAGACAATAGTTAGGACCTTCATGCTGCCTTGCTCTTATGCCTCATCTGGTCCCAGATATTGAGGGACATGCGCTGTTGCCTGTCAATTCGCATCCAAACGTGACCCCTGTTTCGCGTTGAATAATGTCCCCCTGATCGGCTGCCATGACGACTTGGAAAGGGGCCTGATCGGACCGATTTTGTCACGTCACACCAAGCTGCCATTGCTCGAACGGCAGCTCGGTCTCCACTGCTGCCGCTCAAGCAGGCCCAGTCCTACGGCTGCTATTGATGCTAGATGACACTCGGCACTAACGCAGCGATCGACTGCAAGTAGTCATTTGTTGCCTTTCAGGACAGGCGAAAGAAATGCAACTCTCGTTTACTGCGCAGCATTGAACGGCGTGTCAGTCTGGATGTGGTGTCCCTCGTATCCGACCACGGCTTCCGCGATGTCTGGCTGGCCTGCTTCCATTCGCGAGATGTAGTACCACCAGAAGTCTTCCGTGTTCATCATCTCCTGAAACTTGACGGACTTCATCGTGAAAAGTTGATCGTGAGCAGTCGTGAACTTGGCTGGTGTTTTCTCAATCACGTGGCGGTGTGCATATGTGAGGCAGTTCTCCGCGAGCCTGACACAGTCCCGCGCGGCGCTATCGCGGACGAGCTCACGCGGCGTCTGCACTCGATCCGGGCCAGTGCGTAGGTCGGTGTACATCGACGGTTCGCGCCCGCGCCTGACGTAAAAGATTAGATCAAGCGCCACCCTCAGCTCTTTGCGCTGATCCGGGCTATTCAAGGCCCAGATACTCAACGCATAGTTGATCTTTAACCCGTGGCTTCCCATAGACTTTTTCAGCTTTGTGCAGACCGCTGGATCGGACAGGTTTCGGTTCTGTGCATCGAAAGCGAGCAAGGCTTTACCCGCCTCCTCTACGCAGGCCACAGCCAAGAAGTAGGCCCGTGCCATGTAGTTATGGTCGCGCAAGAGCGAGGCTTCAACGAGCAGTTCATCCGCATTGTGGAGCGCGGCTTCACTGTATAATTGAAGAATCGTCGTTGTCAGCTTGGGCACATGCAGTGAAGCCATGGATACTCCTGAGTGTAGTAGAAGTGAGTATCATAACTTAAATGCAAACGGCAGCAAAGTCCTGCACAGCCGACCGCACGAGGGTCAAGATGCTGCGTTGCACATGATCGGCGGCTCTGGGAACCGCTGCGCGGAGTCGCGACACGTCTCGAATGGCCGGCTCGGGCCGAATGCGATCGTCAGTCCGTCCTACAGCGGTGCGGTCTCCCGCCCAGCCGGATGAGACAGGCTCCGCGCAGAGCGATTGGCCCTCAAGCCGCCCCGAAAATGCTCTCGATCTCGTCGAAGACGCTGTCCATCAGGAGGCCGGTCGCCTCGGGGCCGGTGAAGTTGAGGCGCCAGCCTTCGGGGGTTTTCTCGCGGCGGATGTTGAGGCCGTATTTGGGGGTCAGCATGCGGCGGGGGCGGCCGGGGCGGCGGGACTGGGCGGGGCCGGGGTCGGGGCTTCGGTGGTTTCGGATTCGATCAGGATCGGCAGGAGGCGTTGCCATTGGGTGGCCGCGTCCGTGCGGCGGGTCTCGCCGAGCGCGTGGCGCATGAGGTCGCCGTAGCCGCGGGTTAGCGCGGCCGCGATGCGCAGGACCTGGCGCAGGGAGAGCGTCTCGGGCGTGGTGAGGGCACCGTCGAGTTCCTCCACCACGAGCGCTGCGGCGCGGATGCGCGCACGCTTCTGGCGCGAGAAGCTGGGGTAGAGGGCGTCCACGGCCGCGTCGAGGGTCTCGAAGATGCCGCCGTCGCGGGCGCTGACGACGAGGCGGCCCTGGTCCCAGGGGGAGATATCGGTGCGGATCGCGTTTTCCTCGACCATAGCAGCGAGGGCGGCCGCGATGCTGGCGGGTTCGCGGAGGAAGGCGGGGATCGCGGCGAAGCGGGTCTTGTCGGAGGCGGTGGCGTGCAGGGCGCGGAAGGCCGCGAGGCGGCGGCAGCCCGAGATGAGGCCGTATTCGAGGGGGCCGTCTGGATCGGCGAGGGCGAAGACCTCGATGGGCATGCGCAGGCCGCCGGTGGCGATGGAGGCGCGCAACTCGGCGCAGGCCTCCTCGTCCTCGCTTGTGCGGTCGCGGGTGAGCGCGTCCGCGTCGATCGCGTCGAGCGGGAGCATCAGGATCTGCGGGGCGGCGGGGTCTGGCATGGCGGTCTCCGGGGGCGAGGCTCGCGCGCAGCATAAGGCCGGGGCACGCGCGTTGCGCGGAGTGCCGGGGGAGCGCGCGCCGGGCAGGGCTCCGGCCCTGCCGCAAAAAGCGCTCGCCTTGGCCCGCGCGCAGGAGTAGGCGTCGGGAAATGCACCTGTTTCGCGCCCCCGTGGTCCCGCTCGCCACTGCCCGCAGCCTGCCGTTCTGGCGGGGGCCCATCGGGCTGTTGCTCGTGATGGCGGCAGGCATGCCGCTCGCGTTCTCGGTGTGGTCGGCCCTGCTCAACAACTTCGTGGTGGAGCGGGCGGGGTTCACGGGGGTCGAGATCGGCTGGCTTCAGACGGTGCGCGAGATCCCCGGGTTCCTCGCCATCGGGGTGATCGCGATCCTGCTCGTGATGCGCGAGCAGGTGCTGGCGCTGGTGTCGCTGACGATGCTGGGCGCGGCGGTGGCGCTGACGGCGGTCTTTCCGACGTTCGGGGGCCTTTTGATAACGACGCTGATCGGGTCGATCGGGTTTCACTATTACGAGACGGTCAACCAGTCGCTGCAGTTGCAGTGGCTGGGGAAGGCGGAGGCCCCGCAGGCGCTCGGCTGGCTGATCGCGGCGGGCTCGGCGGCGGCGTTCGCGGCCTATGCGCTGATCCTGCTGGTCTGGACCCAGACGGGCGGGGACTTTGAGGTGATCTATCTGATCGCGGGGGCGGCGACGGTGCTGGTGGCGGGGTATTGCTGGTTCGCCTATCCGCAGTTCGAGAGCCCGCACCCGCAGCGCCGGACCATGGTGCTCAGAAGGCGGTACTGGCTCTATTACGTGCTCCAGTTCCTTTCGGGGGCGCGGCGGCAGATCTTCATCGTCTTCGCCGCGTTCATGATGGTGGAGCGGTTCGGGCTGAGCGTGCCGCAGATGACGATGCTCCTGATGGTGACGTTCGCGGCCAACGTGGTGGCGGGGCCGCTGATCGGGCGCATGGTGGGGGGCCTCGGCGAGCGGGTGTCGCTGGGGATCGAGCATGCGGGGCTTCTGGTGATCTTTCTCGCGTATGGCGGGCTCTACGGCTTCGGCTGGGGGGTGGGGGTGGCCTGCGCGCTCTACGTGCTCGATCATCTGTTCTTTGCGCTGTCGATCGCGTTGAAGACGTATTTCCAGAAGATCGCGGATCCGGGGGACATCGCGCCGACGGCGGCGGTGGCGTTCACCATCAATCATATCGCCGCGGTGTTCCTGCCTGCGACGCTCGGGTATCTGTGGATTGTCAATCTGGAGGCGGTGTTCCATCTGGCGGCGCTGATGGCCGCCGCGGCGCTCGGGCTCTCGCTGCTGATCCCGCGCCATCCCGAGCCGGGGCGCGAGACGATCTTCGCGCGCGGTCCGGTGCCGGCTGCGGCGGAATAGGGCTTTCATGCACGAGGGTGCCAAGTTCACCACGGGCTCGACCATGCGTCATGTCGTCGTGATGACGATGACGAGCACGCTGGGCCTGACGTTCATGTTCCTGATCGATGCGGCGACGCTGTTCTGGGTGTCGCGGCTCGATGACCAGCGGCTGATGGCGGCCCTCGGGTTCGCGTGGACGATCCAGTTCTTCATCATCTCGACGGGGATCGGGCTGGCGATCGCAACCAACGCGCTCGTGAGCCGGGCGCTTGGGGCTGGGCAGCGGGAGCGGGCGCGCGATCAGGCGACGGGGGCGTTGCTCGTGACGTTCGGGGTGCAGGCGATGCTGGCGGCGGGGGTGTTCGTCTGGCGGCGCGAGGCGCTCTCGCTCGCGGGCGCGAGTGCCGAGACGCTGGACGTGGCGGCGCGGTTTCTTGCGATCACGCTGCCGTCCATGCCGTTCATGGCGCTGGGGATGACCGGGGGGGCGGTGCTCAGGGCGCTCGGGGATGCCTGGCGGGCCATGGCGGTGACGATGGCGGCGGGGGTCATCGCCATGGTGCTCGATCCGCTGTTCATCTTCACCCTCGGGCTCGGGATGGACGGCGCGGCCTATGCGATGGTCATCGCGCGGTGTTTCGTGGGGATCGTGGCCCTGTGGTTCCTGATGCGGCCGCATGAGATGCTGGCGGCCCCGAGCCGCCGGGCGCTGGCAGGGCTGGTGCGGCCGTTCGCGGCGATCGCGGGGCCTGCCACGCTGACGCAGATGTCGACGCCGGTGGCGAACGCGCTCTTGACGGCGCTGATCGCGGGTTACGGGGACGGGGCCGTCGCGGGCTGGGCGGTGGTGTCGCGGCTGACGGTGCTGGCCTTCGGGGGCATTTATGCGCTGTCGGGCGCGATCGGCGGCATCCTCGGTCAGAATTACGGCGCGGGACTGATGGCGCGGGTGCGCGGGACCTACCGCGACGCGCTGATCTTCAGCGTTCTTTACACGCTTGTGGCCTGGGCAGCCCTGTTCGCAGCCCGGGACGGCGTGGTTGCCGTGTTCCGTCTCGGGGCGGAGGGGGCGCTGGTGCTCGATGCCTTCGTCGGGCTCGCGGCGGGCGGGTTCGTGTTCGGAGGGGCGCTCTTCGTGTCGAACGCGGCATTCAACACGCTGGGGCGGCCCCTCTGGTCGACGGCGCTGAACTGGTCGCGCGACGGCGTGTTGCTGTTGCCGGTCGCCTCGGCGATGGCCGCGGCCTTTGCGGCACCCGGCGTGATCTATGGCCAGGCGATGGTCAGCGTTGTGGTGGGCGCGCTCGCCGCGCTGATCGGCTGGCGCTTCGTCTGCGGCCTTAAGCTGCGCGGGGCGGGGGCGGGCTTGGCGGCGGCCGAAGACCCCCTACATAGGGTCGTGAAACCGCTTCCCTGAATCCCCTGTCGAGAGGTGTCGTCCCATGTTCGGTCTGTTCACGAAGAGCGAAATTCCGGCCAAAGGCACCGCGTTGCCCGGCCGCCCCGATCCGGTTCCGACCGCCCGCACGCATTTCGTCAACGGTCGGGCGCTCAAGGGGCCGCATCCGGAGGGCATGGCGCAGGCGATGTTCGGCATGGGGTGTTTCTGGGGCGTCGAGCGGATGTTCTGGAACCTGCCCGGCGTCTGGATGACGGCGGTGGGGTATGCGGGCGGCGAGACGCAGAACCCGCTCTATCAGGAGGTCTGCTCGGGCCGGACCGGACACAACGAGGTCGTGCTGGTCACGTTCGATCTGGCGCAGATTTCCTACGAGGCGCTGCTGCGGGTGTTCTGGGAAGGGCACGATCCGACGCAGGGCATGCGGCAGGGCAACGACCGGGGCACGCAGTACCGCTCCGGCATCTACACGTTCGACGACGCGCAGGCGCAGGCGGCGGAGGCGACACGCGACGCCTTCGAGCCTAGGCTCGCCGAGGCGGGCTACAGCACCATCACGACCGAGATCGTGCCGGCACCCGAATTCTACTATGCCGAGGACTACCATCAGCAATACCTCGCGAAGAACCCCAACGGCTACTGCGGGATCGGCGGGACCGGCGTGAGCTGTCCGGTCGGGGTGGTGGCCTGAGCCCTTCGAGGTCGCTTGACCCCGCAGGTGCCGGGTCTTAGGCGACGGGCGAACGCGTCCCCATCGAGGTCTGCCCCATGGCGCTCTATCACGTCTCCACGCCTTTGCGCGGCGCTGCGGCGGCCCAGGCGCTCGCCGACGATCTGGAGGCGCTCGATCCGGTCGCGACAGAATTGCGCGACCATGACGACGAGAGCGGCCTTTGGGACGTTGGCGCGCATTTCGACGGGTTGCCGGATCCGGGTGCGCTGGCGCTGCTCGCGGCGCTCCACCGGGCCCCGGCCTTCGAGACGCGGCGCGTGCAAGATGTGGACTGGGTGGCGCAGGTGCTGGGCGAACTGACGCCGGTCGCGGCGGGCCGGTTCGTCGTATACGGCGCGCATGATCGCGCGCGGGTGCCTGTCAACCGCATCGGGCTCGAGATCGAGGCGGCACAGGCCTTCGGCACGGGGCACCATGCGACCACGCGCTCGTGCCTTGTGGCACTCGACCGTCTGGCGCGCCGCGGCGTGCTGGCGCGCACCGTGGCCGACATCGGCGGCGGGACCGGCGTCCTTGCGATGGCGGCGGTGGCGGTCTGGCCGGCCCGGGCGCTCGCCGGCGACATCGACCCGCTCGCGACCGAGACCGCGCGGACGAACGTCGCGGCGAACGGGTACCGCGCACGCATCGGTTGCGTAACGGCGGCGGGATTCCGGCATCCGCGCCTGATGCGCGAAGGTCCCTACGGGCTGATTTTCGCCAATATCCTCGCCGGACCGCTTCGGCGGCTCGCGCCGCAGCTGGCGGCACATCAGGCGCCCGGGGGGTATGCGATCCTGTCGGGCCTTCTGGCGCGGCAGGCCGCATCGGTGCTCGCGGTCTACGGGGCCTGGGGGTACAGGCGCGCGTTTCACGTGCGCGAGGGGGAATGGATGACGCTGGTGCTGAGGCACGGCTGAAAAGCAAAACGGCCGCCCGGGAGGTCCGGGACGGCCGCTGTACCGGCTGCGTCGAACGTGCCGTCAGCGGCGCGCGAGCGTCTCGGCAAGTTCAAGGATTTCGCCCCGGTTGATCCCGATGTCGGACAGTTGGGCATCCGACAGGGCGGCCAGCGCCTTGGTGGTCGCCCGGGTGGTCCGCCAGGCGATGAACCCGTCCCAGAGGCGCTCGATGAACGACACGATCCGGAGGGTCGTGATCGATCCGAGCGGAACGGAGCGGGTGGGTTCAATGAAAGACATTCTCAATTTCCTAAGGTCGAGGCGGATGGACCCGCCTTTTCATGCTGCTCATCTAGGAGGCATTCGCGAGGCTGACAACACGGCATTTGTGCATGTCCGTCATGCGTTTTTGGAAGGTATCTCAAGGTTTTGTAAACCATTGCGCGCATTCGGCCGGGATTGGCGTGCCGCACGAGGGGCTTGGCGTCTGTTCCTCTTTCGTGCTAGCGTGCGCGCCAGGCGTCCGGCAGGAGACGCGGCGACCGGATCGGGCAGGATCACGCACCCATGCGCGTCATAGGGATCGACCCGGGTTTGCGCCGTACCGGCTGGGGTGTCGTCGACGTCGACGGCGGGCAGCTGCGGCATGTTGCGAACGGGGCCTGCCAGTCGGAGGGTTCGGATCTCGCCACGCGTCTTTTGAGCCTGCACGTGCAGCTTACAATGGTCCTCGCGCGGTGGCAGCCGAGCGAGGCTGCGGTGGAGCACACGTTCGTGAACAAGGACGCGGCCGGCACGCTCAAGCTCGGGCAGGCGCGCGGCATTGCCCTCCTGGTGCCCGCTCAGTTCGGGCTCGCGGTCGCGGAATACGCGCCGAATGCGGTGAAGAAGGTCGTGGTCGGCGTGGGTCATGCGCAAAAAGCGCAGGTGCAGCACATGGTGCGGCTCCAGCTCGCGGGGGTCGTGTTCGGCGGACCGGACGCGGCGGATGCGCTTGCCATAGCGCTCTGCCACGCGCATCACGCGCGGTTCGGCGGACGGCTTGAGGCGGCCCTGGCCCGTGCGGAGGCAGGGGCATGATCGGCAAGATCAGCGGGCAACTGGACTACCGGGCGGCCGATCACGTCCTGATCGACACGGGCGGCGTGGGCTATCTGGTCTATTGCTCGGAGCGGACGCTCGCGCGGATGCCGGGGCCGGGGGAGGCGGTGGCGCTCTATACGGATCTGCTGGTGCGCGAGGACCTGTTGCAGCTCTTCGGGTTTTCGACCCTTGCGGAGCGCGAGTGGCACCGCTTGCTGACCTCGGTGCAGGGGGTGGGGGCGAAGGCCGCGCTGTCGGTGCTGGGGACGCTGGGGGCGGAGGGCGTCGCCCGGGCGCTGGTGCATGGGGATACGGCCGCGATAAGGGCGGCACCGGGGATCGGGCCGAAGATCGCGCAGCGGATCGTGCTGGAGTTGCGCGACAAGTCCCCGGTCCCGATGGCGATAGGGGCGGGCGGGGCGCAGCCGGCGGTGGCGGGCGACGTATCGCGCGCGGAGGTGGCGGGGCCTGCCACCCCGGAGAGCGCGAGGGCGAGTGCGGAGGCGCTGTCGGCGCTGGTCAACCTCGGCTACGCGCCGAACGAGGCCGCAGGTGCCGTGGCGCAGGCGGGCGAGGCGGATCTGGGGACGCAGGCGCTGATCCGGGCCGCCCTCAAGCTGCTGGCGCCGAAAGGGTGAGCGGATGACCGAGCCCGACCCCGCGCTGCGCGCCGCACCCCTGCCCGAGGACGCCGACCGGGCGTTGCGGCCGCAGACGCTCGAGGAGTTCGTGGGCCAGCGGGCGGCGCGCGCGAACCTCGCGGTCTTCATCGAGAGCGCGCGCAGGCGGGGCCAGGCGATGGACCACACGCTGTTTCACGGGCCGCCGGGTCTGGGCAAGACGACGCTCGCGCAGATCATGGCGCGGGAACTGGGGGTGAATTTTCGCATGACGTCGGGGCCGGTTCTGGCGCGGGCGGGGGATCTGGCGGCGATCCTGACCAATCTCGACGCGCGCGACGTTTTGTTCATCGACGAGATCCACCGACTGAACCCGGCGGTGGAGGAGATCCTGTACCCTGCGCTGGAGGATTTCATGCTGGATCTGGTGATCGGCGAGGGGCCTGCGGCGCGCACGGTGCGCATCGAGTTGCAGCCCTTCACGCTGGTAGGGGCGACGACCCGGCTGGGGTTGCTCACGACGCCGCTGCGCGACCGGTTCGGGATCCCGACGCGGCTCGAGTTCTACGACGTGGACGAACTGGTGCAGATCGTGACGCGGGCGGCGCGGCTGTTGCGCGCGGATGCGACGCCGGAGGGTGCGCTCGAGATCGCGCGGCGCGCGCGGGGTACGCCGCGGGTCGCGGGGCGGTTGTTGCGCCGGGTGGTGGATTTCGCGATCGTGGAAGGCGACGGCAAGGTGACGCAAGCGATTGCGGACAGGGCGCTGACGCGGCTGGGGGTGGACGGGCTCGGCCTCGATGGGGCGGACCGGCGGTATCTGGCGTTGCTCGCGGAGAATTACGGCGGCGGGCCGGTGGGGGTGGAGACGATCGCGGCCGCACTTTCGGAGGTGCGCGACGCCATCGAGGAGGTGATCGAGCCGTTTTTGCTGCAACAGGGGCTGATCCAGCGCACGCCGCGCGGGCGGATGCTGGCGGCGAAGGCCTGGACGCATCTGGGGCTGCCGGTGCCGCGGGCGGGCGGGCAGGCGGGCGATTTGTTCGAGGGCACGTGACCGGGCCTTCGGGCGGATGCGCCGCGGGACGGTGCGACGGGGCGGGCTTGCCGCAGGCCGGATGCCGGCTTATGTGCCGGGCATGAAATTCTCGTTGTTTCAAAAGCGCCCGTTCGTCGCCGTCATGCGGCTGGAAGGGGTGATCGGCGCGGGTGCGCGCTTCGGGGCACCGGCATTGACGGATGCGGGGCTCGCCCCGATGATCGAGGGGCTGTTCCGGCGCGGCAAGCCGAAGGCGGTGGCGCTGGTCGTGAACTCGCCGGGTGGCAGTCCCGCGCAGTCGAGCCTGATCGCCGCGCGCATCCGCAGGCTCGCCACCGAGAAGTCGGTCCCGGTCCATGCCTTCGTGGAGGATGTGGCGGCTTCGGGGGGCTACTGGCTCGCGACGGCGGCGGACGACATCCATGTGGACGAGAATTCCATCGTGGGATCCATCGGGGTGATCTCCGCCTCTTTCGGGTTCCACGAGCTGCTGGGGCGCTATGGCATCGAGCGTCGGGTGCATACGGCGGGCGAGGACAAGAGCCTGCTCGATCCGTTCCGCCCCGAACGCGCCGAGGACGTGGAGCGGCTCAAGCGGTTGCAGCGGGTCATCCACGACAACTTCATCCGCCAGGTGAAGGATCGACGGGGGGCG
>JBBQYB010000048.1:0-20444 GCA_038209095.1 Rhodobacterales bacterium
CGAAGACGCCGGACAGCCGGTCGGACAGGTTCTCGAACATCGTCTCATCCCTTTGTCGTCGCCTGCAAACGCGGAACGCGCCGGTGGGCGCAACGCGCTGACCGGCGGCGATCCCGCGCGATGGGCGGGACCGGAAGCTTCTCTACTCCCGGAATTGCGCAAGCTCCTACCCTCTGGGGCTCCTCCGGTCAAGCGGCGTTCAATCCTCGCGCCGCCGTCCGAGGATCAGCACGGCGAGGGCGAGGATGAAGATCGCAACCGCTTCGTAGAGGATGTTGATCGGATCCATATCCTTTCCCTGAAGCACGATCAGCCGGGCGAGCGCCGTGATGGCGATGAAGATCGGATAGATCACGACGATGGTGCGGCTGGTGTAGAACACCGACACCATGCCGATCACCTCCGCGTAGAGAAACATCAGGAGAATGTCCGCGAGCGTGATCGTGAGGCTCGCGGCGATCTTCGCCAGCTCGAGCCCCACGGCCATCACGGTCAGCAGCGCCACGACGATGAGGAGCGCCCGTTCTACGGCCCGCAGGATATGCGGGGCCCGCCTCGACAGGGCGGACTCGGACGCGTCGCGTTCGTGTGGCTTCTCCATCGGGGCTCCCGCCTGCATGCTCCGCCCGAAGGCTAGCACGTCCGGCCCCTCGGGGCAGCGGGATCTTGGCAGCCTGCCGGCAGGTCTGTAGAAGGCGCGCCATGCCGAACAATGCCCCCGAGATCCACGTCGCCACGCTCTACCGCTTCGCGCAGATCGCGGATCCGCAGGCGGTCTGCGGGCCCTTGCGCGAGATTTGCGAAGCGTCCGACGTGCGCGGGACGCTGATCCTGGCGCGCGAAGGGATCAACGGCACGATCGCGGGGACGCGGGCGGGCCTCGATGCGGTGCTGTCCCATCTGCGCGGCCTTCCCGGGTGCGCGGGTTTTGCGGCGCGCGAGAGCAGGGCCTCGGGCTGGCCCTTCGCGCGGATGAAGGTGCGGATCAAACCCGAGATCGTGACGCTGGGGACTGTGGGGGCCGATCCGACCGTGGCCGTGGGCACCCATGTGGATCCGCTGGAGTGGAACGACCTGATCCGCGCGCCGGACGTCGCGGTGATCGACACGCGCAACGCCTACGAGGTGGCGATCGGGTCCTTCGCGGGGGCGGTCGATCCCGGCACGGCCTCGTTTCGCGACTTTCCTGCCTGGTGGGAGGCGCAGGCGGAGCGCTTTCGCGGCAAGCGGATCGCGATGTACTGCACCGGCGGGATCCGCTGCGAAAAGGCCTCGGCCTATCTGCTGGGGCGGGGGGTGGAGGAGGTGTTTCACCTGCGCGGCGGGATCCTCGCCTATCTCGAGGCGGGCCCGGGGGAGAGCCTGTGGCAGGGGGAGTGTTTCGTCTTCGACGAGCGGGTGAGCGTCGGGCCGGGCCTCGCGCAGGGGGATTGCGAGATCTGCCATGCCTGCGGCGGGGCGGTCACGGCCTCCGGGCGGGCCCACCCGGACTTCGAGCCGGGGGTCAGTTGTGCCGCCTGCATCGCGCGCTACGACGATGCGGCGCGGGCGCGGTTCCGGATGCGCGAGCGGCAGATGGCGCGGGCACTCCGGGCGCCGCAGGACGATCCGGACGCCTGAGCGGCGCCCTTGCGAACGGACAGCTGTCGCGCAAAGAAAGGCGCATGGAAGGTCCCATGCCCCTTTACCGCGCGCGGGTGGCGCAGGGCGCGCTCGACGCGGATCCCGCGCAGCGGCTCGCGGTCGAGAAACTTCAGCTGCTGCACATGCGCCTGCGGGACTACAACCCGGCGCGGCCGAAGTCGGTGGGTCTCGGGCGGTTCGGCTGGGGTCGCGAGCGGATCGTGGAGCGGGCGATCCCCGGGCTTTACCTCTACGGCGGGGTCGGGCGGGGCAAGTCCATGCTGATGGACCTCTTCTTCGAGGGGGCCCCCGTGACCCCAAAGCGGCGGGTGCATTTCCACGGCTTCATGCAGGAGACCCACGCGGCGATCCATGCGGCGCGCGCGACCCACGAAGGCGATCCGGTCCGGCCGGTGGGCGACGCGGTGGCGGACGGGGCGACGCTTTTGTGTTTCGACGAGATGCAGATCACCGACATTACCGATGCGATGCTGGTGGGGCGGCTCTTCGAGCGGCTCTTCGCGCGGGGGGTGGTGGTGGTGACGACCTCGAACCGGCATCCGGACGACCTCTACAGGGACGGGCTGAACCGGCATCTGTTCAAGCCTTTCGTCGAGATCATGAAGGACCGGCTGGAAATCCACGAGCTGGCCTCGTCGCACGATCACCGGCTGGACCGGCTGCGGGGTGCCCAGGTCTGGTACAGCCCGCTGGGGCCCGAGGCCCGTGCGGCGATCGAGGCGGCCTGGGCCGCGCTCGCGCAGGGTCCGGGCGCGCCGCGCAGCCTGATCGTGCAGGGGCGCACCGTGGACCTGCCAGCCTTCAGCGCGGGCGTGGCCCGTGCGGGATTTGACGATCTCTGCGGGCGGGCGCTCGGGCCTGCGGATTTCCTCGCCATCGCGGAGGCCGTGGAGACGCTGATCCTCGAGGACATCCCGGTGCTTTCGCCGCAGCAGTCGAACGAGGCCAAGCGGTTCGTGACCCTGATCGACGCGCTCTACGAGGCGAAGGTGCGCCTGATCGCTTCGGCGGCGGCCCCGCCCGACGGGCTCTATCCGGAAGGGGCGGGGTCGTTCGAGTTTGCGCGCACGGCGTCGCGGCTGGTCGAGATGGGCTCCGCCGGATGGGGAGCCTAGCGTCTGTCCACGCGCGGAAAAAACGGCAAGTACCTGTAATTGAAGGGAATTACAATTCCTGTTTACGTTTTGGCAGGGATTGCCGCGCGCTTGGCCCGTGGGTCGCTTCGCGTCAGCGCAGGCGCTGCAGCAGGGCCGCGGAGGCAAAGCCGTCAGGGGTGAGGCCCCGGGACTGCTGGAAGGCGCGGATGGCGGCGATGGTGTTGGGTCCGATCACGCCGTCGGTGTCCCCGGTGTCGAAGCCGCGCGCGGTGAGCCGCTCCTGCATCTCGACCTTCTCGGAGCGGCTGAGTTCGCGCTCATTGCGGGGCCAGGCCCCGACGATGGGGCCGCCTCCGGCGATCCGGTCCGCGAGATGGCCGACGCCGAGGGCATAGGAAGTGGCGTTGTTGTAGCGCTTGATGACAAAGAAGTTGTTGTAGACCGCGAAGGCGGGACCGCGCGCGCCGGCCGGCGCGAGGATCGCCGCCGAGCCGTGATCGGCGAGGGGCGCGCCGTCGATGCGGGTCACGCCGCGCCCGCGCCATTCGGCGACGGGACGGCGGTTGCCCTGGTCGGCCACGGCGAAATCGAAATCGGCGGGCAGGCGCACCTCGACCCCCCAGGGCTGGCCCAGCACCCAGCCGTTGGAGCGCAGATAGTTCGCGGCGGAGGCGAGCGCGTCCGTGGGATCGTCGGACCAGATGTCGCGCCGCCCGTCGCCGGTGAAATCCACCGCATAGGTGAGATAGGACGTCGGGATGAACTGCGTATGGCCCATGGCCCCTGCCCAGGAGCCGACCATTTGCGCGGGCGTCGCGTCGCCGGCCTGGAGGATCTTGAGGGCGGCGATCAGCTGCTCCTCGCCGAAGGCCCGCCTGCGACCCTGGAAGGCGAGGGTGCCGAGGCTCTGGACCACCGGGATCGAGCCGCGGAACGTGCCGAAGTTCGATTCCATCCCCCAGATCGCCAGCACGGCCGACCGGTCCACGCCGAACCGGGCCTCGATGGCGGAGAGGGTGGGCCCCAATTGGGCGGCCTTGGCGCGGCCGGTCGCGATGCGGTCGGCTGAGGCGGCACCATCGAGATACTCCCAGATCGGCTTGGTGAATTCCGCCTGGGCACCGTCGAGCCGGATCACCTCCGGGTTGAGGGAGACACCCGCGAACGCCCGGTCGAAGACGGCCGGATCGATGCCCTCGGACAGGGCCAAGGGGCGGAAGCGGTCGCGCCAGATGTCGAAGGTCGGGGCCTCTGGGGTCATGGCGGTGGCGCGGGCAACGGGGGGCGTGCTTTGGCGAGGCGGTTCGGCGCTGACGCCGCAGCCGCAGATGAGGCCCGTCGCCAGAAAGGCGGTAATCGTCATGCGCATGTCATTGCCTGTCCCAAGATGCCCGGTTTTTTGGGACCTAGATACCCGGTGAAAGGCGGAATAAAAAGGGTCGTCCACAGCAAAGAGGCCCGTCGATCGGATCGACAGGCCCCGTAATCTCAGTCATGTGGAGCCGGCGACGCGGCCGGTCGGGCATATGTCAGACCGGGAAGCGGACCGCTGCGCTCGGGCAGCAGGTCCGGACACCCGGGCTCAGCTCTCAGAGACCGCCTTCACGCTGCAATTTCTTGCGCGCCAGCTTGCGCGCGCGACGCACGGCCTCGGCACGTTCGCGGGCCTTCTTGACGGAGGGTTTCTCGAAATGCTGCTTGAGCTTCATCTCGCGGAAAACGCCTTCGCGCTGCAGCTTCTTCTTGAGAGCGCGCAGCGCCTGATCGACGTTGTTGTCACGAACCATCACCTGCACGGGTAGTCACCACCTTTCAGTCAGAATGTTTCGAATATCGGCAGGAGGGCGCTATATACGCAGACGATACGGGTCTGTCCACCTGCGGATGGCGAAAAAGAGAGGAAGTGCAGATCATGCCCCAGAGCGAAACCGCGCCCGACGAAGACGCCCATGTCGAGGCGACCCGCAAGGCGGTGGTGGAAGCCGCGATGCCCCATGTGGTGTTCGACGGCTGGACGGATCGCACGCTGGCGCAGGCCGTGGAGGATGCGGACGTGGCACCCGACCTCGGGCGGCTCGCGTTTCCGCGCGGCGGCGTCGATCTGGCACTGGCGTTTCACTATCTGAAGGATGCGGAGCTTGCCTCGCGGCTGTCGGCCGAGGATCTGCTGGGGTTGCGGTTTCGCGACCGGGTGGCCCATGCGATCGCCCTGCGCCTCGAGATCGTCGCGGACGAGCGCGAGGCGGTCCGGCGGGGGGCGGCGCTGTTCGCGCTGCCGATGCATGCCGCGGACGGAGCGCGGGCGATCTGGCACACGGCCGACACGATCTGGACCGCGCTGGGGGACAGTTCGACCGACTACAATTGGTACACCAAGCGCACGACGCTGTCGGCGGTCTATTCCTCGAGCCTGCTCTATTGGCTCGGGGACGAGAGCACGAATTTCTCCAATACCCGCGAATTCATCCAGCGGCGCATCGACAACATCATGAGCTTCGAGGACGTGAAGGCGCGCATCTCGAAGAATCCGGTCGCGGCGATGATGCTGAAGGGGCCGCAGCGGCTCCTTGACCGCATCAAAGCCCCTGACGATAGTGCGCCCGCGGGCCTGCCGGGAAGGTGGCGCCGCAAGAGCTGATCTGCGGAGGGAGCCATGGCGCTCGGGAAGGCGGTTTCCACCTGGGTGGACGGGCGGTGGCTGGACGGCGACCAGCCCGTGCTTCGCGCGGCCGATCATGGGGCCTGGCAGGGGACGCTGGTCTTCGACGGCGCGCGGGCATTTGACGGTGTGACCCCCGATCTGGACCTGCACTGCGCGCGGATCATTGCCTCGGCACGGTCGATGGGGCTGGAGCCGAAGGTCACGGCCGACGAGATCGTGTCGATCGTCCTCGAAGGTGTCGCGCGGTATCCCAAGGGCGAGCAGCTCTATCTGCGGCCGATGATGTGGTCTCGCGAGGGGACCGCGTCCTATATCGATCCACTGCCCGACTCGACGGCATTCGTCGTCTGCATCGAGGACATCCCCATGGCGGAGCCGGGGCCGTTCGCGCTGACGGTGTCGCCCTATCGGCGACCGCGGCCGGACATGGCGCTGACCGAGGCGAAGGCCGCGGGTCTTTATGCCAACAACGGACGGATCGTGACGGAGGCCAAGCGGCGGGGGTTTCAGAACGCGCTGTCGCTCGACATCGAGGGCCATGTGGCGGAGACGGCTTCGACCAATGTGTTCCTGGTGCGCGACGGGGTGGTGTTCACGCCGGTGCCGAACGGCATGTTCCTTGCGGGGATCACGCGGGCGCGCACCATCGGTCTGCTGCGCGGCGACGGGGTCGAGGTGGTGGAGGCGGTGCTGACGGTGGAGGATTTCGCGAAGTCGGATGAGATCTTCACCACCGGGAATGCGAACAAGGTGATGCCGGTGACGCGGTTCGAAGAACGGGAGTTGCCCACGACCGCGATGGCGCAGCGGGCGCGGCGGCTCTACTGGGACTACGCCCATCAGACGCGGGCGGCGGCGTGAGCCTCGAGGCAGATCTGCCGGAGACGATGCGGGTGGTCGAGATCGCCGGTCCGGGCGGGCCGGAGGTTCTGGTGCCGGCCGTGCGGGGCGTGCCGGTGCCCGGCGTGGGCGAGATCCTGATCCGCGTGCATGCGGCGGGGATCAACCGGCCCGACGCCTTGCAGCGGGCGGGGGCCTATGCGCCGCCGCCGGGGGCGTCGGACCTGCCGGGGCTGGAATGTGCGGGTGAGGTGGTGGCGGTGGGGCCGGGCGGGTCGCGGTGGTCACCCGGCGATCAGGTCTGCGCGCTGCTGCCGGGCGGGGGATATGCGGAATATGCGCTGACCAAGGGCGATCATGCGCTGCCCATCCCGGGTGAATTGTCGATGATCGAGGCGGCGGCGCTCTGCGAGACGTTCTTTACCGTCTGGCACAACGTGTTCGAGCGGGGCGGATTGCAGGCGGGCGAGACGTTCCTCGTGCATGGCGGATCGTCGGGGATCGGCACGACGGCGATCCAGCTTGCCGCCGCACGGGGGGCGCGGGTGCTGGCGACGGCGGGCACAGCGGAGAAATGTGCGGCCTGCGTGGCGCTGGGGGCGGAGCGGGCGGTGAACTACCGCGAGGAGGATTTCGTCGCCGCGGCGCAGGAGGCGACCGGCGGGCGCGGCGTGGACGTGATCCTCGACATGGTGGGGGGCGAGTATCTGGCGCGGGACGTGCGCGCGCTGGCAATGGATGGCCGGCTGGTGATGATCGCGTTTCTGGGCGGGGCGAAGGCGGAGTTGAACTTCGCGCAGGTGATGACGAAGCGGCTGACCCTCACGGGATCGACCTTGCGGCCGCAATCGGTCGAGGCGAAGGCGCGGATCGCTGCGGCACTCGAGCACGAGGTCTGGCCGTTGCTGGCGGCGGGGCGGATCGCGCCGGTGATGGACCGCACCTATCCGCTGGAGGAGGCGGCGGCGGCGCATGCGCGGATGGAAAGCTCCGCACATATCGGGAAGATCGTGTTGTCGATGATCTGAGAGCAACAGATCCGCGAGCCTTCGCGCCGCGTCACACGATGTGACGGTATCCAAGATGTTGATTTTTAAGAATTAAAGTGTTAACGTCGTTTTTGCGGTCGGGGCGGTGCGCCCTTTGGCGCAAAACGGAGCGCGCTTTCGCGCGCGCGGGTTTTTGCTGGCGCAGGCCCGTTGGCCTGCGCTGTCTGCTCGATAGATTTCATGCCTATATGAAACGCGAAGGGCGCGGGGCGGTGGTGGGGACGGGCCGGAATGGATTGGCGGGACGAGGGGTTGCTGGTGTCGGCCCGGCGGCACGGCGAGAGTTCGGCGATCGTCGAGGTGTTCACGGCCGAGCACGGGCGGCATGCGGGCGTCGTGCGGGGCGGGGCGTCGCGGCGGTGGATCCCGGTGCTCCAGCCTGGTGCTCGGGTGAGCGTGGAGTGGTCGGCGCGGCTCGAGGCGCATATTGGCACGTTTCGCGTCGATCCCATCGATACGCCGCTGGGCAGTATCCTTGCGGAGCGCGCGGCACTGGCGGTTCTGGCGAGCGTCCTGGCGCTGATCGGCGCGGCCCTGCCGGAACGGGCGGCGCATCCGGCGCTGTATTTGCGGACCCGCACGCTGATCGCGAGCCTCGGGCGGGCGGCGGACTGGCCTGCGCTTTATGCGCTCTGGGAGCTGGAGTTGCTGGCGGATCTGGGGTTCGGGCTCGATCTGTCGGCCTGTGCCGCGACCGGGGCCGTTTCCGATCTGGTCTGGGTGTCGCCGAGGTCCGGGCGGGCGGTCAGCCGGACGGGCGGGGCGCCTTGGGCGGAGCGGCTGTTGCCCCTGCCGGGGTTCCTGCGCGGCGAGGGCGAGGCGCGGGACGCGGACGTGGCGGATGCGCTGGCGCTGACGGGGTTTTTCCTCGAGGCGCGGCTGGCTCCGGGCCTGCCGCGCGAGAGGCTGCCGCCCGCACGGGCGCGGGCGGCACAGGCGCTCAGCCGGCAGCGGGGGCCGGCGTGACCTCGACGGCGACGGCATCGGTCAGCGTCACGAGCACGCGGTCGCCGGGCCTGCGCGCGCTGGCGAAGGTGCGCAGGTTCGGCGGCACCGTGCTGCGCCGTTCAGATCCGTCCGGCAGGCGGTAGACGGCCCCGCCGGTGTCCGCATCGTAGGAGACGACCTCGACGACGAGACTGGTGCTGGCAATCACGCCGGCGCCGGGACGGGACCCTTCGGGTGCGCGTCCGGCCCCGACGACCGTCAGCCGCTCGCCGGTGTCGGCGGGATCCGCGAGTTCGAGCGTGGTCGCCTCGAGGAAGTTGACCTCGACGCGGTCGCCTGCCGCGATCTGGTCGAAGTTGCGCACTTCGGGCCCGGCGGTGACGGTGAAGACCGAGCCGTCCGCTTCGTCGCGCAGACGCAGCGCCCGGGTGGCGGGGTCCACCGCCTCGATGACGGCGGAGGTGGTCACTGTGGAGGCCTGTTCGGACATCTGGGTGCGTCCGGGCAGGCCGCAACCGGCGAGGAGGAGGGCGGCCGCGAGGCCGATGACGGCTGGTTTCATGAAGGTTTCTCCCCCGGGTCTGGTCCGCTTTTCGATCGGACGCCGAGGGTAAGGCCGCAGAGCCCGGGATGGCAAGAGGGGGCCTGAGATCTGTTTCGCCATAGCCTCGCCAGTCCGGTCATCGCATCCTCCCCTGACACTTGAAAACCGGGAGGCTTTCAAGGCCGGGACTATCTCGTTCGACAGAAATATTGTATGATTAGTCTCAAAGCAAAATATCAGGGGAGGTTCGCATGCGTGTATCTGCCGTCATGATGTTCATTTTGTTCAGTTTAACTGGTTTGCCCACTTTGGCGCAGGATGCTTCGGGACAGGACCGCGAGGCCTTTGCCCGTCAAGCGGAGGAAACCGTCCGAAACTGGGAGGCTCTGCGAGACTCCCAGCCGCGGTTTCGGGAGATGTTCTGCCAGCCCCGCAAGCCGGTCTGCGTCGGCGACTGGGACGAATTGCGCTCGCCGCTCGGTGGCTGGCGGGTCATCGATCCCCAGACATGCGCCGTAGATCTTGCCGCATGTCCGTTCGGGCCGGCCGTCGACCTTTCGGAATTCGCCGACTCGATATCGGCGCTTCCCACTGGACCTGTCGAGGGTTGGGCCCCTTGCGACGTGTTCGAGGGCGCGGATCCGAGCGTCCTGGTCTGCGACGATATCTGCGGCTGCAGCATACTTAAGGCAAACTGCGCCGGAACGTTCGATTGCACTTCGGACGTCTGCACCTGTCGGTAGATGCGCCGGACCTGCCGAGGCCGGGACCCTAGGCGGTCCGCGCCTCGAGCAGGCGGCGGGCGATGACCTGGGCCTGGATCTCGGCGGCGCCCTCGAAGATGTTGAGGATGCGTGCGTCGCAGAGCACGCGGGAGATCGCGTATTCCAGCGCGAAGCCGTTGCCGCCGTGGATCTGGAGCGCGTTGTCGGCCGTGGACCAGGCGATGCGCGCGCCGAGGAGCTTCGCCATGCCGGCCTCGAGGTCGCAGCGGCGGCCTTCGTCCTTTTCGCGGGCGGAGAAATAGGTCAGCTGGCGGGCGATCATGATCTCGACGGCCATCATGGCGATCTTGCCGTAGACGCGGGGGAAGGCCACGAGGGCCTTGCCGAATTGCTTGCGGTCCTGGGCATAGCGCATGGCGAGTTCGAGGGCGTTTTGCGCCACGCCGATGGCGCGGGCGGCGGTCTGGATGCGGGCGGACTCAAAAGTCTGCATCAACTGCTTGAAGCCCTGGCCCTCGACGCCGCCGAGGAGGTTCGCGGCCTCGACCTTGAAGCCGTCGAAAGCGAGTTCGTATTCCTTCATGCCGCGGTAGCCGAGCACCTCGATCTCGCCGCCGGTCATGCCGGTCGCGGGAAAGGGGTCCTCGTCCGTGCCGCGCGGCTTTTCGGCGAGCAGCATGGAGAGGCCGGAATAGTCGGTGGTGGAGGGATCGGTGCGCACGAGCATGGTCATGACGTCGGTGCGCGCGGCGTGGGTGATCCAGGTCTTGTTGCCGGTGACAGTGTAGCTGTCCGCGTCGCGCACGGCGCGGGTGCGCAGGGCCCCGAGGTCGGAGCCGGTGTTGGGTTCGGTGAAGACGGCGGTGGGCAGGATCTCGGCCGTGGCGATTTTGGGGAGCCAGTGGCGTTTCTGGGCCTCGGTGCCGCCGCAGAGGATCAACTCGGCCGCGATCTCGGAGCGGGTGCCGAGGGAGCCTACGCCGATGTAGCCGCGGGAAAGCTCCTCGGAGACGACGCACATGGCGGTCTTCGACATGCCGAAACCACCGTATTCCTCGGGGATGGTGAGGCCGAAGACGCCGAGCTCGCCCATCTCCTCGATGATCTCCATCGGGATGAGTTCGTCCTTGAGGTGCCAGGCGTGGGCGTGGGGCACCACCTTGTCCTCGGCGAAGCGGCGGAACTGGTCGCGGATCATCTCGTAGTCGTCGTCGAGGCCGGTGGCACCATAGGCGGAGGTGGCGCCCTGTTCGAGCATCAGATCCACGAGGCGGGCGCGGGCGGGGTCGGTGTTGCCGAACTGGGTGAGGGTCTGGACTGCGGGGACCATCAGGGCGCGCTGATCGTCCTGGGAGAGGCCGATGTCCTGGGGGCGCACGATTTCGGTCTGGGACATCGGGATGCCGCCGTAGATCTGCCAGAGGTATTCGCCGAAGGCGATCTGGAGGATCAGGCGGTCCATCTCGGTGAGCTTGCCGTCCGCGTCGAGGCGGGTGGCCCAGGCGTGCATTTCGCGCAAGGCACCCACGTAGGTCGCCATCCAGGCGAGGCCGTGCGCTGCGGTCTGGTCGGCCTCCAGCGCCTTGTTGGAGATGCGCCCGCCGGTGGAGACGCGGGCGGCGACCCGGCTGCGCGCCGTGGCAAGGAGCGCCTCCGCGGCTGCGACGGCATCGGCGGTCAGGTCCATGAGGTCGGAGAGCAGGATCTCGTCGTCGGGAAGGATGCGGGCGGGTTCGGTCATGGACGATCCTCCGGGCGGGATGTTGCGGTGCGGAATCGGTTCCGCGATTGCTCGCAAGCTAGGGCGATTTGGGCCGGCCGTCAATTCGGACGCAATATTGATGTGCGGGTGCGGTTACCGGAGACATTTTGTTAGGCGGTCACAGGCGTTGCACCCGCGCCGTGGCGCTGGCATGAGACGGGGCGCAGGGAGGCGGCCATGCTCGGGACGGATGGTTTTGTCGCGGCGTTCGGGGCGCCTGCCGTCTTCATGGCCGTGCTCGCCGTGGCGGCTGGCGGGTTCGCGAAGGGCGTGGTGGGGTTCGCGCTGCCGCTGATCGCGCTGAGCATGCTGGGATCGTTCCTGCCGGTGGAGGCGGCCGTGGCGCTGCTGATCGGGCCGACGCTGGCGTCCAACGTCGTGCAGGGGCTGCGGGGGGGAATGCAGGCGGCGCGGGACAGCCTGGCGCGCTACTGGCGGCTGATGGCGGGGCTGATGGTGACGATCGCGCTGTCGGCGCAACTGGTGACGGCACTGCCGGACCGGGTCTTGTTCGCGGTGCTGGGGGTCGCGATCACCGGGTTCGGGGCGAGCCAGCTTCTCGGGTGGCGGCCGGTGGTGCGGCCGGAGCGGCGGGGCCTGGCGGAGGCCGCGACGGCGCTGGTGGGCGGGTTCTTCGGCGGGATCGGGGCGATCTGGGGGCCTCCGGTGGTGATGTACCTGCTCGCGACGGGTGTGGGGCGGGTCGAGATGATCCGGGTGCAGTCCTTGTGCTTTCTGGCGGGGTCGGTTGTGCTGACGGCTGCGCATCTGCGGTCCGGCGTGCTCGACGCGGTGACGGTGCCGATGTCGGCCTGGCTGGTCGTGCCGACGCTCGCGGCGATGTTTCTTGGCTACCGGGTGCAGGACCGGCTCGATCCGGTGCGGTTCCGGCAGGTGACGCTGATCGTGCTGGTGGTGGCGGGGCTGAATTTGATCCGGCGGGCGGTGTTCTAGGAGGACGGGTTTGGAGGCGGAGGTGCTGGCCGCGCGGCGGTTCGGGATGGCGGACCAGGAGCGGTTCGCGGCGGCGTTCGGCGACCGCAACCCGATGCACATGGATGCAGAGGCTGCGCGGCGCACGCAGGCGGGGGCCTGTGCGGTGCACGGGGTGCACGGCCTGCTCTGGGCGCTCGAGACGCTCGCGGCGCAGGGCGTGCGGATGGCGGGGCTGCGGTCGGTGAAGGCCGAGTTCACGCGGTTCATCGCGGTGGACCGGGAGGTGGTGCTGGCGGTGGTCGGGCGCGAGGACGCGCGGCTGCGGGTCGAGGTGCAGGCGGAGGGGGCGCGGATGACGGCGCTGGACCTGCGGTTCGGCGCGGATGTCGCGGTGCCGGCGGGTGCTGCGGCGGGTGACGCGCCGCCGGCGGTGGCCGACGTGCGGGACCTCAGCGAGATGGAGGGGGTGACGGGGCGGCTGGCGGTGCCGGGGCGGGGCGGTGCCGAAGGCATGTTTCCGGCGCTCTGTGCGGCGTTGGGGCGCGCGCGGGTGGAGGCCATCGGGCTCGCCTCGACTGTGGTGGGGATGGTGGTGCCTGGGCTGCATTCGATCTTCTCGGGGCTGGTGCTGACGCTCTCGGACGATGCGGGTCCTGCGGGGCTCGGGTACGCGGTGCGGCGCAGCGATGCGCGGTTCCGGCTGGTGACGCTGGGGCTGGAGGGGCCGGGGCTGGCGGGGACGGCCACGGCCTTCGCGCGTTATCCGCCCGTGGTGCCGCCGAGCCTTGGGGCGGTGCGGGACACGGTCGATCCGAAAGAGTTCGCGGAGCGCCGGGCGCTGGTGATCGGCGGATCCCGCGGCATCGGGGCGGCGACCGCACTCCTGATCGCGGCTGGCGGCGGGTCGGTGGCGGTGACCTATCGTCACGGGCGGGCCGAGGCGGAGGCCTTGCAGGCCGAGATCGGGGCGGGGTGCTGTCGGGTGGCCCAATATGACGCGCTGGCCGAGCCGGGGCCGCAGCTGGAGGGTCTGGGGTCTGGGTTCACCCATGTTTATTATTTCGCAACCGGGCGGATCGCCGGGGGCGGACAGGGGTTCGACCGGGCGGCCTTCGACGGGTTCGCCGCGGTCTATCTCGACGGGTTCGCGCGGCTCGCGGCCTGGCTCGGGGCTGTGGGGGATCCGGTGCGCCTGCTATATCCGTCGAGCACCTATGTGACGGCCCGGCCCAAGGGTCTGGGGGAATACGCCATGGCCAAGGCCGCGGGCGAGGTGCTCTGCATGGAGCTGGCACGGACCTGGCCGAACCTGAGCATTTCCGCGCCGCGCCTGCCGCGGATGTTCACGGACCAGACGGCGAGCGTGCCGCCCCTGCCCGCCGAGGATCCGGTGGCGGTGATGCGCGCGATCCTGCGGGACGAGGCCTAGGGGCCTTTCAGGTGCCGGTCAGGTCGAACGTGGCCGTGCCGAGGACCATGCCGTTGCCGACGATCTCGAGCCGGTGCGGGCCGTCGTGATAGCGCCGGGTGGTGATGGCGCGCATGGCGTGCCGGCGTTCGAGGGTGCGCGGCACGCCGGGCGTCAGGGTGAGGACCTTCCATTTGAAGACCTTGGGCGACGATGTGCCGTTCGCCTTGCGGTGGTGGACGACGTAATCGAGCGCGATCTCGCGGGGGGCGTTGCCGTCGAGGATCAGCGTTGCGCGAACGTCGAGTGTCGATCCGAAGGCGACGACGGGGCTCACGGCGAGGTCCGTGAGCCGCAGGGGCACCGGGCCGTGGCCGAGCGCCAGCAGGGCGGCCGGATGGCCCTGCTTGACCAGCGTGCGGCAGGCGTGGCGAATGAGCCGCATTCGCGCCTCCGGGGCTCCGGCGAACCAGTCCCGCGCGATGGCGGCGACGCGGTCGGGATGGTCCTTTGCGATGTCGTTGAGATTGTTCGCGACGGACCGGCGGACGTAGTCGGAGGGATCGTCGCGCAGCCGTGCGACGAGGGCTATCACCGGATCGGGATCGGTCACGAAGGCCCGCAGGCGCAGGCCCCAGGGCAGGCGCGGCCGGCAGCCCTCGGAGGCGAGGCGGCGCAGATGCGGGTTCGGATCGGCCGCGAATCGACCCATCCAGACCATGCCGCGCGCGGGGTCGAGGGCGAGGAAGGGACGCACGGCGAATTCGGAGGTGAACCGGCTGGTCATGGCGCCGAGCGTCTCCATCGCGCGGTCGAAATGCCCGAGGCCCGCGGTGGCGACGTACTCCGCAAGCGGCATCACGGCCCAGCCGCGCAGGCCGCTGTCGTCGGAGGGGCCGGTGACCGGCCCGTCCTCCTGCGGGTGGAGGGCCGCGCGCAGGAGGACGCAGGCGGACGGGAAATCCTGGGGCAGGAATTGGCCGAGGGCGCGGGCGATATGGGCGGATCGCGCTTTGAGTTCAAGCGCATCGAGCCCGTCGTTCGCCCGCGCCGTGAAGCCCGCGCGGTCGAAGCCCGCGTCCAGCGCCGCGAGCCGGTCGCCAATGGCGGCGACGACGGCGGGGTTGAAGAAGGTCTTGAACGGCTCCGGCATGGGGCATCTGAGCGCAGGGCACGCGGTTGGTCAACGCGGGATCCTGCCCACGCAGGCGTGAAGCGGGAGCCCGCGCGATCGGGTATGGTGAGGCGGGAGAGGGGAGCGGCGATGTTGTTGCGCGTATTCATCGTACTGGCGCTTGTGGCTCCGGGTTCGGTCTGGGCCGCGACATGGCGGCTCGATCCGGGCACCACGGTGGCGGTGGACGTGCCCTGGACGGGGGGTGTGGCGGAGGTGCGGTTTCCGCGCCTGTCGGGGACGATCGAGTTCGACGAGCGGCGGCCGGAGACCGCGAAGGCGCGCATCGGCGTCTCGGCCGGGGCGGCGGAGACGGGGCTCGGGCTGGTGGATGCGCTGGTGCGCAGTCGGGACTACCTCGATACGGCGCAATTCCCGGAGATCACGTTCGAGCTCGAACGGCTGACGCGCACCTCGGCGCAGACGGCCGACGTGGCGGGGCGGATCACGCTGCGCGGCGTCACGCGCCCGGTGGAATTCAAGGCGCGGGTGGTACGCTATGCCCCGATGAAGGACGATCCCGACCGCTTCGAGGCGGGGTTCGATCTCGAGACGACCATCGACCGGACCGAATTCGGCTCGCTCGGCGGTGTGCCGCAGATCGCCGCGGTTCTGCCGGTGCGGATCCGCCTGCTGATGACGTCGCAGTGAGTGGGGGCCTCGGCGGGGAACAGACTGTTTCCCCATCCGCACTGGCGTCGCGGCCCGCAGCCTTCTAGGATTTTTCCCAACACAACTCAGAGAGGTTTGTCATGCTGATACGCTCCGTGCTTTGCGCCGCCGCCCTGTCGGCCGCCCCGCTCGCGGTTTCCGCCCAGGACTGGGTGCTCGATCCGTCCCATACCCTGGTGAAATTTTCCGTCGATCACCTGGGCTTTTCCAACGTCACGGGTGTATTCCGGGAATTCGAGGCCGATATCGCGTTCGATCCCGACGACATCAATGCGACCCAGGTGACCTTCGTGATCGAGGCGGACAGCGTGGACACGTTCTGGGATGCGCGCGACGAGCACATCCGGGCCGAGGATTTCCTCGACGTGGCGAACCATCCGCAGATCACCTTCGTGTCGACCTCGGTCGCCCTCGACGGCGATGCGGATGCGAAGATCACCGGCGATCTGACGATCAAGGGAGTGACGCAGGAAGTCACGCTCGATGCCGCGCTCAACCAGATCGGGGCCAATCCGTTCGTGCCGGATCAGGAGATCGCGGGCTTCACGCTGACCGGGGAAATCGACCGCACGGCGTTCGGGGTGGACTTCGGTGCGCCGGTGATCGGGGCGGTTCTGCCCGTGACGATCAACGTCGAACTCGTGAAGCAGCCGGGCTGATCCCGTGCAGGCCGCGAACACCCGTGCGAGCTGGGGCTGGGTGACCCGCGCGCTGCACTGGTCCATGGCCGGGCTGATCCTGTTCCAGCTCGGGCTCGGGGTCTGGATGACGGAGTTCGTGCCCGACCTGCTTGAGCAGTTCGCGCTGATCCAGACCCACAAGAGCTGGGGGTTCGTGGTCTTTGCCCTGGCGCTGGTGCGGGTGGTCTGGCGGCTCGCGAACCGCACGTCGCCCCGGTTGCCTCCGGACGTGCCGCGCTGGCAGGCTGCGGCCTCGCACGCGAGCCATGCGGGGCTCTATGCGCTGATGTTCGTCCTGCCCCTGTCGGGGTGGGTGATGTCGGCGGCCTCGCCGGTGCAGGACCTGCTCGGGATCGAGAACATGGTTTTCGGCCTGTTCGCCCTGCCGGACCCATGGGTGCCGGGAGTGAAGGCGGTGGAGGACGTGGCTAAGGCGGTGCACGAGGTCAGCGGCTGGCTGCTAGCGGGCTTGCTCGCGGTGCATGCGGGGGCTGCCCTCAAGCACCATCTGCGCGACCGCGACGACGTGCTGGCGCGCATGACCTGGGGGCGTTGAGCAAATGCGGGCCCCCGTGCCAGGTTGCACGGGGGCCGCTCGGTTCAGGCGGGGACGTCGGTCTTGCGGCTCGCCATGAACTGGTCGAACTCGGCCTGGTCCTTGGCGGCGCGCAGCCGGTCGAGGAAACTGGTGAAGGCCTCGCGCTCGTCCTCGAGGCGGCGCAGCGTCTCGGCGCGGTAGGCGTCGAAGGCGGCGTTGCCGGTGGTGTCCGCGGACATTGGGCTGAGGGTGCGGCTCCAGGATTTGCCGGTCATGCGATTGCTCCAGATCATGTAGACGAGAAGGGCGAGGCCGATCGGCCAGAACAGGACGAAGCCTGCGACCATGGCGACGATCCAGGCGGTCCGGCCGCGCGCGTCCAGCCAGTCGCGGGCCCGCGTCAGGGCGGACCGCAGGCGCGGCAGGGTCCGGTCATCGGGCTCGGACCAGTGGGTGGCGGTATGCATCGTGGTGTCCTCTCATGTAAATGTAATTTACATTAACCCAGATGGGAAACCCGGTCCGGGTCCACAAGGGGCGCGCGCGGATTTTTCCGTCGTCTCAGTGCGGGATGACGCCGAGCCCGCGCAGATAGATGCCGGTTCCGGTCTCGAGCATCTCCTCGGCGGAATAGGGGGCCCGGCCGCCCGGGTTTCCGCGGGCGAACAACTCGACCACGCCGTGGCTGAGCGCCCAGACGTGGTTCGCCACCATGGTGGCGGGCGGGCGTCTGTCGGGCGGCAGATGCGCCGTGAGGGTCGCGGCCGCGCGGATCAGGACGGACATGGCCCGGTCGGCGGCGCGCGCGAGGTTCGCCGAGCCCGCGACGGCGAGGCCGCTCTCGAACATCGCAATGTAGTGACCGGGGTGGGCGCGTGCGAAGTCGAGATAGGTGCGCCCCGTCGCGGTGAAGGCCGAGAGCGGGGAGGGCCGGCCGTCGTCGAAGGCGCGCTCCAGCCGGTCGGCGAACATCTCGAAGCCCTGGCGGGCCACCTCGGCGATCAGGTCCTCGCGGTTCTTGAAATGCCGGTAGGGTGCTGCGGGGCTGACGCCGGCGCTGCGCGCGGCCTCGGCCATGGTGAAGCCGAGCGGGCCCTTTTCCTCGATGAGGCCGCGCGCGGCCTCTGCGAGGGCCTCGCGCAGGTTGCCGTGGTGATAGGTCTTGCGCGGGGGCTGGCCGGGATCGTCCATCGTGCCCATGTACCCATGCGCCCGGTGTGGAACAAGCCGGGCGGGGGCGGCATTCCGGGGCGGCCCTTTCGGACCGACGGGTGATAGCTTTCTTCTCGCGCGCAGGCGAGATATGAAGGCCGCCCCCCGATTAAAGGAGACTTGTCATGCGCATCCTAGCCCTCGTGCTGAGCCTGGTGCTTTCGAGCGTGACCGCAGCCTTTGCGGTGCCTGCGGGCTGGTCGAAGCTGATGACGCCCGCGGATCTGGCGGCGGTGCTGGCGGGCGAGCCCTCCGTGCGGGTGCTGCACGTGGGCGGGGCCTACGGGCAGGGGCATGTGCCCGGAGCAGTCGAGGCCAACATCGCCCTGCTGCGCGGGCCGGGGGAGAATCCGGGGGCCATCCCGCCCATCGAAGGCATGACCGAGGCCCTGCGCGCCTGGGGCATCGCCGCGGACGTGCCGGTGGTGGTGGTGCATGGCGGGATCGATGCCTCGGAGTTCGGGATCGCGGCGCGGGTCTACTGGACGCTGAAATCGCTCGGGGTGCGCGATCTCGCGATCCTCAACGGCGGGCTGCGCGCCTGGGAGGACGCGGGCCTGCCGGTGAGCACCGAGGCCGTCACGCCGGCCCGGAGCACGTTCGAGCCGGTGCTCGACGACCAGTGGCAGGTCACCACCGAGGAGGTGCGCGCCATCGTCGAGGCGCCGGGCGGCGTGCGGCTGGTGGATGCGCGGCCCGAAGGGTTCTTTCTCGGCACGGCGCGGCATCCGGCGCAGACCCGGCCCGGCACCATCGCGGGGGCCGACAGCGTCACCTTCGTGACCTGGTTCGACGGGCCGCTTATGCTGCCGAAGGACGAGCTGCGCGCGCTGGCGCAGGCTCGGGGGCTCGCGGATCCGGGGGTGCCTGTGGTCGCGTTCTGCAACACCGGCATCTGGGCAGCGGCGACTTGGTTCGCGCTGAGCGAGGTTGCGGAGATCGACGACGTGCGGCTCTATGCGTCGAGCATCGTGGAATGGTCGCAGGCGGAGGGGCGCATGGCGAACGTGCCGAGCCGGGTGGAATACTACTGGTGGATGTTCTCGACCTGGGTCGCGGGGCTCGCGGCATGATCGCGGTCCGGGCGGGGCTGGTTCTGTTTGCCCTGGCGCTGAGCCTCGGGGCGGCGGCCTATGCCGGACCGCGCGCTGGGATGCTGGTGCTCATCGGGCTCGGGTTCGGGCTGGTGCTGGAGGGGTTGCGGTTCGGCTTCGCCGGGCCCTGGCGGATGATCGTAACGGACCGGGACGGGCGGGGGTTTCTCGCGCAGCTGATCGCCATCGGGCTCGCGGCGGCGATCTCGATGCCGCTGCTCGCGGCCGCACCGGCGGAACTGATCGGGGCGCACGGGCCGGTGGGGGTCGGCATGATCCTCGGGGCTTTCGTCTTCGGCGCGGCGATGCAGATCGTGATGGGCTGCGGGTCGGGCACGCTGATCAATGCGGGCAGCGGCAATCTGGTGGGGGCGGTGGCGCTGGTGTTCTTTGTCGTGGGCAGTTTTCTCGGGACGCTGCACCTCGGCTGGTGGGCGGGTCTCGGGTCGCTGCCGGTTCTGACGTTGCAGGGGATGCTGGGCGAGACGGGGGGGCTGGTGCTGACGCTCGCGGGGCTGCTGGGTGTCGCCGGTCTGGTGCTGCGCCGGGCCGAGGCGGGCAAGCGGCTGCCGCCTGTCCGGCTCTGGGTCGCGGCGGGCCTGGTGGCCGCACTTGCGGTGGCGAACCTGTTGGTGGCTGGCCAACCCTGGGGCATCGTCTACGGGCTGGGGCTCTGGGGGGCGAAGATCGCGCAGGCAGGCGGTGCGGATCTCGCGGCCTCGGCGTTCTGGGCCGCCCCGGGGAATGCCGAGCGATTGTCCCAGAGCCTGCTTACGGACGTGACCAGCCTCACCAACATCGGGCTGATCGCAGGCGCGTTCATCGTGATGCGCTGGCGCGCGGCGGTGGCCCCGCAGACGGGCGCGCTGCGGGCGTCGAGCTGGGCGGCGGTGGCTCTGGCCGGGCTGGTGCTGGGTTACAGCGCCCGGATCGCCTTCGGCTGCAACGTGGGGGCCTATTTCAGCGGGATCGCCACGGGGAGCCTGCACGGCTGGGTCTGGCTCGGGGCGGCGTTCCTCGGCTCGACCCTCGGGGTGCGGCTGCGACCCCTCGTGCTGGTGCCGGCCTCCGTTGCGAGGCCGGCGTGACCGGGCCGGGCCGGGTTCTGGTGGGCACGCTGTCGCTCGGGGCCGTGGCGCTGGTGCTGGCGCTTGATCTCGCGACGGCGGTGCCGCTCGATCCGTTCCAGGCCCCGCCGCCGGCGGCCTTCGGCTCGGGTCTCGCGGCGTCGGGGGCGCATTGTGCGGCGCCTGCGCGGTGAGGGCGTAGGGTCTGCGCGAGGGTGGATCGGTGAGGGTCTGTTTCTTGTCTGATTTGGCCCGCTCGCAATCAGACCGCGTCCGCCCCGCCGGGGGCGGACGCGCTTCTCGCGCCCGCCGGGCGGACGCGGCCTGATTGCGAGCGGACGGACTTCGGCACCCCCCCTGCCCTCCGCCGGAGGCTCCGGGCATCCGATCGG
>JBBQYB010000049.1:0-20336 GCA_038209095.1 Rhodobacterales bacterium
ATGATCCGCGACGAGCGCGAGGGCTACTGATGACCGACCGCCTGCGCGATGCCGTCGCGGCCATCTGCGGCACCCTGCCCGGAGCCGAGGTCTCCGACCCCTGGGGCGGCGGGCACGACGCCTGGAAGGTGGGCGGCAAGATGTTCGCCTGCATCGGGACCACGGGCGACGGCGTCTCGGTCAAATGTCCGGACGTGGAGACCGCCGAAATGCTCAAGCAGGTGGGAGCCGCCGTGCACGCCCCCTACTTTCACAAGAGCTGGGTCCGGATCCCAGAGGACGCGTCCACGGACGAGCTCGCCCACCGGATCGCGGCCTCCTACGACATCATCCGCTCGAAGCTGCCGGTGGCCATGCGTCGTAGCCTGCCGCCCCGCGATCCGCGAGGCTGATCCGATGTTCCCCCGCCCGATTGCCCAGACCTCGCCCGCGTCGCAGTGGCTCTATACCCTCGCACTTCCCGTGGCGCTGATCCTGTGGCTCCTGCCGCTGCTCGGGGTGGCGCTCACCTCGGTCAAACCCGCGAGCGATCTCGCGTCCGGCAACTATTTTGGCCTGCCGAGCTATCTCGCCTTCTCGAACTATGCCGACGTGTTCCGCAATTCGCCCATCGGCACCTACATCCTCAATTCGTTCCGGCTCACCATTCCCACCGTCATCGGAACTGTGGCGCTGGCGACCATGGCGGGCTTCGCGCTCGGCGTGTACCGGTTCCGCTCGAACGCGTTAATCTTCTTTCTGTTCGTCGCCGGCAACTTCGTGCCGTTCCAGATCCTGATGATCCCTGTGCGCGATCTCACGCTCGACCTCGGGCTCTACAACACGACGACGGGGCTTGCCCTGTTCCACATCGCGTTCCAGACCGGGTTCTGCACGTTGTTCATGCGGAACTTCATCCGAGCCCTGCCGCGCGAACTGATAGAAGCCGCCCGCGTCGAGGGTGTGACGGAGATCCGCATCTTCTGGTACATCGTGCTGCCGCTGATGCGGCCAGCCATCGCAGCCCTGTCGGTGCTGGTCTTCACGTTTATCTGGAACGATTATTTCTGGGCCACGGTGCTCACCACCGGGGCGGACACCCAGCCGGTTACGGCCGGGCTCTATTCGCTGAACGGCCAGTGGATCGCCCAGTGGCAGCTTGTCTCGGCGGGCTCGATTGTCGCGGCCTTGCCACCGGTGCTGATGTTCTTTCTGATGCAGCGCCATTTCATTGCCGGGCTGACCCTCGGCGCCGTCAAGTAGCCGGGCCAACTCCGGCACCGTCAACCGAGAGATCCTCATGGACCGATACGCTACCTTTCACGACCTCGCCGGCCAGTCCGTGTACATCACGGGCGGCGGCTCGGGGATCGGTGCGGCGCTTACCGAAGGCTTCTTAGCCCAGGGTGCCAAGGTCGCCTTCGTGCAGCGCTCCGATGCCACCGGCTTTGCCGAAGAGCTGGGCGAGAAATATGGCTCCACTCCGCTGTTCATCGCCTGCGATCTTACGGATATCGGCGCCCTGCGCGCCTCCATGGCCGAGGCGGCAGAGGCCCACGGGCCGGTCACCATCCTCGTGAACAACGCGGCCAATGACATGCGCCATCCCATCGAAGGCTTCTCGGCGGAGGATTGGGACAAGATGCAGGACATCAACCTGCGCCCGCATTTCTTCACCGTCCAGACGGCGATCCCCGGGATGCGGGCGGCCGGGGGCGGCTCGATCATCAACTATTCCTCCATCGCCTACATGATGGGCAACGGAGGCTATGCCGCCTACACCGCCGCCAAGGCCGGCATCACGGGCCTCACACGTGGCCTCGCGCGCGATCTGGGTGCAGACAACATCCGCGTCAACGCGCTCATGCCCGGCTGGGTGCTCACCGAGCGCCAGATGGAGAAATGGGCGACGCCGGAGGACCTCGAGCGGCACCTCGCCCGCCAATGCCTGCCCGAACATCTGGTGGAGCGCGACGTGGTGGACGGCACGCTCTTTCTCGCGTCCAAAGCCTCGCGCATGATGACCGGCCAGGCCCTCGTCATCGACGGAGGCGTGGTGGTCACGGGATGACCCGCGGCCCGATCCCGGCCGACTGGATCGCGGTCGATTGGGGCACCTCGAACCTGCGCGCCTGGGCGCTTCGCAACGGGGTGCCCTGCGCCGAGGCGCAGTCCGCCGACGGAATGGGCACACTCACCCACGAGGGCTACGAGCCTGCGCTCTTGCGGCTCATCGAGCCCTGGCTCGTGCCCGGACGCGTCACCGACGCCCTCGCCTGCGGCATGGTCGGATCCCGTCAGGGCTGGGCCGAGGCCCCCTATGCCACCGTTCCTTGCGCCCCGCATGGAGCCTTTGCCCGCCCCGCCGTCGCGGATCCGCGCCTGCGCGTCCATATCGTGCCCGGCCTGCGCCAGATGAGACCCGCCGACGTGATGCGCGGCGAGGAGACCCAGATCGCAGGCCTTCTCGCGCACGAGCCACGGTTCGACGGCGTGGCCTGCCTGCCCGGTACTCACACCAAATGGGTCCACGTCAGCGCGGGCGAGGTCGTCAGCTTCACGAGCTTCATGACCGGCGAGATGTTCGCCCTGCTCTCGCAACGTTCGGTCCTGCACCATTCCATAGCGGCGAGCGGCTGGTCGGAGCCGGATTTCGCATCGGGGATCGAGGAAACCCTCACACGGCCCGAACGCCTCGGAGCCCAGCTCTTCGCTATCCGGGCCGCACACCTGATCGCGGGTGCCGACCCGGAGGCCGCGCGCGCGCGCCTCTCGGGATTGCTCATCGGGGCGGAACTCGCCGGCTCCAGACCCTACTGGCTCGGACGCGAGGTCGTCGTCATCGGCGAGCCCGCCCTCGCCGCTGCCTATGTCTCGGCCCTCGGACTGTGCGGCCTCACCGCGCGCAGCCTCAACGCCACCGCCATGACCCTCGCCGGGCTCGCCGCGGCCCAGACCCAGCTCCTGTCCCAGAGGTCCCTGCAATGACCCGCCGTCTCATCGCCATCCTGCGCGGGATTGCGCCCGACCGCGCCACCGCCACCGCTACAGCCCTCGTGGAGGCGGGCATCACCTGGATCGAGGTGCCGCTGAACTCGCCGGAACCGCTCCGCAGCATCGCGAACATGCAATCCGCCCTCGGCGACCGTGCGCGCATCGGGGCCGGCACCGTCCTCACCGAGGACGAGGTCGATGCGGTCGCCGCCACGGGTGCCACCTTCATCGTCTCGCCCAACGCAAATCCCGCTGTCATCGCGCGGACGAAGGCGCGCGGCCTCGGCTCCTATCCGGGTGTCTTTACCGCCACCGAGTGTTTCGCGGCGCTGGATGCTGGGGCCGACGCGCTCAAGGTCTTTCCCGCGTGCCTCATGGGCCCCGAGGGGCTCCGGGCGATCCGCGCCGTGCTGCCCCGTGCCACCCGCGTCTTTGCCGTGGGCGGCGTGGCCCCGGCGGATTTCGCGGACTGGGCAGCCGCGGGCGCGGACGGCTTCGGCCTCGGCGGCTCGCTGTTTTCCCCCGCCTGGGATCTCGACCGGATCAAGGAGGCCGCACACGACAGCGTCGTTACCTACGAAGCCGTCTACGGGGCACCCGCATGATCCACCGCAGCCTCGGCGTCTGCTACTACCCCGAACACTGGCCCGAGACGCAATGGGCCGAGGATGCAGCCCGCATGGCCGAGACCGGCCTCAGCTGGGTGCGCATCGGCGAATTCGCCTGGTCGCGGCTGGAGCCCGCCCCGGGCGACCTGCGCCTCGACTGGCTCGACCGCGCCATCGAGACCCTCGGGGCTGCGGGGCTCAGGGTCGTGCTCGGCACGCCCACCGCCACGCCGCCGCGCTGGATGCTCGACCGGCACCCCGACATGCTGGCCGTCGACCGCGACGGCCGTCCCCGCGCCTTCGGCTCGCGCCGGCACTACGATTTCAGCCACGCAGGCTACCGGGAGGACTGCGCGCGCATCACCCGCATCCTCGCCGAACGCTACGGGCGTAACCCGCATGTCGCGGCCTGGCAGACCGACAACGAATACGGTTGTCACGACACGGTCCAATCCTACGCCCCCGTCGCGGCCGCGGCCTTTCGCGCCTGGCTTGCCGCCCGCCATGGCGACATCGCCGCCCTCAACCACGCCTGGGGCAACGTGTTCTGGTCGATGGAATATGACAGTTTCGACCAGATCGACCCGCCGAACCTCACGGTGACGGAAGCAAACCCCGCCCATTGGCTCGACTATCGCCGCTTCGCTTCCGATCAGGTGGTAGCCTTCAACCGGATCCAGACCGAGATCCTGCGCGCCCACAGCGATGCGCCGATCCTGCACAACTACATGGGCCGCATCACCGAATTCGACCATTTCGCCATCGGGGCCGATCTCGACGCGGCGAGCTGGGACAGCTATCCGCTCGGCTTTCTCGAGGACCGCTCGGACGAAGGCGAGGCTTGGAAACACGCGTTCCAGCGCCAGGGCGATCCGGACTTCCAGGCCTTCCACCACGATCTTTACCGCGCAGTCGGGCGGGGCCGCTGGTGGGTGATGGAGCAACAGCCCGGCCCGGTGAACTGGGCCCCCTACAACCCCGCCCCGCTGCCCGGTATGGTGCGGCTCTGGACTTGGGAGGCCTTCGCCCATGGTGCCGAGGCAGTGTGCTATTTCCGCTGGCGTCAGGCCCCCTTCGCGCAGGAACAGATGCACGCGGGCTTGCTCACCCCCGACAGCCGCGAGGCCCCGGGCCTTGCGGAGGCGGCACAGGTCGCGCGCGAACTCGGCAACCGCCCGCAGGTCGGGGCGCATCCCCCGGCCCGCGTGGGTCTCGTTTTCGACTATGCGAGCGCCTGGGCCTGGACCACCCAGCCCCAGAGCCGCGATTTCGACTATTTCCGCCTGGTGTTCGAAGCCTACCGCGGGTTGCGCCTCAACGGCCTCACCATCGACATCCTGCCTCCCGACACCACCGATCTGTCGCCCTATGCCCTTGTCGTCATCCCCGGCCTCGCCGCCTGGACCGATGACCTTCGCACGGCCCTCGGACAGTACAAGGGCCGCGCCGTGATCGGCCCCCGCACCGGCCACAAGACGCCCGGCCTCTCGATCCCCCCAGCGATGCCGCCCGACATGGCGGCCCTCGGGACCCGCGTGGCCCTCGTCGAGAGCCTGCGACCCACCGGCGCCGTCCCGCTCGAAGCGGGCGGCGCCTTTCAGATCTGGCGCGAGATCACGGACGGCCCCGCCCCGGTCACGGAACGCACCGCGGACGGCGCACCCGCGCTGCGCCAGCAAGGCAACCTCGCCTATCTCTGCGGCTGGCCCGACCGCACCGCCATGCGCCGTATCCTCGGTGACGCGGCACGATCGGCTGGCCTCGCGACGCTCGACCTGCCCGACGGCCTGCGCCGGACCGAGACCGCGGGGGAAGTGTTCTGGTTCAACTACGCAGCCACCCCGGTCGCCCTCGCGGACATAGTAGGCGACCCCAGTCTCCCCGAGAGCCTGCCGCCCGCCGGTCTCCACCGGGCGCTCAAGGGCTGACCGTTCCACGCCTTCGTTGATTTCAGGGGCGTTGAACTTACCTCTCCCGCATACGGCATCGGAAGGGACGCGCTTATGAACCCGGACGTCACAGGCTATTTCGACGAGGCGACCAATACCGTCTCCTTCATCGTCAGGGATCCATCGAGCAGCGCCTGCGCCATCGTCGACAGCGTGCTCGATTTCGATCACGCCTCAGGCCGTACCGACACCAAATCTGCCGACGTGCTGATCGCCCATGTCAGGGCCTACGGCCTTGATCCCGTCTGGCTCCTCGAGACCCATGTCCACGCGGACCATCTGTCCGCGGCACCCTATATCCAGGACCAGGTTGGCGGCCAAATCGGGATCGGTGACCAGATCACCGTCGTCCAGGAAACCTTCGGCGAGGTCTTTAACGAAGGTACCCGCTTCGAGCGCAACGGCTCGCAGTTCGACCGGCTGTTCTCCGAGGGCGACACGTTCGAGATCGGTGCCTTGCAGGCGCGCGTGCTCCATACGCCGGGTCACACGCCGGCCTGCCTCACCTATGTCATCGGCGATGCGGCCTTTGTCGGGGACACGCTCTTCATGCCCGATTTCGGCACGGCGCGCGCCGATTTTCCCGGCGGTTCGGCCGGGACGCTTTACGCTTCCATCCAGAAGATTTTCGCGCTGCCCGACGAGACGCGCATCTTCGTCGGCCACGACTACAAGGCACCGGGGCGGGACGTCTTCGCCTGGGAAACGACCGTCCGCGACCAGCGCGAGCGCAACGTCCATGTGGGGAACGGCGGCACGGCGGAGGCCTTCGTCAAGATGCGCGAGGCCCGCGACGCGACCCTCGCGATGCCCCGCCTCATCGTCCCCTCGCTTCAGGTCAACATGCGCGCGGGACGCATGCCCGAACCCGACGAGACCGGGAAGGTCTTTCTCAAGCTGCCCGTGAATGGGCTGTGACGGGCAGGCCCGAGCCTCAATGCGACATCAGGACGGGCACGGTATGGGCCTTGACGGTCGAAAGCGTGGTACCGCCGAAGATCCGCTGGCGCAGCCGGGAATGGCCGAACCCGCCCATCACCACCAGATCGACGTCGAAATCGGTCGCTTGGCGCATCAGCACCGAAGCCACGTCCCGCCCTTCGCTCGGCAGGCGGTGCACCGTCACCGAGATGCCGTGCCGGGCCAGATAGGCGGCGAGATCCGCGCCCGGCTCCGCGCCGTGCCCGTCGAACGACGGCACGGGATCCACCAGAACCGCATGAACGGTCTTGGTCCCCTTCATCAGTTCGATGGCGTCGCGCACCGCCTTGGAGGCCTCGACACTGGCATCCCAGGCGATCATGGCGCAATCCACTTGCGGGAAGCGGAACGCCCCCTCGGGCAGCAGGATCACGGGACGCCCCGATTCGAACAGCGCGCCGTTGGTCACCCAGTCGATCGCCACGTCCACGTCCTCGGCCTGCGGTGGGATCAGCGTGGCATCGGCATAGCGCGCGAACCGCGCCACCAGCGTCGTCACCGTGGCGCGGTCGATGTATTGTGCCTCGACGGAGCCCGGCGCGCCCCGTTTGGCCAACCAGCCCTCGATCTGCGCCGCGCGCACCTGCGCCTCGGCCTGGCCCTCCTGGATCTCGCTCGCCCAGATGTCGTTCGAGACGACCCCGTAGGGCGAGGACGGCGGTGGTGGTGCGATGCCCAGCACCAGCACGCTCAGATGCGACCCGAGCCCCGCGGCGATCGCCGCCGCGCGCTCGATTTCCTCGTCGCCCTGATTGACACCCACCACCAGAAGAATGGTCTTGAACGGCATGGCCCCTCCTTGCGCGTCTGCTTCTCCGGACGACCGCAGGCTCTCGCCACGCGATAGTTCGGGGACGCCAGCTTAAGGCGTGTTATTGTGGCGTGCCACACCAGAAGGAGACGGCAATGGCTTTCGAGGAACTGCGCGCCCAGATCGCAATGCTGATGGACGAGATCGCCGGCGCACCCGAGGACGCCCACCAGATCCAGGAACGCCTCCGCGAGAAGCTCGACGAACTTAAGGCCATGGGTCTGCCGCTTCCCGAGGATCTCGTGGACCTCGAACGCGCCTTGGAACGGGACCTCGAGACCCCTCCCCGCCGCTAGCGGGCGCGTCCGTCACCGGCGCGCAAACAGGGCTCTCCCGACATTGCCCGCCAGAAGGGCCACGATCGCCGCCACGACGATGGATGGACCCGTTGGCGTGTCGAGCCGCATCGACCCCCAGATCCCCGCAAGGGATGCAAGGATCCCGATCGCAACAGCCCATCCCGCCATCGCCTCGGGCGTGCGCCCAGCGATCCGCGCCGCGGCTGCCGGCACGATCAGCATCGCGGTGATCAGAAGAACCCCCACGACCTTGAGCGCCACCGCCACCAGCACCGCGAGCGCCACAGTCAGGACCAGCCGCTCGCGGTTCACGTCCACGCCCGCCGCCGCCGACAGATCCGCGTTCAGCGTGGCGAGGATCAGCCGGTCCCAGCGCCACATGAGCAGCCCCAGGACGACCGCGGCCCCGCCCCAGATCACCGCGAGATCGCCGCGGGTCACGGCGAGGATGTCGCCGAAGAGATACCCCATCAGATCCACCCGCACGCCGGACAGAAAGCTCACCGCCACGAGCCCCACCGCCAGCGCACCATGGGAGGCCACCCCGAGCATCGTGTCCATCGCGTAGGTCCGCCCGGTCGCTGCCGAGACCACCAGCGCCATGGCGAGGGCCGCCACCCCGACCCCCAGCGCCACCGGCAGTTCCAGCGCCAGCGCCAGCGTCACGCCGAGGAGCGCCGAATGCGCCGTCGCATCCCCGAAATACGCCATGCGCCGCCACACCACGAAACATCCCAAGGGACCCGCCGCGATCGCGACCCCGACACCGGCCAGCGCCGCGCGCACCAGAAAATCCCCCAGCAGGATCAAGGCAGCGTCTCGGACCGGGTATCCTGCGCGTGGTCGTGGTCGTGGGCGTGGGCGTCCTCGTGGTGATGCGCATCGCCGCCATGGCTGTGATCGTGCTCATGGCGATAGAGCGCAAGCGCTCCTTGCGTTCCGAGCCCGAACAGCGCGCGGTAGGCCGGTGCTGCGGACACCACGGTGGGGGCACCCTCGCAGCACACATGCCCGTTGAGACAGATCACCCGGTCGGACGCCGCCATCACCACGTGCAGATCATGGCTGACCATCAGGACCGCGCAGGCGAGCTGGGCCCGCAATTCGTCGATCAAGCGGTAGAACTGCGCGACCCCCGGCTGGTCGAGCCCCTGCGCCGCCTCGTCGAGCACCAGAAGGTCGGGCTCGCGCAGCAACGCCTGCGCCAGCAACACGCGCTGGAACTGTCCGCCCGACAGATCGATCATCTGCCGCCGCCCCATCCCGCTCACCCCAACGCGGTCCAGTGCCGCGACCCGCGCCTCGGCACCCGCCCCTGCCAGCGCGAGAAACCGCTCCACCGTCATCGGCATCGTGTGATCGATCGCGAGCCGCTGCGGCACGTAGCCGATCCTGAGGCCAGGCCGGCGCAGGACCACGCCCTCCGAAGGACGCTCCGCCCCGACCAGCAGCTTCACGAAGCTGCTCTTGCCCGACCCGTTCGGCCCGACGACGGTCACGATCTCGGCGGGATCGATCCGGAAGTCGATGTCGCGCAAAATCACCTGACCGCCACGGCGAAAGCCGAGGCCACGGGTCTCCACCAGCGCCGGCGGGGCCACCCCGCTCACACTGCCGCCTCCCGGCACGGGGCACATAGACCTTCCGCCTCGATCACCATGCGCTCCACCGTGAACCCGGCCTCCGCCGCCTCGCGCGTCAAACCGGGTGCGGGCGTCTCCACCGCCGTCTCCGCCACCTTGCGGCAATCCCGGCAGATCACGAAGGCCGCGAGATGCGCCTCCCCGGCTCGGCTGCAGGCAACGAAGGCCCCGAGCCGCTCGATCCGGTGCGCGAACCCGTTCTCCACCAGGAACTCCAGCGCCCGGTACGCGACCGGCGGCTGCGCGCCGAGCCCCGCCGCCCGCAGCCGGTCCAGCACCTCATAGGCCGTCATGGCGCGGTGCGTCTCCAGCAGCGTCTCGAGCACGAAGGCCCGCGCCGGCGTCAACCGCAGCCGCTTTGCCCGGCAGGTCGCATCCGCCGTCCGCAGCGCATTCCGTCGGCAGAGGCCATGGTCGTGGGGCTCGAACGCGGAGAGATTGGACGGTCTTGACCTGGACATTGTTACTTTATAACGTTCCACGCATCAGAGTGTAAAGGGTCGTTAAGCTGGGGCGCTCGCCGCCACAAGCCTCCGTCCTGTCAGACAAGGGTTCGCCATGTATCGCCTCCCCCTTCTGCTTGCCTTCTCGGTCGCCGCACTCCAGGCGCATGCCGCCCCGCGCGTGGCCGTCGACGTCGTGCCCGTCCATTCCCTCGTCGCCCGGGTGATGGCGGGCATGGGTGCGCCGGACCTGATCGTGCCGCCGGGTGCCTCGCCCCACGGGTACGCCCTGCGCCCGTCCGTGGCCGCCGGACTAGCGGAGGCTGATCTGGTCGTCTGGGTCGGTCCCGGCCTCACGCCCTGGCTGGCAGGTCCGCTGGATGCCCTGGCACCCGAGGCGACGCGCCTGACCCTCTCGCAGGTCCCCGGGGTCGAACTTCTGCCCATCCGCACCGGCGGACCCTTCGAGGCCCACGATCATGAGCACGCGGCAGGCGAAGCCCATGACGATCACGGCCACGAGGCCGCGGAAGCGCATGGCGACCATGATCACGACCACGAGGCCGGCGACGCGCACGGCGAGCACGACCATGCGGACGCAGATGAGAGGTCCGAGGACCCCCACCTATGGCTCGATCCGATGAACGCCGCGGCTGCGGCGGCAGCAATCGCCACCGAACTGTCGGCCCTCGACCCTGCGAACGCGGCCGCCTATTCCGCCAACGCCGAAGCCTTTGCCACGGAGATGGAGACCCTAACGGCCGAGTTGACCGCCCGGCTGGCCCCCCTTCGAGAGACGGGATTTTTCGTTTTCCATGACGCCTATCAATATTTCGAGGCCCGCTTCGAGATCCCGGCCGCCGGTTCGATCAGCCTGAACGATGCCGGATCACCTGGGGCGTCGCGCGTGCGCCAACTGCAGGACCGTCTCAGCGACGAAGCCATCGCTTGCGTCTTCGCCGAGCCGGAGTTCGAGCCGAAGTTGATCGCGACCCTGATCGAGGGTACCCCGGTCCGGACCGGCACGCTCGATCCCCTCGGAGCCGGACTCGAACCCGGTCCGGACCTCTACCCCCTCCTGCTGCGAAATCTCGCGACGGATCTTGTCGCCTGTCTTGAGCCCGGCTCCTGATACCCTCCGTGCCGCCGCCCGGGCCACCCCCCCGCATCCCGGTCACCGTCCTGACCGGGTTCCTCGGGGCCGGCAAGACGACGCTGCTCAACCGGCTGCTGACCGAGCCGGCTTTTCGCGACACGGCCGTGATCGTCAACGAATTCGGTGCCATAGGCGTCGATGCTGACCTGATCGAGCAGGTGGACGCACGGGCCTTCGCAATGACCACCGGATGCCTGTGCTGCACCGTCGCGGGCGACGTGCGCCTCACGCTGTTGCGCCTCGCGGAGGCGGCGGCCCGCGGCACGGGTCCCGCCTTTCGCCGTCTGGTGATCGAGACCACGGGCCTCGCCGATCCGGCCCCGGTGCTCCACGCGCTCATGACGCAGGACCTCATCCTCGAGCGCTATGCGCTGAACGGCGTCGTGACCGTGGTGGATGCGGCCACCGGTGCGGCGACGCTCGACCGGTTCGGAGAGGCCAGGCGCCAGGCCGCCGTGGCCGACCTGATCCTCCTCTCGAAGACCGATCTGACCGAAGCCCCCGTCGCCGAGGCCCTGCGGTCCCGGCTCGAAGCCCTCGCCCCCAATGCACGCATCACAAGAGCCGCGGCCATCGGGGCCGCCGACGTCTTCGGCCTCGCGGCTTTCGATCCGGCGCTGAAGCCGCCGCGGGTCGTGGACTGGCTGCGCTTCGCCGTCCCCGCGCACGGCCATGGCCATGCCCACGATCCGGGCCGGCACGGCTCCGACGTCACCGCCGCTTGTTTCAAAGGTTCGGATCCGTTGAATGCCTGGGATGTTCAGGACGCGATCGAGGCCTTGCAGGACGCTCTAGGTCCCGATCTCTTGCGGCTCAAGGCGATCGTGCAGCTCGACGATGACCTGGAGCGTCCGGTCGTTCTGCATGCCGTCCAGCACATCCTGCATCCGCCGGGTCGCCTGGAGGCTTGGCCCTGTCCGCGCGGTTCTCGCCTCATTGTGATTTCGCGGGGGCCGCGCCGGGCCGAAGTGCCCGAGATCGTTGAGCATTTCCTGCCGTCCCTGAAGCCTGCGGCAACCCCGCAAGGATCCATCGTCCGGAACGGATTAAGCCGCCCGGCATTCAACCGGACGGCCCCATATTTCTACTCAAACCGGCCAAGGAAACTTGTTACACGAACCGCTCACTACACGTTACGCATACTCTTGTTGCAGTGCAATATCAATCCAAAATCAACAGATGATGTTCGTTTTCGGTTAATCGCCTCCGGCTGAGGCAAATTTGCCGCGCGGGTGCACAAAACCGCCGCGCAGGAGCTCAAACAGTCATCCAGCCGCGCACGTCGGCCTCGTCGACCTCCGCCGCGGCTCCCGCGAGCACGACGCGACCGCGGTCCATCACCGCATAATGATCGGCAAGCTCGCAGGCGAAGTCGAAATATTGCTCCACCAGCACGATCGCCATCCGGCCCTGGTCGCGCAGATACCGAATCGCGCGGCCGATATCCTTGATGATGGAGGGCTGGATCCCTTCGGTCGGCTCGTCCAGCAACAAAAGCTGCGGGCGCATCACCATGGCCCGGCCGATGGCGAGTTGCTGTTGTTGCCCGCCTGACAGATCCCCACCCCTGCGTCCCATCATCTCCGACAGCACCGGGAACAACTCGAAGACCGCGTCGGGGACCTTCCGCTCGCCGCGCGGCAACAGCGAAAACCCGGTTTCGAGGTTCTCGCGCACCGTCAGCAGGGGAAAGATCTCCCGCCCCTGCGGCACCGTCGCCACCCCCAGACGCGCCCGCGCATCCGAGCGCAGACCGCCGATGTCCCGCCCGTTCCACATTACGCGACCGGCACTTATCCCCTGCCGTCCGGAGATCGCCCGGAGCAGCGACGTCTTGCCGACCCCGTTGCGCCCCAGCACACAGGTGACCTTTCCGGGCTCCGCCGTCATCGACACGTCGCGCAACGCCTGCGACGCCCCGTAAACCAGATCGACGTTCTCCATGCTCAGCATGTCACCGCCCCAGATAGACCTCGATCACCTCGGGATTGGCCGAGACGTGATCGAGCGACCCCTCGGCGAGCACCGCCCCGCGATGCAGCACCGTGACCTTGCAATCGAGCGCGCGCACGAAGTCCATGTCGTGCTCTATTACCACGACCGACCGCTCGCCCGCGACGGCGCGCAGCAACTCCGCGGTGCGCATCGTCTCTGCGTCGGTCATGCCCGCGGCCGGCTCGTCCACCAGGAGGAGCTGCGGCTCCTGCGCCAACAGCATCCCGATCTCCAGCCATTGTTTCTGCCCGTGGCTCAGATCCCCCGCGAGGCGACGCCGCGCCTCCGTCAGGCGCACGGTCTCCAGCAACTCGTCCATCCGCGCGGCCTGCGCCCGGCTCGTGCGGTGAAACATCGTCGATAGCACGCCTCGCGCGCCCGCGAGCGACAGCATCAGGTTGTCCTCTACCGTATGCGTCTCGAAAACCGTCGGCTTCTGGAACTTGCGCCCAATCCCGAGGCGCGCGGACGACGCCTCGTCCGTGCGCGTCAGATCCACGGTCCCGTCGTACACCACCTCGCCGGAATCGGGCCGCGTCTTGCCGGTGATGATGTCGAGCATCGTCGTCTTGCCCGCCCCGTTCGGCCCGACCACCGCCCTGAGTTCGCCCCGCGCGATCGCCAGCGACAGCCCGTCGATGGCCTTGTACCCGTCGAAGCTGCGGTGCACATCGTTGAGGTAGAGCTGCGTCTCCTTCATGCCCGCCCCTATTCCGCAGGCTCGGGCACGGGTTTGCCCGATCCCTCGACCCGCCCGCGCCGGGCCGCCAGCCCCTCGATCACCCCCAGCACGCCCTTCGGCATGAAGAGCGTCACGAACACGAACAGCGCCCCGAGCACGAAGATCCAGGCCTCCGGCAAGGCGGATGTCAGCCAGCTCTCCACCGCCGCCACGATCAGCGCGCCCAGGGCCGCCCCCACCAGTGTGCCCCGCCCGCCCAGCGCCACCCAGATCACAATCACGATGGAATTGGCCGGCGAGAACTCGCCCGGATTGATGATCCCCACCTGCGGCACGTAGAGCGCGCCGGCCACCCCCGCCATCATCGCCGAGACCGTGAAGACGAACAGCTTGTAGTACTCCACCCGGTACCCGAGGAACCGCGTCCGGCTCTCCGCATCCCGCACCCCCACGAGAACCTTGCCGAACTTTGAGATCGTGATTGCCCGCGCGAGCAACAGCCCCCCCGCCAGCGCCAGCGCCGTCAGCACGAAGAGCGCCAGCCGCGTCGTGTCCGCCGACAGCGAGAACCCCAGCACGTCGCGAAAATCCGTGAGCCCGTTGTTGCCGCCGAACCCCATCTCGTTGCGAAAGAACGCGAGCATCAGCGCATAGGTGAGCGCCTGCGTGATGATCGAGAGATAGACCCCCGTCACCCGGCTGCGAAACGCAAACCAGCCGAAGACGAACGCGAGAAGCCCCGGCACCGCCAGCGCCATGAGCGCCGAGAACCAGAACATGTCGAAGCCGTACCAGAACCACGGCAACTCGGTGTATCCCAGAAACACCATGAAATCCGGCAGATCCGGGTTCGCATAGACCCCGCGCGCCCCGATCTCGCGCATCATGTGCATGCCCATCGCATAGCCGCCCAGCGCAAAGAACGCGCCGTGCCCGAGCGACAGGATCCCGGCATAGCCCCACACCAGATCGAGCGACACCGCCAGCAGCGCATAGCACAGATACTTGCCGAGCAGCGCCACGATGTGGCTGGGCACGTGCCCCGCATCGCCCGGCGACAGCATCAGGTTGCCCACCGGCACGAGAACCGTGACCACGAATAGCCCCGCAAGAAAGATCCCCATCCGCCGGTCGATGAGGCGCGCCACGGCTCAGGCGTCCACGGCGCGGCCCTGCTGCGGGAACAACCCGCGCGGCCGCTTCTGGATAAACAGGATGATGAGCACGAGGATCAGGATCTTCGCCAGAACCGCCCCCGCCCAGGGCTCGAGGAACTTGTTGAGCACCCCGAGCGAAAACGCCGCCGCGAACGCCCCCCACAGATTGCCCGCCCCGCCGAAGACCACCACGAGGAAACTGTCGATGATGTAGTTCTGCCCGAGATTGGGCGAGACGTTGTCGATCTGGCTCAGCGCCACGCCTGCGAGCCCCGCGATCCCCGCCCCGAGCCCGAAGGTCAGCGCATCCACCCGGCCGGTCCGGATACCCATCTCGGCCGCCATGGCGCGGTTCTGCGTCACCGCCCGCATCTGCAACCCGAGCGCGGTGTAGCGCAGCAGCACCAGCAGACCCGCGAAGACAACCAGCGCGAAAAGGATGATGTAGAACCGGTTCCAGGTGATGGTCATCTCGCCGAGCTGGAACGCCCCCGACATCCACGACGGGTTGCCCACCTCGCGGTTCGTGGGCCCGAAGGCCGTGCGCACAGCCTGTTGCAGGATCAGGCTGACCCCCCAGGTCGCGAGCAGCGTCTCGAGCGGCCGGCCGTAGAGGTGCCGCACGATGCCCCGCTCGATCCCCACGCCCACCAGCCCGGCCACCAGGAACGCGAGCGGGGCCGCGATCAGCAGCGACCAGTCGAACGCCCCCGGGAAACTTGTGCGGATGATCTCCTGCACTACGAAGGTCGTGTAGGCGCCGATCATGATCAACTCGCCATGCGCCATGTTGATGACGCCCATTACCCCGAAGGTGATCGCGAGCCCCACCGCCGCAAGGAGCAGCACCGACCCGAGGCTCAGCCCGAACCAGACGTTCTGCGCCACTCCCCAGAGCGCCTGGCGGTTCTCGATCACCTCGACGGCCGCCGCAGCCGCCGCCGCGATCTCCGGCTCCTCCGACGTGATGAGCGGCGTCAGCGCGCCGAGCGCCTCGCGCGACGGACTGCCCGCCACCGTGTCGATGGCCGCCACCCGCTCGTCGAGCGGCGCATCCGAGGCAAGCACCGACACAGCCAGCGCTTGGGACAGCGTGCGCGCAACGCCCGCGTCGGTCTCCTCGGCCAGAACCTCGCGCAAGACCTCGGTCTGTTCGGGATCCGCGGCCCGGAACGCCGCATCCGCCGCGGCCTTGCGGCGCTCGGGGTTCGGGTGGCGCAGGGTCATCGCGCCGATGGCCGCCCGGATCGACCGGCGCAGGCTGTTGTTGACCCGGATCGAGGTGGTCGAGCGCGCGGCGACCGGCCCGAGCTCGGCTCCGGTGAACGCATCGAACCCGACTTCGGCGTTGCGCCGCCCCGTCACCTCCAACACCAGGCCGTCGGCGTCGCGCACGTGCAGATCCCCTTCGGCGAGTATCTCCAGCAGACGCACGGCCCGGTCGTCCCCGGTGCGCGCGATTTCGTCCACCACGGCTGCCCGGTCGGAAAAGCTGCCATCGGCGAGGCGCGCCGCCAGCTCCTCGAGGCTCTGCGCGAACGCGCCGCTCACGGACAGACACAGCCAGATCAAAGACGTGAGGATCAAACGCATGGCGACGGTCCATCATGACGAGCCCGGTGCAAGGCGGCACCGGGCCCGAAGCGGTTCACCGGATCAGTTCGTGGCACCGCCGCACTGGCCGGTCGCCACGTTATAGTTCCCGCAGGCCATCGGCGCGCGCCAGTTGGCGATCAGATCCGCGGATTCCGGCAGATAATCGGACCATTCGTCCCCGAGGATCAGGCCCGAGGTCTCCCAAACCACGTCGAACTGCCCGTCTTCCTGGATCTCGCCGATCATTACGGGCTTGGTGATGTGATGGTTCGAGCCCATGCTGCTCAGCCCGCCGGTCAGGTTCGGCACGGCGACCCCGATCATTGCATCGATCACCGCATCCGGATCCGTCGTGCCCGCGGCCTCGACCGCCTTCACCCACATGTTGAAGCCGATGTAATGCGCCTCCATCGGGTCGTTTGACACGCGCTCCGGATTGCCGGTGAAGGCTTGCCAGGTTTCGATGAACGCGTCGTTCTCGGGCGTGTCCACCGACATGAAATAGTTCCAGGCCGCCAGATGCCCGACCAGCGGGGCGGTATCGAGCCCGGCCAGTTCCTCCTCGCCGACCGAGAACGCCACCACGGGGATGTTCTCGGCCGAGATGCCCTGGTTGCCGAGTTCGATGTAGAACGGCACGTTGGCGTCACCGTTTATGGTCGAGACCACGGCCGCTTTCCGGCCGGTAGATCCAAAAGCGCTGATCTCGCTCACGATCGTCTGCCAGTCGGAATGCCCGAAAGGCGTATAGTTGATGATGATGTCCTCGGGGGCGACGCCCTTCGAGATCAGATAGGCCTCGAGGATCTGGTTCGTGGTGCGCGGATAGACGTAATCCGTCCCCGCGAGGTACCAGCGCTCGACGCCTTCTTCGTTCATCAGGTAATCCACCGCCGGGATTGCCTGCTGGTTGGGTGCGGCCCCGGTGTAGAACACGTTGCGCTGGCTCTCCTGGCCCTCGTACTGGACCGGATAGAACAGGATGGAGTTCAATTCCTCGAAGACCGGCAGGACAGACTTGCGGCTGACGCTGGTCCAGCAGCCGAAGACCACGTCCGCGCCCTGGCCCGCGACGAGTTCCCGCGCCAGTTCCGCGAACATCGGCCAGTCGGAGGCCGGATCGACGACCACCGCCTCGAGCTGCCGTCCGAGCAGCCCGCCCTTGGCGTTCTGCTCCTCAATCAGCATCAGCATCACGTCCTTGAGGGTCGTCTCGGAAATCGCCATCGTGCCCGACAGCGAATGCAGCACGCCGACCTTGATCGTCTCGTCCTGCGCCGCGAGCGGTGTCGCCGCCAGCAATCCGGCAAGTCCCGTTCCAACAAGAAGTCTCTTCAGTCCGGTCATCAACGCAGTCCTCCGTGGTTCATCGGCACGCCCGCGCGCGTTGCCTCTTACTGGCCCACGCTCGCGCTCACGCAACGGTGGCCGCGTCCCCGGAGGTAGCGTCAAGATCAAACGCTCAAATTCCAGCCTGTGAATTATTTTTGCCTAAAAAACTTGCAGAAACTAGCTCAAGCCGATGCTACTGGCTATTTTTCGGCAACTTTTGAACCAGGGCCAAGGTAGATCCTCCGATCGGGCGGTCATTGCATGCGATGAACCACCCCTGCGCGATCGCCGCCCAGATCGGCGATCTCCAGGATCAGCTTGCGCCGCACCGCCATCATGAATGACGGACCGTCCTCAGCCGTCACGACGAACGCCCCGAACCCGCCGATCATCTGGCGCTCGAACTCCGCCTCCAGATCGCCGCCGCGCGGGCGCCCCGAACAGGCCGCGTCTCGGCACAGAACCGCGAGCCCGTTGATCGTGACACCCGCCGCGACCACCAGTTCGCGCGCCGCCGAGATCGGCGGGCCCTGCGGGTTCCAGGCGCTGTCGGCGGACAGATCGATCACCTTGCGGTACCCCTCGAAATCGTTCGTCTCGATCAGGTCGAGCCCGCGCAACAGCGCCGATCCGATGGCGTTCGTCCCGAACGTACGCCGGGGCGCGTCCTTCAGCTTGCGCCCGAATTCCGCCGCCGTGAGCGCGTCCTCTATCACCATCCAGTCCACCACTACGTCCTGGATGTTGGCGCTGGCCCATTCCACATATGTCACCGCGATCCGGCCCGTCGCCCCGCCGTTCTCGATCGCCCAAAGCACCTGCGGATCGGCCATCGCAGTGGCATAGCCCTGGCGCTGAAGCACGATCTCGGTGTCGTCGATCGATCCCGAGGCATCGGCGAGCAGGACCAGTTCCAGATCGACCTCCTCCTGGGCCGCGGCGGCCCCCCCCAGCATCACGAGAAAACACGCAAGTCGCAGCATATCGAGCCCTCCCTTTGCGACAAACGTGGGGCCCCCGTCCGGCCGCGCCACCAGGTGCGATGACATATCCGTGAGCGACTAGGGCACCAGCCGTCGCAGCACCGCCCCGAGATCGTCATAATGATCGAGCAGCGCCTCGGGCTCCAGGGCTGCCACCGCTTGCTCGTCCGGGCCGAACCCGACCAGCACGCAGGGCACACCCGCCGCCCGCGCCGTCTCCCGGTCCGTCACCGTGTCGCCCACCAGCACGGCCCGCCCGGGCACGCCCCCCGCGAGCGCGATCGTCTCCCACAGATGCCGCGGATCGGGCTTGCGCCACGCCCGGCTGTCCGCCCCGAGCACCGGCCCGAAGTGCTTGCGCAGCCCCAGCCGCCCGAGCAGCGTCTCGGCCAGCCCCTCCGGCTTGTTCGTGCAGACCCCCAGCGCCCAGCCCTCCGCGATCAGCCTGTCAAGGGCTGCCTCCGCGCCGGGATAGACCCGCGTCTCCCGGTCAATATGCGCGCCGTAATGCACGAGCAGCCGCGGATAGGCCGCGTCCACCACCGCCTCGTCCACCGGGGCTCCCCCCCGCCGCAGCCCCTCGCGCAGCATCGCGCGCCCTCCGGCGAAGGCCACGGCGCGGTCGCAGGCCACCGTCAGGGGTGCCGCGAACCCCGCCTCCGCTAGCGCTGCATTCGCCGCCGCGAGCAGATCGGCCGACGTATCCGCCAGCGTCCCGTCCAGATCGAAGATCGCTACCCGCATGCCCAACGCCTCCCCATTCCCGTCCCTAGGCGCTCGGTCCCGCCACCGCAATGATCCGAAACCTTTTCTGATCCCGCAGCGGCTTTCGGCCACGGGATGCTGCTGCTAGAAGCCCCCTCACCGCGCCAGTTCCCGGAGTTCCAATGCCCGCAGCCGTCATCGTTCTCGCCGCAGGCCAGGGCACCCGGATGAACTCCGACCGTCCCAAGGTCCTGCACCCGCTCGCGGGCGCGCCCCTGCTCGCCCATGTGCTCGCGACCGCCACGGCCCTCGAGCCCGCGCGCATCGTCGTCGTGACGGGCCACGGTTCCGAGGACGTCGCAGCCGCCGCCGCCGACCTCGCCCCGGTCGAGATCGCCCATCAGTCCGAGCGACACGGAACGGCCCATGCCGTGCGCCAGGCCGAGGCGGCCCTCGCGGAGTTCGACGGCGACGTGATCGTGCTCTACGGCGACACCCCGCTGATCCGCCCCGAGACGCTCGCGGCCATGCTCGACGCCCGCGCGGCGGGTGCCGGTGTCGTCGTACTCGGCTTCGAGGCCGCCGACCCGAACGGCTACGGCCGTCTCGTCCTAGGGGAAACCGGCGCGCTCACCGCCATCGTTGAGGAAAGGGAGGCGACGGCCGCCCAACGGGCCATCCGCCTCTGCAATTCCGGCGTCATCGTCGCCGACCGCGCCACGCTGTTCTCCCTGCTGGCGGAGGTGACGAACGACAACGCCAAGGGCGAGTTCTACCTCACCGACGTCATTGCCCTCGCCCGCGCCCGCGGCTTCTCCGCCGCCGTCCTCACCTGCCCCGAGGCCGAGACCCTCGGCGTGAACTCTCGCGCCGATCTCGCCGCAGCCGAGGCCGCCTTCCAGGCTCGCGCTCGGGCGGCCGCCCTCGACAACGGCGCCACCCTCACCGACCCCGCCACCGTCTGGTTCGCCATCGATACCTGGATCGGCCGCGACGTCGTCATCGGCCCCAGCGTCGTCTTCG
>JBBQYB010000050.1:0-19891 GCA_038209095.1 Rhodobacterales bacterium
GTCGTCTTCGACGTGCCCGTCGCCGCCATGACGGCCTTCGTACCGACGCCGTCGGCGCTGAGCAGCACGATCCGGGCGCGCCAGGCATGTTTCTGCGGCGTGTTCCGGTCAGAGACGAGGGCTTCGAGCCGCTGGCGGTCAACCTCAACAAGAGTGATGGACAGTCCTGTGCGCATGCCACAGAATCGCACGCGCGGCACTCAATGGGAACCCCCAACCGGACTCATCCGTCCCGGTCAAGCCACTCGGTTCAGCAACCGACAAAAAAATCGGCTCGTCAATATTTAGGCGAGCCGACGGTGACTAACATTCCGACCTGACTGAAAATCTTACTGCCGGTTTCCGAACAGGCTCAGCAACATCATAAACATGTTGATGAAATTGAGGTACAGGCTCAGAGCCCCGAGGATCGCAGCACGTCCGACGTAATCCTCGCCTTCTGCGGCGCGCATCTGCAGGTACGTGTTCTTGATGTTCTGGGTGTCATAAGCCGTCAGAGCTGCAAAGATCAGCACACCGATCGCCGAGACAGCGAACATTATGGCGGGCGACGCGAGGAAGATGTTAATGATCGAGGCGATGATGAGGCCGATCACGCCCATGATCAGGAACGTACCCCAGCCCGAAAGATCCTTGTGGGTGGTGTAGCCCCAAAGGCTCAGACCGGCGAATGCAACGGACGTCGCAAAAAAGATCTGCACGATCGACGCTCCGGTAAACAGCAGGAAGATCGAACTGATCGAAACGCCCATAACGGCAGCGAAAGCATAGAACAGCGTCTGAGCCGTACCGGCTGACATCCGGTTGATCCCGGCGCTGATACCGAAGACGAAGACGAGCGGCGCGAACATGACCACCCACTTCAGCGGGGAAGCGTATATTGCGGCCCCGAATGCGGTAAGATATTGCCCTTCGGACAGCATGTATTCGGTCGGGACAGAAGACACCGCGAGACCCGAGACTGCCCAGGCTGCCAATGCAGTAATGATCATGCCCACGGACATGGTGCCGTAGACTTTATTCATATGAGACCGAAGGCCGGTATCAATCTGAGCGTTGCCAGCGCTTGAGCCAGTCCGACCTAGCGTATTGTAGTCTGCCATCACTTCCCTCCGTGCCAGATGACGCCCGTACATGAGCCTCATCGCCATGGTCTCACATATTGTGGATCACCCGTTGAAATTCAAGCACCATGAGTGTCGCGGAAGCATAAGAACGACGCTCCTATGGCACAATCTTTGGTCAGCCTTTTCACTCCATTATTCTCGTGATCGCAGCACAAAAGCAGGGCTCATGGACAGGGAGCGGTAGGCGAACGCAAGGCCCGCGATGACGCTGATCGAAGCCCCGCCGACGACAATAAGCGTCGCGGATACGGGTTCGAATGTGTAGGGGTAGTCCATGACGAACGTCGTCACCGACCACCCTCCCAAGGCACCCGCTCCCACCGCGATCAGACCGGCCGTAAGACCGATGATCGCCGACCGGAGCGCAAACGACGCAAGAATGCGCCGTCGCGTGACGCCGATCGCCTTGAGCACGGCAGCCTCGAACAGCCGGCGACGTTCTCCGGCAGCGGCAGCGCCGATCAGAACGACAATCCCGGTCAGTAGCGTTGCCGCGGCAGCCCACCGCGTGGCCTCAGTCAGACCCGCCAGCGAGTTCGAAAATTGATCGATTGCTTCACGAACGCCTACCCCTGTGACGTTCGGAAGCTGTCCGGAGATTTTGCGGAGGAGGGGGGCCTCGGCGGCTTCGGACGAATAAACCGTTGCGATGTGCGTGTGAGGCGCACCGGCGAGGGCATCTGCATTCACGACCATTAGGAAGTTGATGCCCATGTCCTCGAATTCCACTTCGCGGAAGTTGGCGATCTCGGCGGTCAAGTCACGTCCCAAGATATTCATCGTTATTTCGTCACCGAGTTGTAGGCCGAGTTCTTCACCCTCTTCAGCCGCGAAGCTCAGGAGTGGCGGACCGGAATAATCATCGGGCCACCAAGTGCCGGCAGTCAGGGTCGCTCCGGCAGGCTGGCTGCTCGCATATGTGATCCCCCGGTCGCCTCTGAGCGCCCAGTGGTCACCCACGACCTCCTGTGCTGGCAGCCCGTTTATTCGGGTAATTATTCCGCGAAGCATCGGCGCGGTCTGGATGTCGGACACGCCCGTTTCTCCGCTAGCAAGCGTTGTGAATTCCTCAAGTTGTCTGTCTTGAATATCGACGAAGAAGTAGGATGGTGCGCGTTGGGGCAGATCGGCAGTGATTATGTTCCGAAGGTTCCAGTCAATCTGACCCACTGCGGCGAGGACACTCAGGCTCAATCCCAATGACATGATGACCTGTGCCGTCTCGGCCGACGGACCGCCTACTGCACCGAGGGCGAGACGGAGGGAAGGTCTTCCCCGGGCCACAGACTGGCGAGAAAGAGAGCGCGCTGCTGCTCTAGCCAGCATCGCCATACAAAACAAGATCGCGAGTATCATACACATTCCGCCAATGATCGACAGTGCAATGGTCGGCGTTCCGGACAGGAGAGTGGCAGTTGCTATAAGGAAACAGACCAGGACCAAAATCAGGATGATGTAGCGTCTCTGAGGCAAACGCTTCTCATGACCGGCAAGGTCACGATATAGGCTCGCCGCCCGCAACTCGCGGGATCGCGCCAGTGGCCAAAGCGTGAAGATCAAGGCAGACATAAGTCCATAGAACGTCGCCTCTGCCAGAGGACGCCAATAAAATCCGAAGTCTACCGGAACAGGAAATCGATCGGCAATGAGCGGCGAAAACATGACTGGGAGGGAGGCTCCGAGTATCACGCCGATCAAAATTCCTATTGATGATAGAAGCCCCACCTGAGCTAAATAAATGCCGAACACAGTCGATCCGCCTGCGCCGAGCGTCTTAAGCGTGGCAATCGTTTCTGTCTTGCCGTCCAGATAGGAGCGCACGGCAGCAGAGACGCCCACCCCTCCCACGGCCAGGCCCGCGAGACCCAAAAGGATGAAGAACGCACTGAGGCGATCCACGAACTGACTGATCTGCGGAGTCCCGTTCCGGCTATCGCGCCAGCGCATGCCAGTGTCGAGAAACCGCTCGTTGGCCTCGTCCTCGAGAGCCGCGAGATCGGCCTCCTGAGGCAGCTTGAGCCGATATTCGGTTTCGAAGAGGGATCCCTCCAAAAGCAGACCGCTGTCCGCTAGATCGCGGGAGGCGACAATGACCCTTGGCCCGAAGGAAAATCCGGAGCCAACACCGTCGGGCTCGCTGTCCAGAACAGCGGTCAGCACAAAATTCTGCGTTCCTAGGCTCAGGGTTTCTCCAAGGCTGATTTGCAATCGTTCAACCAAGACGCGATGCGCTATCATGCCCGGCACTCCGTCGCGCCTTGCAAGCGCCTCAGCGAGGCTGCCAACGCCGGTCAGACCCACCATGCCGTACAAAGGGTAAAGGTCGTCGATGGCCTTGACTTGCACGAGGGCACGCTCCCCCTCTGACCCGTTGCCTGCTACCGAGACCATCGAGCGAAAATCCACGACTTCGGAGACTGCCGTTGCGTTCTCTGCCATCCACGCTCGCTCGATTTCGTCTGCGAACCGATAGGTAAACTCCAGGGACGCGTCGCCGCCGAGGAGCGAGGCGGCCTCACGATTCAGACCGGCTTGGATCGCGGAACGCACGGAGCCTACGACCGCTATGGCCATTACTCCCAAGGCGAGACACGCTATGAAAATTCGGAATGCTGACAGTCCGCCGCGAAGGTCTCGCCACGCAACACGGGCAATTATTTTGCTATTCATATCTTTTGATCACACACTTCAATAATCGAGAACCGGCACGCCTTTGTCTATTCCGAGGATCAAGATCTCCGCCGCCGGGTCCATCCAGAGATATCAAACCTAATCCAATGAGGGTCACATAGCTTGGTCGTCGGACGTGACGACGGGAGATTGTCACTCCCTCGATTCCATCCGGTCCAATTTCTCGCGCAGGCCCGGTCGCAGCACATTCGTCCCTCCATCATTTCGACCTTCGTTTGCGCGACCCTGCCGGGATCCGCATGAGCCAGTGGCGCAACCCGACGGACGTGTCCTTCTCGTCCTCTTCCAGACGCCGGAGCAAGGCTTCGTCGGGATCGAGCTGCAACATCTCCTCGAGTTGCAACCCCATACTCGCAACCTGACCGCTTTCCAATCGCCGCACGACCATACGCGCCCCACCGATGGGGAGGACTGCGTCGAGGACCGGTCTGTCGTCGAGTTGCCGCATGGCCCAGGTCGCCACGTTTTCGGCCGGATCGTTATTTCCGAAATCCAGTCCATAGAATTCGGCGACGTCGCCTATAGGGGTCTCTCCCCGGATCGGCAGCTCGCCGAATTGCAACGCCAACCGGCGGGCCACGTTCGGGCTTTCGCGAAACAGGCTGTCGAGGCGAGCCAGCCTCTCCCGCGGCACCAGGAAATAAACGTAATCCCCTGCCACCAGATGCCCCGCTTCGACTGCGTCGATGATATGCCCCATGCGCACGACCATAAGCAGTCGTGCGAACGGCGGAGGTCGCGACAGCCCGAGGATCAGCGAATCCGGCGTGACCGGGTAGCCTGCGATTTCCTGTTCGGTCTGGCCTGGGATATCGATCTCCACGCGGCTCGTGTTCGGTACGGTCTGACGCAAAGCCACGCCCAGCCAACGTGCCGCACCGGTCAGCGTCGATCCCTGGGCCAACAGTGACAGCAGGACGACGAAAAACGCGATGTTGAAGAACGCCTGCGAATTCGGGACCAGCGCCAGCGTCGGAATCGCCGCAAGAAAAATCGACACGGCACCCCGCAGGCCGACCCATGAGATGAACGTCTTCTCGCGCGCGCTAAATCCGAAAGGGGACAGGCACAGCCAGACGGCCAGGGGGCGCGCGACGAACGTCAGCGCAAGCGTGACGAAGACGCCCTCGAGCGCATAGTTCCACAAGGTCGTCGGCGTCACCAAGAGGCCCAGCACGAGAAACATCACGATCTGGCACAGCCAGGTCATCGCGTCGTGAAACCCCACGATCGACGGATAGGCCCGCGTCGGGCGGTTCGCCATGACGAGCCCTGCGAGATAGACGGCGAGCAGGCCGCTCCCTCCCAGAAGCGACGTGATCGCATAAATCAGGATGGCACCCGCCACAGTGAACAGCGGATGCAACCCGCCCGGCATCGCGACGGTATTGAGCACCGTCACCAGCCCGAAGCCTCCCATCACCCCCATGATCGCGCCGATACCTGCCTGCTGGCCGAGCTGGATCGCGAGATCGAGCGCGGGCGTCTGGGCTCCGGCGAGGATCACTTCCGTCAGGGCGATCACCAAAAAGACCGCGATCGGATCGTTCGTGCCGCTCTCGATCTCGAGGGTCGAGCCGACGCGGCTCTGTAGTCGCAATCCACCGGTGCGCAGCAAAAAGAACACCGCCGCCGCATCCGTCGACGCGATGATGGACCCGAGCAGCATCGCTTCCAGCGGCTCGAGGTCGAGGACGAGCGAGGCCGCGAGGCCCGCCACCGAGGCCGTGATCAGCACGCCGAAGGTCGCGAGGATCATCGACGGTGCCAGCACGCCGCGAAACACCGACAGACGCGTGCGCAATCCCCCGTCGAACAGGATGACCGCCAGGGCGACCGATCCCACCATGTAGGTCACGCGGTAATTGTCGAACTCGATGCCGCCCGGCCCATCCTGTCCGGCGAGCATGCCCACCACGAGAAAGACCAGCAGCAACGGCGCTCCGAACCGCGTCGCGATTAGACTGGAAAAAATCCCCAGGACAACGAGGCACGCTGCCACGAAGATCGCGGTATTGACGAGATCGATGCCGGCCATCGCGCGCAGGGAACCTCTTGGCGGAATTGGAACGCAGGAGCGCCTTGAGAAAACCTAACGCGCCTCAACGCACTATCGCCACGCGACAACCCTGACGCAAGCGCCGCGCGCAGAGTGCAACCGTTTCAGTCCCCTGCCGTCTCCACCTCCGCCAGCATCGCATCGAGTGCCGTCGCGGCCATGGCCAGCGCCTCGGCGCTTTGCGCGCGCAAGACCAAATTCGCTCCGAACGCGCCGTCGAGGTTGAACGGATAGCACCCGATCCCGACCGCCGGGTGCGCCTCCGCCAACACGCGCAGCGGTCCGGCCAGAACGCCCTCCGGCTGGAGAACACGGCGGGTGGCGCTCAAGAGCGGCTTTCCCCCCAAGAGCTTCGGGATCAGCCCGGTAACCATGGCCTGAAAGACTGCGGGCACGCCCGCCATAACATGGACGTTGCCGATGGTGAACCCCGGGGCCTTCGAGACGGGATTGTCGATCAGGGTGGCACCGTCCGGCACCCGCGCCATGCGCAGCCGTGCCGGGTTCAGGTCCTTTTCCGGATCGGCATAGTTCGTGGCCAGGATGGCGCGCGCATCCTCGCGGACGTCGATACCGACGCCGAAGGCCGCAGCGACGCAATCCGCGGTGATGTCGTCATGGGTCGGCCCAATCCCGCCCGAGGTGAACACGTGATCGTAGCGCGCCCGAAGGGCGTTGACCGCCGACACAATCTCCTCCGCCGCGTCGGGCACGACCCGCGTCTCGCGCAGATCGATCCCCCGGCTCGCCAGTAGCTGCGCGAGATACGGCATGTTTGTGTCCTGCGTGCGCCCGGACAGGATCTCGTCCCCGATGGTCAGCATCGCAGCGGTGGGGTTCGGCATGGTCGCTTGTCCTTGGCCAGCAGGCGGAGCAGGGTCCTCGCATGGAATTCGCGCGCCCCCTGCTGCGTGGCGTGCTGCTGCGCCGATATAAACGATTTCTCGCCGATGTCAGGCTCGATGATGGCCGCGAGGTGACGGCGCATTGCGCCAATACCGGTGCCATGCTCGGCCTGAACGCACCCGGCCTGCCGGTCTGGATCGAGCCCAACGACGATCCTCGCCGCAAGCTCGCGTTCGGCTGGCGACTGGTGGAACTCCCCGGAGGCCGTTTCGCCGGCATCGACACCTCCGTCCCGAACCGTATTGTCGGCGAGGCCCTGCGCGCCCGCGCCGTCCCGGCCGTCGCCGCCTACGGCACGATCCGCGCCGAAGTCCCGTGCGGCGCGCGCAGCCGCATCGATTTCCTGGCAACCGAGCCGGGCCTTCCCGACGCCTATGTCGAAGTCAAGAACGTGCACCTGCGCCGGGAGGGCGATTGGGCGGAATTCCCGGATTGCGTGACGGTGCGCGGCGCGCGCCATCTCGCGGACCTCGCGGAAGTCGCCGCGTCCGGACATCGGGCCTTCATGCTCTATGTCATCCAGCGCGACGATTGCGCGGCACTGCGGCTCGCAACCGACATCGACCCGACCTACGCTAGGGCCTTCACCGCCGCCGCGGCCGCAGGTGTCACGGCCTTGGCCCACCGCGCCCGCCTGTCGCCCGCCGGCATCTCCCTCGGACCGCCCGTGCCCTTCCGGCCACCACGGCCTTCGTGAATTGCATCCCCCGTCCCGCGCCGGTAAACGATGGGGGTCGCGGCGGAGGAGCACGGGGTGGAAGGTCTGGCACCGGGCCGTCTGAACAGGGACGGCATCAGGATACACGATCCCGCCGATTTCGCCGGCATGCACGCGGCTGGCCGCGTGGCCGCCGAGATCCTCGACGAGATCGCACCCAATGTCCTGCCGGGTGTCTCCACCGACGAACTCGACCGGACCGTGCAGAACCTGATCGAGGCCAAGGGCGCGGTCTCGGCCACGATCGGCTACAAGGGCTACCGCCACGCCACCTGCATCTCGGTCAATCACGTCGTCTGCCATGGCATCCCCTCCGACAAGCGGCTCAAGGACGGCGACATCCTCAACATCGACGTCACCGTGATCGTCGATGGCTGGTTCGGCGACACCAGCCGGATGTACGTCGCAGGCACCCCCGGCCGCAAGGCCGAGCGCCTGATCGACATCACCCACGACAGCCTGATGGAGGGCATCGCCCAGGTCCGCCCCGGCAACACCTTCGGCGACATCGGGGCCGCGATCCAGCGCTTCGCGGAATCCCACCGCTGTTCCGTCGTGCGGGATTTCTGCGGCCACGGCCTCGGGCGGGTCTTCCACGCGGCACCAAACGTGCTGCATTACGGACGACCCGGAACGGGTCCGCTGCTGGAGCCCGGCATGTTCTTCACCATCGAGCCCATGATCAACCTCGGCCGTCCCGAGACCCGGGTGCTGGAGGACGACTGGACCGCCGTCACGCGGGACCGCTCCCTCTCGGCGCAGTTCGAGCATTCCGTGGGTGTGACCGAGACTGCCTGCGAGATCTTCACCCTCTCTCCCGCTCACCGGTTTCACCCGACCTGGGACCGCGCGAGCCCTGGCTGAACTGCGGCTCTCGCGCCGCATGTCCGCCTGACCCTGCGCTCCGAAAATTCACCCTCCCGGCAGGGAAAGCCCCCATTCCGGCCAAAATCGTTGACTCGCAGCGCTCTGGCCAATACTCCTCCGGGGCAATTACGAAAAAACGATAGGGAGCCTTTGATGTCCAGACATGTGAAATATCTGACGACCGCCGCCGCGATCCTGCTGATTGCGGCTCCCCTCTCCGCACAGGAGCGCGTGCGCTGGCAGGTGCCGATGTCCTTCGCCTCCACCCTGACCGCGCTGGGCGACACCATGCCCTACGTCGCGGACCAGTTGCGTCTCGTCTCGGGCGGCAACATCGACCTCCAGGTCGCCGAGCCGGGCGCCGTCGTGCCGGCCCTCTCCATCTTCGAGAACGTCTCGACCGGTGCCATCGACGCGGGCTATTCCTGGATGGGCTACGAGATCGGCCAGGTCCCGGCCGCGGCCCTCTTCGGTGCCACGCCCTTCGGTCTTGAATCCACTGATTTCCTCGCCTGGATGAACTTTCACGGCGGACGTGAGCTGCTGAATGAGACCTTTGCCCCCTTCAACGTCATCCCGATCCCCTGCGGCACCATCTCGCCCGAGGCCGCCGGATGGTTCAAGAACCCGATCAACACGCCCGGGGATCTGTCCGGTCTCAAGTTCCGCGCAGCCGGCGTCGGCGGCGAGATCATGTCCGAATACGGCATGTCCGTGACCATGCTGCCCGGGGGCGAGCTCTACCAGGCGCTCGAGACCGGCGTGCTCGACGCGACCGAATTCTCCCTGCCCACCGTCGACGAGCAACTCGGCTTCTTCCAGGTTGCCAAGAACTACTACCTCCCAGGCTGGCACCAGCCGTCCACCAACCAGTTCCTCTACGTGAACCTCGACGTCTGGAACGGTCTCGAGGACCAGACCCGCGCCACCATCGAGATGGCCTGCATGGCCGGCAACGCCATGGCCATCGCCAAGGCCGAGGCGCTCCAGGGGGCCGTGCTCAAGCGCTTCGAAGAGCAGGGCGTCCAGGTCCAGGAATACTCCGACGAGATGCTTAAGGGCTTCTACGAGACCACGAAAAAGGTCATGGAACGCCGCTCCGCCGAGAACGAGATGTTCGGCAAGGTCTATGCCTCCATGATGGAATTCCAGGAGGAACTCGCTCCCTGGAAAGAAAAGGGCTACCTGCCGCGCAACTGGATGCGCGAGAACGTCTACGACGTTCAGTGACCGGGCGCTGACCTGACCGGATCCGCCGCGCCGCCTTCGGGTGTTGCGGTGGATCCTCTCCGCAACCCGTCGCCGGAGCAGCCCCATGCCCGACTTCAAGGTCGATCTCAATCTCGACGACATCGAAGCGAAATCGAGCCGCGGCCATGCGCTCGACTTTCCGCAGACCACCGTCTCAAACGGCCTCGACAGCGCGGTCCGCGGCTTCGGTGCCGTGCTGAACTGGATCTGGATCGCCCTGATCCTGCTCATCGTCGGCAACGTGCTGATGCGCTATCTGCTCGGCACGAACTACATCGCCCTCGAGGAGGCGCAGTGGCACCTCTACGCCATCGGCATCCTCTTCGGGCTCGGGTATGCGGTCAGCCATGACGGCCATGTCCGCGTCGATGCGCTGGCCGAGCATTGGTCGCCGCGCCGCCGCGCATGGATCGAGTTTCTCGGGATCATCGTCCTGATCGCCCCCTTCGTCTGGATCATCTTCACCAATGCCATCCCGTTCGTGACGCGCTCCTACGCGCTGAACGAGGTCTCCGCGGCCCCGGGTGGGCTGCCCTACCGCTGGGCGATCAAATCCGTGATCATCCTGGCCTTCGCGTATCTCGCCCTCGCGGTGCTCTCGCGGTTCCTGCGGGTCTGCGCGTTTCTCTTCGGCGTGCCCAGACCCCGCGCGTCCTGATCCCGGCACCGACCTTTCTTCGCCCGGCCGGTCCGGCTGGTTGACCCCATCGTCCCGGTGCCCGTCCGGTCAGGAAAGCCGACATCATGCCCCTCTACGACTACCTCGTCATCGCCATGATGGTCAGCTTCATCGCCCTCCTGTTCACCGGGTTTCCCATCGCGTGGATCCTCGCGGGCGTCTCGATCATCTTCTCCACCATCGCGGTGCTCGGCTACGAATACCTCGGCTGGGACACCTTCTTCCTGACCAGCTTCTCCAAGCTCCACGCCATCTTCATCCAGCGCATCTACGCCCTGATGACCAACTGGATCCTCGTGGCCTTGCCCATGTTCGTCTTCATGGGCCTCATGCTCGAGCGTTCGGGCGTCACCGAGAAGCTCATGGTCAACTTCGTCCAGCTCTTCGGGCGCTACCGCGGCGGCCTCGCCCTCGCCGTCGTGCTGATCGGCATCCTGCTCGCGGCCTCCACCGGCATCGTCGGCGCCTCGGTCGTCCTGCTCGCGGTCCTCTCCATGCCGATCATGCTCCAGCAGGGCTACAGCAAGGGCCTCGCCTCTGGCGTCATCGCATCCTCGGGCACGCTCGGCATCCTCATTCCTCCCTCGATCATGCTCATCATCATGGCCGACCAGCTCTCACTGTCTGTGGGCAACCTCTACTTTGGCGCGCTGATCCCCGGCGTCATGCTCGGCTTGATCTATATCGTCTACATACTCGGGACCGCCTTCTTCTTCCCTAAATTGGCCCCGGCCCCCACCGATCTGCCTCCCATCACCAGCCGCCTCGTCTTCGACACCCTCCTCGCCGTGGTGCCGCCGCTCGCCCTGATCTTTCTCGTGCTCGGCTCGATCTTCTTCGGAATCGCCACCCCGACCGAGGCGTCCGGCCTCGGTGCTTTCGGCTCGATCCTGCTTGCCGCCGCTAACCGCCGCCTGACCTTCAAGGTGCTGCGCGATGTCTGCTTCAAGACGTCGCTCACTACGGCCTTCATCTTCGGCATCTTCCTCGGGGCCACGATCTTCGCTGTCACCCTGCGTCAGCTCGGCGGGGACGAACTCATCGCCACGGCGCTCAAGGCTATCCCCTTCGGGCCCAACGGCGTGATCGTCTGCATCCTGCTGATCGGGTTCGTCGCCGGGTTCTTCCTCGACTGGCTCGAGATCTCGCTCATCATCTTGCCGCTCGTAGCCCCTGTCGTGGTGGCGCTCGGCTTCGATCTCTACTGGTTCGTCGTGCTCTTTGCGGTCATGCTCCAGACGTCGTTCCTGACGCCGCCCGTCGGGTTCTCGCTCTTCTACCTCAAGGGCGTCGCCCCACCGGAGGTCACCACCTTCGACATCTACAAGGGCGTGCTCCCGTTCGTCGTCTGCCAGCTCATAGCGGTTCTTCTCGTCTTCGAGTTCCCGCAGATCGTGCTCTGGCTGCCGTCCGTGATGTTCGGGGCTCCCTCGAACTGACGGCGGCGCGCGCGCAACAGTCGGGCACCGTTATCCAAGCCGGGCGTCGCAATTTCCGCACAGGCGTATTATGTAACTGCATGTGTGGGGGTGCTGCCCCGTTCGGAGACCTCAATCCTGTCCGCCGAGCCCCAACCCACGACGCCCGTCCGTAAGCGGCTCTTTCGCCGCTTGTTCATCGTGGCCGGCGAATGGCGCGATGCGGACACCGTCACCGTCGCCGAGGTGGTCAACAAGCTCGGCGACCGCTCCTTCGGCTGGCTGCTCCTGTTCTTCGCGATCCTGAGCATGCTGCCCATCCCCGCGGGCGGTCTCATCACCTCCATCCCGCTGTTCTGGGTGCTGGGCCAGATGGCGCTTGGCTACCCCCAGATCCGCCTGCCCGCCTACATCAGCGTACGCAAGGTCAACCGCCGCGCCTGGCAACGGCTCGTCCTGCGCATGGGGCCGGTGATCCGCCCCGTCGAGCGCATGCTCCAGCCGCGCCTCGACCATCTGTTCTCGCCGCGCAACGAACGCCTCGTCGGGGCCTTCCAGTGCATCACCACCTTCGCGCTGTTCTTGCCCTTGCCACTCAGCGGGTTCATTCCCGCCACCTCCCTCGTCATCACCGGGCTCGGCATGGTCGAGCGCGACGGCCGCGTCCTGCTCATCGGCCTCGGTGTCGGCGTGATCTCGATCCTCGTCACCGTATTCATGGCGGCGCTCATGGTCCTCGGCGTCGAGGCAATCGTCTGACGCGCGAAAATCCGCCGATTTGGCTTGATCTTGCCGCCCCCTCTCGGCCAGGTTGAGTGCATGACTGTATCTCCCCAGCTGCTTTCCGTCCTTTTCCGCCTCGTGGCCCTCGGTCTCGCGACCGGAATCCTCTTCGGCTGCGCGGGCACGCCCCAAGGTCCCGTGGGCCTTCAATCCACCCAAACCTCCGTGCCGCGGGCGATGGCCCCCCAACGTCCCTGCGACGACGGCGGCTCGGGCGGCGTGCTCATCGACGGCGTCTGCCTCTGATACGGGCGCTGCCGTTCGCCCTTGCGCCCGCCCGCACCGCTGGCTAGCGTCGCCGCCGGGCGGGCAAGGAGACGGACAAGATGCAGGGCTTCCTCACGATGGAGGCGCTTGGAGAAGCGGTTGCCGACGCCTCCATCGATACGGTTCTGGTCGCGATTGTCGACATGCAGGGAAGGCTGATCGGAAAGCGCTTCCAGGCGGAATTCTTCCTCAAGTCCAAGGCGTTCGAGACCCACGGCTGCGACTATCTGCTCGCCACCGACCTCGAGATGGAGACCGTCCCAGGCTACAAAGCCTCCAGCTGGGCCAACGGCTACGGCGATCTGACCATGCGGCCGGACCTCGCCACCCTGCGCCGCGTGCCTTGGCTTCCCGGCACCGCGCTCGTCCTATGCGACGCGGAGGACCACCACCATGCCCCCGTCCCCCATTCGCCCCGCGCCCTGCTCAAGGCCCAGATCGCCCGCCTCCACGCCATGGGCCTCCAGCCCATGATGGCGGCCGAGCTCGAATTCTTCATCTTCCGGCAATCCTACGAGGAGGTGCACGCCCAGGGGTTTCGCAATATGGCGACCCTCGGCACCTACAACGAGGATTACCATATCTTCCAGACCACCAAGGAAGAGGACATCATGCGCGCCCTGCGCACCGGCCTCAACGCCGCCGGCATCGAGGTCGAATGCTCCAAGGGCGAGGCCAGCGCCGGCCAGGAGGAGATCAACGTCCACTACACCGACGCGCTCGCCGCCGCCGACGGGCACGCGATCACCAAGAACGCCGCCAAGGAGATCGCCTGGTCCCGGGGGCGCGCCCTCACGTTCATGGCCAAGTTCGACGACCGCGCCGCCGGCTCCTCCAGCCACATCCACCAGTCGCTCTGGACGCTCGACGGCAGCTCGGCCTTCTTCGACCCCGACGGCCCGCACGGCATGTCGAAGCTGATGCGCCACTACGTCGCCGGCCTGCTGTCCCATGCCAGCGACATGACCTATTTTCTTGCCCCCTACATCAACAGCTACAAGCGGTTCCAGGCGGGCACCTTCGCCCCCACCCGCGCCATCTGGTCCTTGGACAACCGCACCGCCGGCTACCGCCTCTGCGGCGCGGGCTCCAAGGGCATCCGCATGGAATGCCGCGTCGGCGGCGCGGATCTCACGCCCCACCTCGCTTATGCTGCTCAACTCGCCGCCGGCATCGACGGCATCGAGCGCGAACTGGACCTCGAGCCCGAGTTCCGCGGCGATGCCTATGCCGCCTCCCAGGCCCGCGAGATCCCAAGGACCCTGCGCGACGCCACGGTGGCGCTCAACGCCTCCGCCATGCTGCGCGCGGCCTTCGGGGACGACGTCGTCGACCATTACGTGCACGCCGCCGCCTGGGAGCAATCCGAACACGACCGCCGCGTCACCGACTGGGAAATCGCCCGCGGCTTCGAGCGCGCCTGACCCGCACCGAGGCCCCAAGACCCCGCACGCAGCCCCCCGAAAGGGCCAGATCCATGACCGACATCACCTGCATCTCCCCCATCGACGGGGCTGTCTACGCCACCCGCCCCGCCGAGAGCGCTGCTAGCGTCAGCACCCGCCTGCAAACCGCCCGCACCGCCCAGCGCGCCTGGGCCCACACCCCCCTCGAGGACCGCATCGCCCTCGTCCATGAGGGCATCGCCCGGCTCGAACGGCTCAACGCCGACATCGTGACCGAACTTGCGTGGCAGATGGGCCGCCCCGTGCGCTACGGCGGCGAGATGGGCGGCGTGAAGGAACGCACCGACTACATGGCCTCCATCGCCGCCAGATCCCTCGCCCCGGAGGTGATAGAGGACAGTGACCGCTTCCGCCGCCAGATCGCCCGCGAACCCCTCGGCCTCGTCTTCGTCATCGCCCCCTGGAACTACCCCTTCCTCACCGCGATCAACACCATCGTGCCCGCTTTGATCGCCGGCAACGCCGTGGTGCTCAAGCACGCCTCCCAGACGCTGCTGGCCGGCGAGCGCCTCGCCCAGGCCTTCGGACATCTGCCCGAGGGCCTTTTCACCAATGTCTTTCTAACCCACGACACCGCCTCCGCCCTCATTGCGGCCCGCGAATTCGACTTCATCAACTTCACCGGCTCGGTCGAGGGCGGCCGCGCCGTTGAGCGGGCCGCCGCCGGCACCTTCGTCGGCACGGGGCTGGAGCTCGGCGGCAAGGACCCTGGCTACGTCCGCGCCGACGCCAACATCGACACGGCGGTCGACGTGCTCATGGACGGCGCAATGTTCAATGCAGGTCAGTGCTGCTGCGGCATCGAGCGGATCTACGTCCACGAGAGCCTTGTCGACACCTTCGTAGAAAAGGCCGTCGCTTGGGTCTCCGACCTCACCCTCGGCGATCCGCGCGACGAGGCCACCACCCTCGGCCCCATGGCGCACAGGCGCTTCGCTGACACCGTGCGCGCCCAGACCGCCGAGGCCATCGCTGCCGGCGCCACCCCCCTCATCGACCCCGCCCGCTTCACCGCCGACACCGGCGACACCGCCTATCTCGCGCCCCAGATCCTGACGGGCGTCGACCATTCCATGCGCGTCATGACCGAGGAGAGCTTCGGCCCCGTCGTTGGCATCATGCCCGTCCGTGACGACGAACAGGCCATCGCCCTGATGAACGACTGCCGCTACGGCCTCACCGCCTCCGTCTGGACCGAGGACACCGATGCGGCAACGGACATCGGCGCACGCCTCGAGACCGGCACCGTCTTCATGAACCGCGCGGACTATCTCGACCCCGCCCTCTGCTGGACCGGTTGCAAGGAAACGGGGCGCGGGGCTGCCCTGTCGCACCTGGGCTATATGTCGCTGACCCGGCCGAAATCCTATCACCTCAGAAAGCTCTGACATCATGGCCTTCACAGCCAACTGGAACTTCCCCACCGCGATCCGCTTCGGGGCCGGGCGCATCAGCGAACTGGGCGAGGCCTGCAAGGCCGCCGACATGCAGCGCCCGCTTTTCGTGACCGACCCCGGCGTCGCCCCCCTGCCGATCGCCGCCCAGGCCCTCGACGCCATCAGGAGCGCCGGCCTCGACGTCGCCGTCTTCTCGGAGGTACAGCCCAACCCCACCGAGGACAACGTCGCCGCCGGCCTCAAGGTCATGCGCGACGGCGGCCATGACGGCGTGGTGGCCTTCGGCGGCGGCTCCGCGCTCGATTGTGGCAAGGTCGTGGCCTTCATGATGGGCCAGACCCGCCCCATGTGGGATTTCGAGGACGTGGGCGACTGGTGGACCCGCGCCGACCCCTCAGGCATCGCCCCCATCGTCGCGGTCCCCACCACCGCCGGCACCGGCTCGGAGGTCGGCCGCGCCGGCGTCATCACCAACATCGCCACCCACACGAAGAAGGTGATTTTCCACCCCCGAATGATGCCCGCCCAGGTCATCTGCGATCCGGAACTCACCGTGGGCCTGCCCCCCAACCTCACCGCCGGCACCGGCATGGACGCGCTGGCGCACTGCCTCGAGGCCTACTGCGCCCCCTCCTACCACCCGATGGCCGAGGGCATCGCCGTCGAGGGCATCCGCCTCGTCCAGAAAAACCTGCTCGCGGCCTACCGCGACGGCACCGACATCGAGGCCCGCGCCAACATGCTTTCCGCCGCCGCCATGGGCGCCACCGCCTTCCAGAAGGGCCTCGGCGCCATCCACGCCCTCTCGCACCCGGTCGGCGCGCTCTATGGCACGCATCACGGCCTGACCAATGCGGTTTTCATGCCCTACGTGCTCGACTTCAACCGCGAGACCATCTGGGACAAGATGGACCGGCTCGCAGGCTGGCTCGGCATAGAGGGCGGCTTCCCGGGCTTTCTCGACTTCGTCCTGCGCCTGCGCCGTGACCTTGGCATCCCCCACACGCTCGACAAGATAGGCGTGGACCGCGCGCGCTTCCCGGAAATGGCCGCCATGGCCATCGTCGACCCCACCGCCAATGGCAATCCACGCCAGCTCAACGAATCCGACGCCTTCGATCTCTACGACCGTGCCCTGGAGGGCCGCGTCGGCTGATCCCTCGCACCCCCGATCTTCCGCATGCTCAACGGTGTCGCCTGCGACGACCGGGCCCGCTTGTGCGAGCGAATGGTAAGGTTTAGGACTTGAAGCGCAGGCCGGACCGTATCACAGTTATCGAATATGGCCGTCTCCCACCGGCAACGTCCGGCAAGTAAAACAGACGGCGTGCAACCGCCCCAACGAAGGCGCGGTCCGAAATCGAGGGGGGAGGACGGCTTGGCAGCTTCGCCAAAAGGCACCGCTCAGGGTGGCTTTCTCGGCACCGTGGAACGCGTGGGCAACATGGTCCCGCATCCCGCCATCATCTTCTTCATTCTGATCGGCATCGTCATCGTCCTTTCGGTGATCTTCGGCTTGCTCGGCACCACCGTCACCTATGACGGCTACGACGAGGCCTTGGGCGACATCGTCGAACAGACCTCGACGGTGCGCAGCCTTCTGTCCGCCGACGGCATCCGCTTCATGCTCACCTCGCCGGTCGCGAACTTCCTCGGCTTCACCGGCGTGGGGGTCATCCTCGTCGCCATGATCGGTATGGGCCTCGCGAGGAGTCCGGCCTCATCGCCACCCTCGTGCGCAAGCTTGTCGCCGTCGCCCCCCGCTCGATCTTCACCTTCATGATCGTCATGGTCGGCGTCCTCTCCTCCATCGCAGCCGACGCCGGCTATCTCGTGCTGGTGCCGCTGGCCGCCGCCGCCTTCCACTCGATGGGCCGCCATCCCCTCGCGGGCCTCGCCGCCGGCTTCTCCGGGGTCGCCGCCGTGTTCCTTGTCGACGTCTTCGTCACCCCCACCGATGCGCTTCTGGTGGAGGTCACCAACGACGCCATCCGCGCGGTCGATCCCTCCGCCCAGATCAGCGTCGTGGGCAACCTCTTCTTCATGATCGTCTCGTCGATCCTCATGGGCATCATCTGCACGATCCTGACCGAGAAGGTCGTCGAGCCCCGCCTCGGGCCTTACACCGGCGGCGTCCCCGTCGAGGCGACCGAGGGCCTCTCCGGCAGCGAGCAGCAGGGCCTGAAATATGCGGGCCGCGCGCTTCTCGGCTTCGTCGTCGTGCTCGCCCTCCTCACCGCGCCGCCCCTCCCCTTCGGCATCCTGCGCAATCAGGAAACCGGCGGCATCATGGCGGGCTCGCCCTTCATGTCGGGCCTCATCATCCTCATCAGCCTCCTCTTCGTCGTCGTGGGCTTCGCCTACGGCAAGGGGGCGGGCACCATCGCCAACGTCACTGCGGCCATCGGGCTGATCGTCAAGACCTGGTCGAACCTCGCCGGCATGATCTTCCTCTTGTTCGTGATCGCGAACTTCATCGCCTTCTTCAACTTCACCAATCTCGCCACCGTGCTCGCGGTCAACCTCGCGGACTTCCTCCAGAACGTGCCTATCGGCGGCATCGGCTACATCATCATGTTCGTCACGGTCGTGGCGATCATCGACATCATCCTGACGGGCGCGCTCGCGAAATGGGCGATCCTCGCGCCGGTCTTCGTGCCGCTCTTCATGCGGCTGGGCGGCGATCCGGACCTCGTGCTCGCCGCCTACCGCGTCGGCGACAGCCCGATGAACGTCATCACGCCACTTAACGTCTACCTCGCGGTCATGGTGGGCTTCGCCAACCGCTACGACAAGAACGCCGGCATCGGCACCCTCGTGGCGCTCATGCTGCCCTACACGGCCGTTCTTCTCGTGACCTGGACGCTGCTTCTCGTGGTCTGGTTTGCCCTCGGCCTGCCGCTCGGTCCCGCCTGAGCCCTGAACCTAACGGAGACTTGCCATGTCCGATCTCGATCTTCTGACTGACCTCGACAAGGTGCTCGCCCATATCGACAAGGATTTCGACAATGCGCTGGCGCGATTGTTCGAGACCTTGCGCATCAAGTCGATCTCGACCGATCCCGCCTACGCCGCCGACTGCCGGGCCTGCGCCAAATGGCACTCGAAGGACCTCGCTGCCATCGGGTTCGACGCATCCGTGCGCGACACCCCCGGCCATCCCATCGTGGTGGGCCACCTGAAACAGGACGGCGCGCCCTCCGCCCTCTTCTACGGCCACTACGACGTGCAGCCTGTCGATCCGCTGGACCTGTGGCACCACGACCCGTTCGAGCCCTCCATCGAGACCCGTGACGACGGCTCCAGGGAAATCCAGGCCCGCGGCGCCTCCGACGACAAGGGCCAGTTGATGACCTTCGTCGAGGCTTGCCGCGCCTGGAAGGCCGTGACCGGCAAGCTGCCCATTTCCGTCACCGTCCTTCTGGAGGGCGAGGAGGAATCCGGCGGCGTCAACCTGCCGCCCTTCCTCAAGGCCAACAAGGCCGAGCTTTCCGCCGACATCGCGCTCGTCTGCGACACCGGCATGTGGGACAAGGCGACCCCCGCCATCACCACCACCCTGCGCGGCCTCTGCGGCGAGGAGATCACCATCCACGCCGCCGACCGCGACCTGCATTCCGGCTTCTACGGCTCGGCGGCCGCCAACCCCAACCACGTGCTCGCCCGCATTCTCGCGGATCTGCATGACGATCAGGGCCGCGTCACCATCCCCGGCTTCTACGACGGCGTGCCCGAACTGCCCGAAGCGCTGCGCGACAGCTGGGCCAGGCTCGACTTCTCCGAAGCGGATTTCCTCGGCGAGATCGGCCTCTCCGTGCCTGCCGGCGAAAAGGGCTGCTCCGTGCTGGAGCAGACCTGGTCGCGCCCCACGGCCGAGGTGAACGGCATGGGCGGCGGCTATCAGGGTGCCGGCTTCAAGACCGTGATCCCCGCCATGGCCTCCGCCAAGATCTCCTTCCGCCTCGTCTTCGACCAGGACCCGCACAAGGTCCGCGCGGCCTTCCGCGACTTCGTCAAGGCCCGCGTTCCCGCCGATTGCCGCGTCGAATTCCAGGAGCACGGCTCCGGCCGCGCCGTAGCTTTCGACACCGCCGGTCCCGCCTTCCAGCAGACCCGCCAGGCGCTCAGCGACGACTGGGGCAAGAACGCCGCCTTCCTCGGCGGCGGCGGCTCGATCCCGGTCAATGGCGAGTGCAAGGAGATCCTCGGCCTCGACGTCGTCCTCGCGGGCTTCGCCCTCAACGACGACCGCATCCACAGCC
>JBBQYB010000051.1:0-19866 GCA_038209095.1 Rhodobacterales bacterium
AGCCTTCATCGAGCCAGGATCACCCTGGGAAAACGGCTGTTGCGAGAGTTTCAACTCCCGGTTCCGCGACGAGCTCCTCAACGGTGAGATCTTCTTCTCGCTCCGCGAGGCCCAGATCCTGATCGAGCAGTGGCGCCGACACTACAATACCGTCAGGCCGCACAGCGCCCTCGGATACCGGCCACCGGCTCCGAAAAGCTTCATCCCAATGGACCAGAGGCCGACCATGCACTAACAATTCAATCGGACCACTCGATGGGGGCAGTCCAGCCGGCCTCGCAATTTTGCCAGGGTCCCTTATTTCCAAGGCATAACGAGGTATTTTTCGCCTGTCTTCATCTTGCGATAGTCGGTCACGGCTTCTTTCGTCAGCATCTCTTCAAGATCGACTCGTTTTTTGTAGTGGCTCGCGAAGGTCGTCGTCAGGTTGTCGAGCACACGTTTGCGCATCCGTCCCACGACTTCTGGTCCGACCGATTGGATGAAAGGGAACAGGAGCCAGCCCGAGAGGGTCCAGCCAAAGCCATAACTGGGCGAGAGGATTGTCGGACCAGTGTCCAGACGCCCATAGATGAACATGCGCTTCTGCTGGTTGGAACCGTAGCGCGAATATTCGGCCATCTTGTCAACCGCGACCTGCTCCATGGCCCTGAAAACATTGTCCACCGATTTCCCCCCGCCGATCGGATCAAACCCGTAGAAGGCGTTGGTGTCGTCGATGGCGGACTGGAGGTGGTTCATGAAATCGTCATCCGACGAATTGATGACATGCGTCGAGCCAAGCTTTTCGAGCAAATCGACCTGATCCGCTTTGCGCACAAGATTGACCAGCCCGATACCGTCTTCTTTGCAGATGCGGGTCAGCATCTGGCCCAAATTGGATGCCCCGACCGTATGCAGGATCGCGTTCTGCCGGTCCATTTTTGCATTTTCAGCGAACCCCAATGCGGTCATGGGATTGACGAAACCGCTCGCACCGTCCTCGGCAGAGTGATCGCCTAGCGGCAGGCACATGGCGGCATCGGCGATACATTACTGGCTGTAGGCGTTGCCCGGCACGCAAGCGACCCGCTGCCCCATGAGCGCCTTGGCCGCGTCGCCGTCACCGGTCGCCACGACGGTACCGGCACCTTCATTGCCGGCGCGAAGTTTCAGCCCGTGTCGCGCGCTGGATCCCGCATTGAACGGCTCGGGCATGGTGGCGACGTATTTGCCGGGCAAATACTCGGCGTTCTCGAGATCGGCCGCACCGGTAAGAATGGCGAGATCCGACGGGTTGATCGGTGCCGCCTCCATTTTCACAAGAACCTTGTTGCCGACAGGATCGGGGAAGGTCACGTCCTCGATCGCGACGGTGAGCGTGCCGTTGCTTTCGAGCGTCGTAAATAGCTGCTTGCCGGTGGTGCTCATGTCGGTATCTCCAGGTTTTCGTGGTCAGGATGCCAAGATGACTTCGGGTCGAACGCCCGGCCAGATGGAAGGAAATATACCTCGACCGGATGGCTCTCTATCGACCTTGAGAAGCGTCGAAGCAGTTGAACGACGATTTTGGTGAAGCGGGCATAATTATAACGACTAACTCGCCGCATAATCGATGGATTTCCGTGTGAGCGAAAGCAGCAAATTGCAAAATGAACCCAAGTTCGCCCATCGGGCAGATGTGCCCCTTCCTCGAATGTCAAGTTCGGGTTGAATTCGCTTGACGGTCAAGCTGATGTTGGGTGACGCGCTTCGTTGATGGGCTGCAGACGATCCATCGCTTCATCAGATGATGTGGGGCGTTGTTCACTTGGGGGTACCGGCGATGGCGCATGAAACGGTCCGGTTGGTGCCCGGGGAGACGGGGCTCGCGACGCTCGAGGCGATCTGGCGCGGGAACGGGGCGGTGGTGCTGGATCCGGGCGTGCGGGGGGCGGTGGAAGCGGCGGCAGCGCGCATCGCCGAGGCGGTCGCGGGGGATGTAGCGGTCTACGGGGTGAACACGGGGTTCGGCAAGCTCGCGAGCGTCAAGATCGCGGCACAGGATACGGCGCGGTTGCAGCGCAATCTGATCCTGTCGCATTGCGCGGGCGTGGGGGATGCGACGCCCGTGCCCATCGTGCGGCTGATGATGGCGCTGAAGCTGTTGTCGCTAGGGCGGGGCGCCTCCGGGGTGCGCTGGGAGATAGTGACGCTGCTGGAGGAGATGCTGGCGCGCGGGGTCATGCCCGTCGTGCCGGTGCAGGGATCGGTGGGGGCGTCGGGCGATCTTGCGCCGCTTGCGCATATGGCGGCGGCGATGATCGGCGAAGGCGCGGCGGAGGTAGGCGGCCGGGTGATGCCAGCGGCGGCGGCGCTGGCCGCCGCCGGGCTGGCGCCGGTTTCGCTGGTGGCGAAGGAGGGACTGGCGCTTATCAATGGCACGCAGTTCTCGACAGCCTTTGCGCTGGCGGGGCTGTTTGCGGGCTGGCGGGCGGCGCAGACGGCGCTAGTGACGTCGTGCCTGTCGACGGATGCCATCATGGGCTCGACCGCGCCGCTGCGCGAAGAAATCCATGCGCTGCGCGGGCATCGCGGGCAGATCGAGGCGGCGGCTGCCATGCGGGCGCTGATGGCGGGCTCGGAGATCCGCGAAAGTCACCTCGAGGGGGACGCGCGGGTGCAGGACCCATATTGCATCCGCTGTCAGCCGCAGGTGACGGGGGCCGCTATGGACCTGCTGCGGCAGGCGGGGGCTATGCTGAAGATCGAGGCGAACGCGGCCACGGACAATCCGCTGGTGCTGGAGGATGCCATCGTCTCGGGCGGGAATTTCCATGCGGAGCCGGTGGCGTTTGCGGCCGATATCATCGCGCTCGCCGTGGCGGAGATCGGGGCGATCGCGCAGCGGCGCGTGGCGCTGATGGTGGATCCTACCCTGAGCCACGACCTGCCGCCGTTTCTGACGGCCAATCCGGGGCTGAACTCGGGCTACATGATCGCCGAGGTGACCACAGCGGCGCTGATGAGCGAGAACAAGCATCTGGCAAACCCATGCTCGACGGATTCGACGCCGACGAGCGCCAATCAGGAGGATCATGTGTCGATGGCCGCACACGGCGCGCGCAGGCTGGCGCCGATGGTGGCGAACCTCGAGCGCATCCTCGGGATCGAGGCGCTGTGCGCGGCGCAGGGGGTGGAGTTTCGCGCGCCGCTGCGCACCAGCTCCGCGCTGCGGGCGGTAATCGCGCGGTTGCGCGACGAGGTGCCGGCGCTGACGGAGGACCGGTTCCTCGCGCCGGATCTGGCTGCGGCGACGCGTTTGGTGGGGAACGGAGCCATTGTCGTGGCCGGGGGGATCGACCTGCCGGCGCTGGCGCGTTGACGGCGTGCGTTTGATCCTGGGCTCGGGGCTCCGCAGGGATCATTGTGTACACAAGAGGAGCGATCGATGGACCTGAATGTTATCCGACACGGAACCCCGACGGACGCCCCGCCGCTCGTGATCGCACACGGGCTGTTCGGCTCTGCGAGGAATTGGGGTGTGATCGCGAAGCGGCTCAGGATGCAGCGGGAGGTTCTGGCGGTGGACCTGCGCAACCACGGCGACAGCCCGCGTGCGGCGGACCTGTCTTATGGGGCGATGGCCGGCGATCTCGCGGCGGTAATCGAGAAGAACGGCAGAATAGCGGACGTGCTCGGGCATTCCATGGGCGGCAAGGTCGCTATGATGCTGGCGCTGCTACGGCCAGACCTGGTGCGGCGGCTGATCGTCGTCGACATCGCGCCGGTGGCCTATGATCACAGCCAGGCGGGTTATGTGCGGGCGATGCAGGCGGTGGATCTGGCGGCAGTCACGCGCCGGTCCGATGCGGATGCAATGCTCGCGAAAGACGTGCCCGAGGCGGGCCTGCGGGCGTTCTTTCTCCAGAGCCTCGTGGTGGAGCGGGAGGGGGCACGCTGGAAGCTCAACCTCGAGGCCCTCGCCGACCAGATGCCGCAGATCATGGGGTTTCCGGATCCGGCGGGCACGTTCAAGGGGCCGACGCTGTTTTTGTGTGGAGCTACGTCCGATTACGTGCGGGATACGCATCTGCCGCTAATCCGGGCGTGGTTTCCCGAGGCGCGGCGCCAGCAGGTGGCTGGGGCCGGGCACTGGCTGCATGCGGAGGCACCGAAACCTTTCGGGGATGCGGTGGAGGCGTTTCTCGCAAGATGAGCTTGCGGGCGTCGGGCCGCGTCTTGTCAGAGGGGGGCGGCGCTGCTATGGGACGCCGCATGCCCCAGTAGCTCAGCCGGTAGAGCAACTGTTTCGTAAATAGTAGGTCGGCGGTTCGAGTCCGTCCTGGGGCACCATATCGAAATTAGCGTGATCGATGCGGCCCCGAGGGGTCAACGTTTGCGCGTGCCCGGAGCCTGGACACGCGCAAGACTGCCGCGTCAGACGAGATCGAAGCGGTCGGCGTTCATCACCTTGGTCCAGGCCGCGACGAAGTCGTGCACGAATTTGCCTGCGCTGTCGTCCTGGGCATAGACTTCGGCGTAGGCGCGCAGGATCGAGTTCGAACCGAAGACCAGATCGACGCGGGTGGCGGTCCATTTCGCCGCGTTCGTCCTGCGGTCGCGGATCTCGTAGAGGTTGTCGCCCATCGGCACCCACTTGTAGGACATGTCCGTCAGGTTGACGAAGAAGTCCGGGGTGAGTGCGCCGACCCGGTCTGTGAAGACGCCGTGGGCGATGCCGGCGTAGTTTGCACCAACAACCCGCAGGCCGCCCACGAGCACGGTCATCTCGGGGGCGGTGAGGCCCATCAGCTGGGTGCGATCGAGCATCAGCTCCTCCGCGCTGACCGCATAGTCGCGCTTGAGCCAATTGCGATAGCCGTCGGCGATGGGTTCGAGCACGTCGAAGGAAGCGGCATCGGTCTGCTCGGCGGTGGCGTCGCCCCGTCCAGGTGCGAAGGGTACGGTCACGTCGTGGCCCGCAGCGCGCGCAGCCTGCTCGATTCCGAGGTTGCCGGCGAGCACGATGGCGTCCGCGAGGCTGGCCCCGACCGCGGCTGCGACCGGCTCCAGCGCCGCGAGGACGCGCAAGAGGCGGGCGGGCTCGTTGCCTTCCCAGTCCTTTTGCGGGGCGAGGCGGATGCGGGCACCGTTGGCCCCGCCGCGCATGTCCGAGCCGCGGTAGGTGCGCGCGCTGTCCCAGGCGGTGGCGACCATGTCGGCGGTAGAGAGGCCGATGGCCGCGATCCGGGCCTTGAGACCCACCACGTCGTAGCCGGTGGGGCCCGCGGGCACCGGATCCTGCCAGATCAGATCCTCGGCCGGAACCTCGGGGCCGATGTAGCGGGCCTTGGGGCCGAGGTCGCGGTGCGTCAGCTTGAACCAGGCCCGGGCGAAGGTTTCGCTGAAATAGGCGTGATCGTTCGTGAAGCGCATGCAGATGGCGTTGTAGACCGGGTCCATCTTCATGGCCATGTCGGCGTCGGTCATGATGGGCATGACGCGGATTGAGGGGTCCTCGACGTCGAAGGGCATGTCCTCGGGGCGGATGTTCACAGGCATGTACTGCCAGGCGCCGGCCGGGGATTTCCTAAGCTCCCAATCGTAGCCGAAGAGGAGCTTGAAGTAGCCGTCGTCCCAGGTGGTGGGATGGGTGGTCCAGGCGCCCTCGAGGCCGGAGGTCACGGTATCGCGGCCGACGGCGCGGGTGACGTGGTTCATCCAGCCGAAGCCCTGCTCGGAGATGTCGGCCCCCTCGGGGCTCGGGCCGAGGCGGGCCGCGTCGCCGTTGCCGTGGGTCTTGCCGACGGTGTGGCCGCCAGCGGTCAGGGCTGCGGTTTCCTCGTCGTTCATGGCCATACGCGCAAAGGTCTCGCGGACGTGCTGCGCGGTGCGCAGCGGGTCGGGCTGACCGTTCACGCCTTGAGGATTGACATATACGAGACCCATCTGCACGGCCGCGAGCGGGTTCTCCATGGTCGAGGCGTCGGTGAGGTCGCCGTAGCGGTTGTCGGACGGTGCAAGCCAAGTCGTCTCGGTACCCCAGTAGGTGTCCGTTTCGGGATGCCAAATGTCCTCGCGGCCGAATGCGAAGCCGTAGGTCTTGAGCCCCATGGATTCGTAGGCGACGTTCCCGGCGAGCAGCATCAGATCGGCCCAACTGACCTTGTTGCCGTATTTCTTTTTGATCGGCCACAGAAGACGGCGGGCCTTGTCGAGGTTCGCATTGTCGGGCCAGGAATTGAGCGGGGCGAACCGCAGGCTGCCGGCACCGCCGCCGCCGCGACCGTCCGCAAGCCGGTAGGAGCCTGCGGCATGCCAGGCCATGCGGATCATGAGGCCGCCGTAATGGCCCCAATCCGCGGGCCACCAATCCTGGCTGTCGGTCATCAGCGCGGTGAGATCGGCCTTGAGGGCGGGCACGTCCAGCTTCTGGACCTCGGTGCGGTAGTCAAACCCCTGGAGCGGGTTGGTCTTGGTGTCATGTTGGTGGAGGATGTCGAGATTGAGCGCGTTCGGCCACCAACCCGTGACCGATACGCCGGTCGTAGTGTTGGCTCCGTGCATCACGGGACATTTGCCGGTTGCCGCGAGGTCGTTGCCGTCCATCTGCGTCTCTCCTGATCTTAATCTGGGGCCAGCGTTGCGGCGGGCTGGCGGTCCGCTCATTCTGGTAGGTGCTTAACACAGGTCAACCATAAACAGAATTTGCATTTTCTTATAGTTGCGATATGCCACGCTCATGATCGGGATATCCATGCGGCATCTTCGGTATTTCGAGGCGCTGGCCCAGCACGGCCATTTCGGGCGTGCGGCAGAGGCCTGTGCGATCTCCCAGCCGGCCCTGTCCTTGCAGATCCAGCAGCTCGAGGAATTGCTCGGGGCACCGCTCGTGGAGCGCGGCGGGCGGAGGATCCGGCTGACGAGCCTCGGGGAAGCTGTGGCGGAGCGGGTGGGCGGGATCCTGCGGTCGGTGGACGAACTTGGGGATCTGGCGCGCGCGTCCTACAGCCCGCTCGCGGGTCGGTTGCGGATCGGCGTGATCCCCACCGTGGCCCCGTATCTGTTGCCGGCCGCGATGAAGAGCCTGTCCGCCCGGTTCGCCGGGCTCGACGTGCGTCCGCGCGAGGCGGTCACCCGGAGCCTCGTCGAGGATCTGATCGAAGGCCGGCTCGATACGGCGATCGTGGCCCTGCCGGCCTCGGAGCCGTCGATGCACGAACACCCGCTGTTCACCGAGGACTTCGTTCTGGTGCGTCCGGCCGAGGACGCGGCGAGACCCGTCCCCAATCCGGCCGCCCTGCGCGAGATGCGGCTTTTGCTGCTCGAGGAGGGGCATTGCTTCCGCGATCAGGCATTGTCCTATTGCACGCTGTCCTCGCAGGTCCCGCGGGATCTGATGGAGGGCAGTTCGCTGACGACGCTTGTCCAGATGGTGGGGGCCGGGATCGGTGTGACCCTGATCCCGCAGATGGCCGTGGGCATCGAGACGCGGTCGGCGGATGTCTGCGTCGCGCGCCTTGCGCACCCGCGACCGACGCGCACCATCGGGATGATCTGGCGGCGCCGCAACCCGCTCGCTGACCAGTTGATCCATGTGGCGGGCGTGGTGCGCGAAGCGGCGGGTGCGGGCCGGGACGAACCGGGCGGATGAGCCGCGTCAGAACCCGAGGCGGATGGCCTCAAGTGCCGCGAGCGTCCCAGTGCTTTCGGCTATCCGGGCCTTGAGCCCTTCGCTGGTGGTGACATACCCGATGTCCATGTCCCGCGCCCGGCTCGGCGCGGAGGACGACCGGCCCGCCGAGACGACCTCTGCATGGTAGCGCGCGAGGGCCAGTTCCACCGCGAGCATGCGTTCGCTGAGCGTCATGTCTGCCGCGCGCCGGCGGGCGACGGCCTCGCAGGCCCAGAGCATCTCGGTGGCGAAATGCGACAGGCCGCGACCGTAGGCCTGGCTTCGGAAGAAAACGCAAGGATCGGATTGCGACGAGACACGCGCGGACTGGGCCGGGGTCGTGCCCTCACCGGCGCTGGCGGACGAGGGCGCACCGCAGCTCACAAGCGCTGCGAACAAAGACGCAAAGACGGGACGGAAGATGCACTGCACGGCGAGCCTCCCTGATAGAGACGGACGCGCCCGACGGGAGCGGTTGGCCTGTCATCTTTGTGTCCGACAAAGGTTAACATGCCTCTAACTGCGCCTACGAAGGAGGGTTCCCCTGACAATACTGTCGGACGGGACGGGTGTTAGATCAGCTATTCATGCGGCGCTGGCGCGCCTGTTCGAGGACGCGGGCGGTCCGCCGGCCCTCGAGCCAGAGCCCGCAGGCAACACCCGCGAGAAAGCCGCCCAGATGCGCCTCCCAGGCGAGCATGCCCGCGAGCGCGAAGTAGAAGGCGACGTTGAGGGCCGCGAGTGTGAGGACGCGCGTGACGATGGGGCGGACCGGGGCCCCGCGACTGCGCAGCCGGGCCCAATCCGCCACGATCCAGACTCCGAGAAAGGCGAACACCGCGCCGGACGCCCCCACCATCGGAATGGCGCTGTCCGAGAGCGCCCCGAAGGCGGCCCCCCCTGCCACCGCGCCGACGACGAAGACGGGCAGGATCATGCGAGCCCCGTAGCGATCCGAGGCGAACCGCGCGAGACCCGCGAGCACGGCGAGGTTCATCGCCATATGGAGAAATCCGCCGTGTAGAATGGCATGGGTCAGGAACATCGTCCAGGGTTGCACCCCGAAGATCGGCGTGGTCCCGCGCAGAAGCTCGTTCCAGAACGCCCCCACCACGAAAATCCGAGGCCGCAGCGAGGGCTCGAAGAAGATGCCCCGGTCCGCCATCGACAGCACGATCTCGATCGCGGCGAGCGTGAAGACGAGCACGAGCAGCGAGACCGGCAGGGGCTTGTAGGGCGGTGCCGGAGGGATGCGGTTTTCCATGTCAGGTACTCGCAGCGAGGAGGCTCGCGTTGCCGCCCGCGGCGGTGGTGTCGATGCAGAGGTGCCGTTCAATCACATAGCGCTCGGGCGCGAGGAGGGCAGTCTCCAGCGGGACGATGGGTCCGGGACGCGCCGCCAGGGCGCGCCAGAGCGTCCGGAGCCAGTCCTGAGGTCCGCGCGCCGCGACGAGCGCGAGGTCGGGCAGCGTCTCGAGTTCGGCGGGATCGATCCGACCATCGAGGGTCAGGAGCGGAAAGGCCGAGAGGGCGGCGAGCGCGCTGCTCGCCTCCGGCGCCACGGCAAGCACGGCATTGCCGGCTGCGAGCGCCTGGAGAGACTGGGCGAGGACGTCCGGTGCGCCCGCGCCGAGCACCAGCACCCGCCCGCGAGGATGAAAGCCGAGCCGGTTGCTCTCGCCGGTGGGCCCGGGGAGGTCCAGCGGTCCGTGCAGGTGGCGGGCGCAGGGATCGAGGGCGGGATGATCGCCCACGGCCGCGCGCAGGGCCGCGATGCGGTCGCGCCGGGCGGCCCAGAGTCCGGCGTCGGGCTGAGTAAAGGGTTTTGCGATGGCGTGGACCGGGCCGGAGGGATGGGCCTCAGCCGCAGCCTCCGGGCGGCGCTGGAGGCGGGGCAGATAGTGCGCGCCGCCGGCCTTGGGGCCGGTGCCGGACAGACCCTCTCCCCCGAAGGGCTGAGAGCCCACGATGGCCCCGATCTGGTTGCGGTTGACGTAGACGTTGCCGGCACGGATCCGCGAGGTCACGCGCTCCACACGGCCGTCGATGCGGGTGTGCAGGCCAAAGGTGAGGCCGTAGCCGCGGGCGTTGATGTGGCCGATCACCCGGTCGAGATCGCGGGGCTTGAAGGACGCCACGTGCAGGACCGGTCCGAAGACTTCGCGGTCAAGATCCATGATGCCATCAACGGCGAGGACGGTGGGGGAGGCGAAAAAGCCGGTCGACGGGGTATCGATACATTTCAGGACCTTCGCTGAGTTTCCTGCGACATAGGACGAGACGTCGCTTAGGGCGTCGGCGTCGATCAGCGGGCCGATGTCGGTGGCGGGATCCCAGGGGTTGCCCAGGGTGAGCGCCTCCAGCGCGCCGTGGAGCATCTCAAGGACGCGGGGGCGCGCCTCCGTCTGGACATAGAGCATGCGCAGGGAGGAACAGCGCTGGCCCGCCGACTGAAAGGCGGAGGCGATGACGTCGCGCACGACCTGTTCGGTCAGGGCCGTGCTGTCGACGATCATGGCATTGATCCCGCCCGTCTCGGCGATGAGCACGGCCTCCGGGGAGGCCCGGTCGGCCATGGTGCGGTGGATGGTCTGGGCCACGTCCGTGGAGCCGGTGAAGCAGACGCCTGCGATGTCAGGTGCGGCCGTCAGCGGGCCCCCGACGCCAGGCCCGTCGCCGGGCAGGAGCACGAGGGCACCGTGCGGCACGCCGGCCACATGCAGGAGGGCGGTGGCGCGGGCGGCAATGAGGGGGGTCTGTTCGGCGGGTTTGGCGATGACTGCGTTTCCCGCGCCGAGAAAGGCCGCGACTTGGCCCGTGAAGATCGCGAGGGGGAAGTTCCAAGGCGAGATGGCGATCATCACCCCCCGGCCGGTGCCGGTCGCCGCTTCGGCCTCGGTTGCGTAATAGCGAAGAAAATCCACCGCCTCGCGCAGTTCGGCAATGGCGTCGGCGAGGGTCTTGCCGGCTTCGCGGGTGGCAAGCGCGGTCAGCTCGGCGGCGCTGGCCTCATAGAGGTCGGCGGCGTCGCGCAAGATTGCCGCCCGGGTCGCGGGCGGCGTCGCGGACCAGGCCGGGAAGGCCGCATGTGCTTCGGCGAGGGCTGCCGCGATCTGGGCGGGCGATGCCGTGCGGACCTCGCCGACGGTGTCGGACGGATCGGCCGGGTTGAGAACGGGTTGCGGGGGGAGTGCCGCGTCCGGGTCTTGCAGGGTCGGTCCGGCCTGCCAGCGGTGGGTGCGCCAGTTCTCGCGGGCGGCGATGAGATCCGCGATGGAGGCGGGCTCGTTGGGGTTCCAGCCCGCGGCGTTGCGGCGCGGAGCGAATAGGGCCGCGGGCGGGGTGATATCGGGGTTGGGGAGGGCCTCGCAGAGGCGTTCCACCTCGGCCATGGGATCGGCCGCGATATCCTCGGGCGCGAGGGACGTGTCGACGATCTGGTTCACGAAGGACGAGTTAGCCCCGTTTTCCAGCAGACGGCGCACGAGATAGGCCAGGAGGTCGCGGTGCGCGCCGACGGGCGCGTAGATCCGGCAGCCGACCTGGTCGCGGGCATGTATGATCTCGTGGAGCGCCTCGCCCATGCCGTGCAGGCGCTGGAATTCGAAGCCCGTCCTGTCGCCGGCCATGGCGAGGACGGCGGCGACTGTATGGGCGTTGTGGGTCGCGAACTGCGGATAGATCCGGTCGCGCCTGTCGAGTAGTTTTCGTGCGCAGGCGATATAGCTGACGTCGGTGTTGGGCTTGCGGGTGAAGACGGGGAAATCGGGCAGGCCGAGTTCCTGGGCCTGCTTGATCTCGGTATCCCAGTAGGCCCCCTTGACGAGACGCACCATGATCCGCCGGTCGAGACGGGACGCGAGCGTGTGGATACAGTCGATCACGGCACCCGCGCGCCGGCCGTAGGCCTGCACGACGATGCCGAAGCCGTCCCAGCCTATGAGATCCGGATCGACCAGCATGGCCTCGATGACATCGAGGGACAGATCGAGGCGATCGGCCTCCTCGGCGTCGATGTTGAACCCGATCCTGGCGCGGGCGGCTGCTCGGGCGAGGGTCAGCACCCGGGGCACCAGCGTCTCCATGACCTCGGCGCGGTGCGTCCACTCGTAGCGCGGATGGAGTGCGGAGAGCTTAACCGAGATGCCGGGACTGCGGCGCACGTCGCCGGTGGCACGGGCGGCGATGGCGGCAATGGCCGTGGCATAGGCGGCCGCGTACCGCTCCGCGTCGGCATGGGTGCGCGCGCCCTCGCCGAGCATGTCGTAGGAATAGGTATAGCCCCTGGCCTCGAGAAGGCGCGCACGCTCCATGGCGGCCCCGATCGTCTCGCCGAGTACGAAGTTGCGGCCCATGAGCTTCATTGCCTGGGCCACGGCTCCGCGCACCACCGGCTCGCCAAGACGGCGCAGCACGTCGCGCAGGGCCGCCACCGGACGGGCCGGATCGTCGTCGAGCACGCGCCCTGTGAGCAGCAGACCCCATGTGGCCGCATTGACGAGGCTGGAGGACGACTTGCCGAGATGCGCTCCCCAGTTCGACGGCTCGATCTTGTCGGCGATCAGATCGTCGATGGTCTCGGCATCCGGGACGCGCAGCAGGGCCTCCGCGAGACACATCAGACCGACGCCCTCGTCGGTCGAGAGACCGTATTCGGCGAGAAACGCTTCCATCACCGAGGGCGAGGCGCGGTCGCGCACATCCGTCACGAGGGCCGCGGCCCGGGCGGTCACAGCGGCCCTGGCGGAAGCATCGAGCCGGATCTCGCCGAGCAGGCGCATCACCAGGTCCGCTTCTCCGGCGTAAGCCAGGGCGCGGATCCCGGCGCGGAGGTCATGCGTGGGGCTGGGCTCGAAATGCATCGCCCGGTTATCGGCCAGCCGGAGAGGTCACGCAAGGGTGCCCACGGCTGTGCGGCGTGCGGTCTTGCGCTAGATCGCGGCGCAACGAAAAGGCAGGTCCGTGATGTTGCGTGTGAATTGCGTGTCGAAGTCCTATCCTGCAGCCGAGCGTCCGGTGTTGTCGCAGGCGTCGCTGAGCCTCGATGCGGGCCGCACGCTGGCGCTGACCGGCGAATCCGGCAGCGGCAAGTCGACGCTGCTGCATCTGATCGCGGGGCTCGATGCGGTGGACGCGGGCGAGATCTCGGTAGGGAACGTCCGGGTCGACCGTCTGGACGACGCAGGCCGGGCGCAGTTGCGGCGCGAGACGATCGGGCTAGTGTTCCAGCAGTTCAACCTGATTTCGAGCCTCGACGTGCGGGCTAACCTCGCGTTCCAGGCCCGTATCGCGGGCAGGTTCGATGCCGCCTGGCAGGCGGAACTGGCCGAACGCCTCGGGCTCGAGGAGCTTCTCGGACGCTACCCCGAGGCTCTGTCGGGGGGCCAGCAACAGCGCGTGGCGATCGGGCGCGCGCTCGCGGTGCGCCCGGCCCTTCTGCTGGCGGACGAGCCCACCGGCAATCTCGACGAAGCCTCGGGGGATGCGGTGCTGACGCTGATGCTCGCCTTGGTGCGCGACAGCGGATCGGCCTTGCTGATGGTCACGCATTCGGAGCGGCTCGCCGGACTGCTGGATGCGCGGGCCCATCTGCGCGGTGGGACGCTGGCGTGAGGGTGCTCGCGGTTCTCGGAGCACTTGTGTCCCACTGGCGACGGCAACCGGTCGAACTGGTGACGCTGCTCGTGGGGCTGATGGTGGCCACGGCGCTCTGGTCGGGGGTGCAGGCGCTGAACGCGGAGGCGAAGACGAGCTATGCCCGCGCGGCGTCCGTGCTGGCAGGCGACCGCCTGTCGAGCGTGACCGCCCCCGGCGGCGCGCGGATCGACCTGGCGGATTTCGCGGCGCTGCGTCGGGCGGGCTGGGATGTCTCGCCGATCCTCGAGGGCGACATCCGTATGGGCACCGGCGGACTGCGGGTGATCGGGATCGAGCCGCTGACGCTTCCGGCGGAAGCCGAGACCTATCAGGTCGGGGCCGGAGCGGACCGCCTGCAAGCGTTCCTGGAACCGGCCGGCCTCGGGCTCGTCTCCGAGGCGACGCGGTTGCGGCTGGAGGGGGCCGAGGGCCTGCCCCCCCTCGCGACCTCAGCCGATCTGCCGCCCGACACCATGATCGTGGACATCGGCCTGGCCGAGCGGTTGCTTGATGCCCCGGACGTGATCTCGCGACTGGTGATTGCGCAGGTGCCGGGCCCCCTGCCCGATGGGCTCGCCGGGCGGCTGGAGGTGCGGGGCCCTCAGACCTCGGGCGATCTGGAGCGGTTGACGGACAGCTTTCACCTCAATCTGACGGCCTTCGGATTCCTGAGTTTCGTCGTAGGCCTGTTCATTGTCTATGCGGCCATCGGGCTCGCGTTCGAGCAGCGAAAGCCGATGCTGCGCACGTTGCGCGCCATCGGTGTCTCGGCACGGCTGCTGACGGCGGTGATGCTGGCGGAACTCGCGGCGCTCGCGCTTATCGCGGGGCTCGCGGGGGTGACCGTGGGCTACGCCATCGCGGCGAGCCTGCTTCCGGACGTCGCGGCGTCGCTCCGGGGTCTTTATGGCGCGCGGGTGCCGGGCACGCTGAGCCTCGCCCCCTCATGGTGGGCAGCGGGGCTCGGCATGAGCCTCGTCGGCGCTCTGGCGGCGGGTGGCGCGAGCCTCTGGCGCGCCTGGCGGCTGCCGCTGCTGGCGACCGCCCAGCCGCAGGCCTGGCTCGGCGCGCAGCGGCGCGCGCTGCGCTGGCAGGGGGCCGCGTCAATCCTGCTGGCCCTCGGAGCGCTCGCGGCGTTTGTTGCGGGCGGGGGCCTCGCGGCCGGGTTTGCCCTTATGGGATCGGTGCTGATCGCGGCGGCACTCGCGCTGCCTGGCGTGCTTGCGGCAATTCTCGCCTTCGGCGAGCGGCGGGCACGCGGCCCGCTCACGGTCTGGGCCTGGGCGGACGGGCGACAGCAGTTGTCGGGTCTGTCGCTCGCGCTCATGGCGCTGTTGATCGCACTGTCGGTCAACGTGGGCGTGGGCACCATGGTCGACAGTTTCCGGCGCACGTTCATCGGCTGGCTCGACCAGCGCCTTGCCTCGGAGGTCTATCTGACCGGGCGGGACGCGGCTGAGGCGGAGGCGCTGGTGGCCTGGCTCGATGCGCGCCCGGACGTGACGGCACGCCTCCCGATCTGGAGCGCACAGACGCGGCTTGGGGGCTGGCCTGCGGAAGTCTACGGCTTTCAGGATCACCCGACCTACCGCGACAACTGGCCGATGCTCGCGGTGCTGCCCGACGGGTGGGACCGGGTTGCGGCAGGAGAGGCGGCGCTGGTCTCCGAACAACTGGCGCGCCGTGCGGATCTGGCTCCCGGCGATGCGCTGGACATCCCTACCCCGGAAGGCGTGTGGCGCGTGACGGTCGCCGGGATCTATTCCGATTACGGCAACCCGGCAGGTCAGGCGATGGTGGGCATCGACGCACTGACCGACCGCTGGCCCGACGTCGAGCGGCTGCGGTTCGCACTGCGCACCGATCCCGCCAATGCCCAAAGCCTCATCGGCGATCTGCGCGCCGAATTCGCGCTCGAGGCGGATCAGGTGATCGACCAGTCCGCAATCAAGGACTTCTCCAGGCGGATCTTCGAGCGGACCTTTACCGTGACCATCGCCCTGAACGCCCTGACGTTGACGGTGGCGGGCATCGCCCTCTTCACGAGCCTTCTGACGCTCTCGAACGCGCGGATCGCGCAGCTTGCGCCGCTCTGGGCGATGGGCGTGCCACGGCGGCGGCTCGCGTTCATCGAGATGGGGCGGACGCTGATGCTGGCGGCCTTCACCGCGCTGCTGGCATTGCCGCTGGGGTTGCTGGTGGCCTGGGTGCTGACGGCGGTCATCAATGTCGAGGCCTTCGGCTGGCGGTTGCCAATATTCGTGTTTCCGGTCCAGTGGGCGATCCTGGTGGGGCTGGCGCTGTTGACGGCTTTCACGGCGGCGCTCTGGCCCGTCATCCGGCTGGGGCGTGCGACGCCGGTTACCTTGCTGCGGAGCTTTGGCAATGAACGGTAAACTATTGATCTGCCTGAGCCTGCTTCTCCCAACTCCGGTGCTGGCTCAGGGGTTTGCGGGGCTCGGGACGGAGGCCGAGGGCTTCGCGCCGGTGACGGCTCCGGCCGAGTTCGTCTTTCCGCGCGATCACGGGGCGCATCCGGGCCACCGCATCGAGTGGTGGTACTTGACCGCGGCGCTTGAGGGTGCGGACGGGCGCGACTACGGGGTGCAATGGACGCTGTTTCGTCAGGCAAGCCGGCCGCCGTCGGACGCGACCGGCTGGGACAGCGGGCAGGTCTGGATGGGGCATGCCGGGCTAACGACGCCCGAGCAGCATTTCTATGCCGAGCGGTTCGCCCGCGGCGACGTCGGACAGGCAGGGGTCATAGCCGCGCCGTTCGAGGCCTGGATCGACGACTGGGCGATGACCGGGGCAGCCACGGCCGGCGACGCACTTGCCGACATCACGGTCACGGCGCAGGGGGACGAATTTTCCTACGCCCTGCGAGCCACCACGGACCTCGCACCCGTGCCGCAGGGAGATGGGGGCTTCAGCGTCAAATCCGAGAGCGAACAGGCGAGTTACTATTATTCGCAACCGTTCTATTCGGTCAGCGGCGTGCTGACCGTCGAGGGCGTCGAGGTTCCGGTGACGGGGACGGGCTGGCTCGATCGCGAGTGGTCGAGCCAGCCACTGGCCGAGGATCAGGCGGGGTGGGACTGGTTCTCGCTGCATCTGGAGGACGGCGCGCGGGTAATGGCATTCAGCCTGCGCGACACGGATGGAGGGGCCTTCGTCTCGGGGACCTGGATCACGGCCGCGGGGGAGGCCACGCCGCTGTCGGGCGAGGATATCCTGCTGACGCCGCGTCATGTGAGCGACGTGGCAGGACGCCGCGTCCCCACCGCGTGGCGGGTGGAGATCCCCTCGCGCGGTCTTTCTGTGGACACCGAACCCGTGAACGCGCAAAGCTGGATGGGAACGATCTTTCCCTATTGGGAGGGCCCGATCCGGTTGTCCGGCAGCCATGCGGGCCGGGGCTATCTGGAAATGACGGGGTATTGACATGAAGGACACCGAGGAGAGCCTCAACGTGCTAGGTGGACCGCTGAAGCCCTGTTCATTCGATCCGATGACCGGGTTCTTTCGCGATGGCTGCTGCAACACCGGCCCGTCCGACCGCGGGCGGCACACGATCTGCGCGCGGATGACGGCCGAGTTCCTGACCTTCTCGCGCGCACGGGGCAATGATCTGTCGACGCCGCGGCCCGAGTTCGGGTTTGTAGGTCTGCGTCCGGGGGACCGGTGGTGCCTGTGCGCGGACCGCTGGAAGGAGGCGTGGCTGGCAGGGGCGGCCCCGAAGGTGGCGTTGACCTGCACTCATATCTCGGCGCTGGAGACAGTGCCGTTGGAGGCACTTCAGGAGAATGCCCTGCCCCTTCCGGGGCACGCGGAACACTGACAGGGGTCGGGATGGCGCAATACCCCTTCGCGGGGCTCCGGGTGCTGGAGCTCGCTCGTGTTCTGGCGGGTCCCTGGATCGGCCAGACGCTGGCCGATCTTGGAGCCGATGTTGTCAAGGTCGAGGCACCGGAAGGCGACGAGACGCGCGGCTGGGGCCCCCCGTTCGCTGAGGACGGCACGGCCGCCTATTTCCATGCAGCCAATCGCGGCAAGCGCTCGATTGCCCTCGATTTCCGCGACGCGGCGGACGGAGTCACGGCTCGCCGCCTCGCCGCGGGCGCAGACGTAGTTATCGAGAACTTCAAGGTAGACGGGCTGGTGAAGTTCGGGCTCGATTACGCGAGCGTCGCTCGAGGCAATCCGGGGGTGGTTTATTGTTCGGTCACGGGTTTCGGTCAGGACGGACCCTATGCGTCCCGAGCGGGCTATGATTTCATCATTCAGGCGATGGGCGGCATCATGGACCTTACCGGAGAGCCGGACGGGCCGCCGCAAAAGCCGGGCGTCGCCTATGCGGACCTCTTCACCGGGCTCTACGGGGTCATCGCGGTGCAGGCGGCGCTGGCGTTGCGCGCGAAGACGGGACGCGGGCAGCATGTCGACATGGCCCTCTTCGACACGCAACTCGCGGTGCTCGCGAACCAGGCAACGAACTGGCTGATCGGCGGCCGGGTGCCGCGGCGCATGGGGAACGCGCATCCCAACATCGTGCCCTATCAGGTGTTCGAGGCCGCGGACGGGCCTTTGGTGATCGCCTGTGGCAACGACGGCCAGTTCGGCCGACTGAGTGCCGGCCTGAACCTGGACCTGCACGCGGATCCGCGCTTCGGGCGCAACCGCGACCGACTCGCGCACCGCGACGCGCTGGTGGAGGTGCTGGCGGCACGGGTCGCGAGCCTGCCGCGGGCGGAGGTGCTGGCGGCCCTAGAGAGGGCGGGCGTTCCGGCCGGGCCGATCAATACGGTCGCCGAGGCCCTTGACGATCCGCAGGCCACCCACCGCGGCATGGTTCAGCGCACGCAAACCTCGGCCAGCGTGCGCAGTCCGATGCGCTTCTCGGACGCCGATCTGGCGGTCGGGCGCCCTCCCCCCTTGCTCGGGGCGGACACGGATGCGATATGCGCGGCTCTGGAGGCGGGCCAGGTCTGGCCGGAATGATCCGTTCCGCCGGGCGCGCCCCGGCGCACCGGTCTGGAAAGCCCCCCAATCGAGAGGCGTGTTTCAGGGAGCCATCCATGCTGCATATCGACCAACCTACCCACCGCGAGATCGAGGCGCTGGCCCACCGCCGCGCCCTGCCGACCGTATCGATCTATCTGCCGACGACACCGGTGACGCAGGAGGCCCAGGCCGACCGCACCGCCCTCAAGGGCCACCTCAAGGACGCCGTCGGCCAGATGGAGGCTGGAGACGTCGACAAGCGCGTGGTGACCGATATCGAGCGCGCGGTGAGCGAACTGATCGAGGACGACGAATTCTGGCGCTTGCAGGCGCGTTCGCTGGCGCTGTTCGCGGCTCCGGGGCGGCTCGTGACGTTCCGCCTCGCGAATGCGCTCGCCGCCCGGGTAGAGGTATCGGACAGGGTGCATCTCAAGCCGCTGCTGCGCGCCGTGACGTTCTCGCAGGATGCCTATGTCCTGGCGCTCAGCATCGGGCATTGCCGGCTGATCGCAATGAACGGCGACGGCGCGTCCGAGGAGGTCGGAGTACCAGGATTGCCGAAGGATTTCAACGAGGCCCTGGGCAAGCGGAGCCACCTCGAGCAAGGATCCATGGGACGCACGGGCACCATGAGCGAGAGCGCCTTGCTCGGACGTTACTGCCGGGTGGTGGACGAGGCGCTGCACCAGATCCTGAAGGGCCGCGACAGGCCGCTGATCCTCGCCGCGAGCGAACCGCTCTCGACGATCTTTCGCGGCGTATCGCGCTACGGTCACATCGCCGACGAGACCCTCGCCGGGGGTGCAGATCACCGCAGCGCGCACGAACTGGCTGACGAGGCCCGCACGGTGCTTGACGGGCTGCATGCGGCGGACCTCGCCCATGTGCACGACGTGTTCGGCCAGCGCGCAGGCCAGAACCGCACCGCGACGGACGTCGCCGACGCGGCCAGGGCCGCGACCTTCGGGGCAATCGACACGCTGATCTTCGACATCGATGCGGACATGCCCGGCACGGTGGATCCAGAGGATGGCAAGGTCACGTTCTCGCAGGATCATGGACTTGCGAGCTACGATGTCGTCGACGAGATTGTGCGCCGCGCGATGGCGTCAGGTGCGCGCCTGCTGGCGGCCCGTTCCGGCGACATTCCGGGCGGCGGCAAGATCGCTGCCATCCTGCGCTACGCGTTCTGAACCCTTAGGTTCGGGCGCGTATTTTGCGGCGAGCCCTGCCCTCGGCACTGGCGAATGCGCTTGACGCCCCCGCCAGGCGAAACTAACAGGAGATGGTTCGCGGTGGCTTCGGCCGATGGGAACATGCGCGGTTGTAGCTCAGTCGGTTAGAGTGCCGGCCTGTCACGCCGGAGGTCGCGGGTTCGAGCCCCGTCAACCGCGCCACTTCCCAAAAATTTAGTTTACTGTCCTCCAGAGCTTAAGTTCGCGGATGTTATAAGGACTCCGGCTGATTGACTCGTTACGGAGAGGATTCCCTGTGGGAATCGCGTCGGTTAGAATCCTGCCCAACGACAACAAAGGGGGCAGGCATGGTGCAGGTTGCGGATCATCTTGACACGGTCGAGTTGCAGGCGC
>JBBQYB010000052.1:0-19765 GCA_038209095.1 Rhodobacterales bacterium
TCGAGGACTACGGTGCGCGGCGCATCCTGCCCGCCCTGCGCCACGTCCAGGATCGGGGTGGACGACCCGTGTCCCTTCTCGGCTACTGCATGGGCGGCACCCTCGCCGCAGGGCTCGCGGCCCGCCGCCCGGAGGGCATCACGGCGCTCGCGACCATCGGCGCGCCCTGGGACTTCGCCTCCACCCGCGGCGTCGCGGGCAGCCTGCGCGCCATGGTCCGCGCCGAGGGGCCCGCCCGGGCCACGCGCCTGCTGGACGGCCTCGGATCCGCCTTCGGCATGGTCCCGGTCCACCTGTTCCAGACGCTTTTCGCCCTCGTCAGTCCCATGCAGGCGGCCCTCAAGTTCCAGAAACTCGCCCGCCTCGACCCGCGGAGCCGGGCCGCGCGCCATTTCGTGGCGCTCGAGGACTGGCTGGCCGACGGCGTGCCCATGCCGCTGCCCGCGGCGCGCACGCTGCTCATCGACTGGCAGATCCGCAACCAGACGGCGGGTGGCCGCTGGGACTTTCTCGGCGGCGCGGTGGATCCCGCCCGGATCCGCCAGCCGGCCCTGTGCTTTTGCGGGGCAAACGATTCCATCGCCCCCCCAGCCCTCGCTCATCCCCTCGCCGCACGGATCCCCGGCGCGCGCCTAGAACAACCGCAGACCGGCCACGTGGGCATGGTCGTCGGCGGTGCGGCTCGTGCCCAGGTCTGGGGCCCCCTCGCCGCCTTCCTGAAGGCCCATGCCGGTTGAGCGCGCGGGAGACATGTGCGACGACAGGACGCGACAGGCATCCTGAGCGATTCGACCGGCAAACCGGACAAGAACGGGCGCTCCTGATGAAAATCCATCGCGAGGAGGGGATGCATGACCAATATCGTAATCGCATCGGCGGCACGCACTGCCGTCGGAAGCTTCAACGGGGCCTTCGCGAATACCCCCGCCCATGACCTCGGTACCGCAGCCATCAAAGCCGTGCTGGAGCGCGCCGGCGTCGACGCGGCGGACGTCTCCGAGACCATCCTCGGTCAGGTCCTCACCGCCGGACAGGGCCAGAACCCCGCCCGCCAGGCCCATATCAACGCAGGCCTTCCCACCGAGAGTGCGGCCTGGGGCATCAACCAGGTCTGCGGCTCGGGCCTGCGCGCCGTCGCTCTCGGCGCCCAGCACATCCAGCTCGGCGACGCCGAGATCATCGTCGCCGGCGGTCAGGAAAGCATGTCGCTCTCGACCCACGTCGCCCACCTGCGCGCGGGCACCAAGATGGGCGACATGAAATTCACCGACAGCATGGTCAAGGACGGCCTCTGGGACGCCTTCAACAACTACCACATGGGCACCACCGCCGAGAACGTCGCGACCGAATGGCAGATCACCCGCGACCAGCAGGACGAATTCGCCGTGGCCTCCCAGAACAAGGCCGAAGCGGCGCAGAAGGCCGGCCGGTTCGACGACGAGATCGCGCCCTATACCGTCAAGACCCGAAAGGGCGAGACCGTGGTGGACAAGGACGAATACATCCGCGCCGGCGCCAGCATGGAGGCGATGAGCAAGCTGCGGCCCGCCTTCTCCAAGGACGGCACGGTAACGGCCGGAAACGCCTCCGGCCTCAACGACGGGGCTGCCGTCGCCCTCCTGATGTCCGCCGAGAACGCGGAGAAGCGCGGGATCGAGCCGCTCGCGCGCATCGTCTCCTACGCCACCGCCGGGGTCGACCCCAAGATCATGGGCGTGGGCCCGATCTACGCCAGCCGCAAGGCGCTCGCCAAGGCCGGCTGGAAGGTCGAGGACCTCGATCTCGTCGAGGCCAACGAGGCCTTCGCCGCCCAGGCCTGCGCCGTGAACAAGGACATGGGCTGGGACCCGTCCATCGTGAACGTGAACGGCGGGGCCATCGCCATCGGCCACCCCATCGGGGCCTCTGGCGCGCGCGTGCTCAACACGCTGTTGTTCGAGATGAAGCGCCGCGGCGCGAAGAAGGGTCTCGCCACGCTCTGCATCGGCGGAGGCATGGGCGTTGCGATGTGCGTCGAGCGCCCCTGACGTAACCGGGCCGGACGGGGCACGGGAAAACCCGTGCCCGAACTTCAAGAAACCAAAGGGGAGGATGGACTATGGGACGTGTGGCACTGGTCACAGGCGGCTCGCGCGGCATCGGCGAGGCGATCTCGAAGGCGCTCAAGGCGGAGGGCTATTCCGTCGCCGCGACCTATGCCGGCAATGATGCGAAGGCCGAGGCCTTCACCGCCGAGACCGGCATCAAGACCTACAAGTGGAACGTCGCCGACTACGACGAGAGCAAGGCCGGCATCGCCAAGGTCGAGGCCGATCTCGGCCCGATCGAGGTCGTCGTGGCTAATGCCGGGATCACCCGCGACGCGCCCTTCCACAAGATGACGCCCGACCAGTGGAAGGAAGTCATCGACATTAACCTCACCGGCGTCTTCAACACCGTGCATCCGGTCTGGCCCGGCATGCGCGACCGCAAGTTCGGCCGCGTCATCGTCATAAGTTCGGTCAACGGCCAGAAGGGCCAGTTCGCCCAGGTGAACTACGCCGCGACCAAGGCCGGCGACATTGGCATCGTGCGCTCCCTCGCCCAGGAGGGCGCCCGCGCCGGCATCACCGCCAACGCGATCTGCCCGGGCTATGTCGCGACAGAAATGGTCATGGCCGTGGCCGAGAACGTGCGCGAAAAGATCATCGCCGGCATCCCGGCCGGCCGGCTGGGCGAGCCCGACGAGATCGCGCGCTGCGTCGTCTTCCTCGCCTCGGACGATGCAGGCTTTATCAACGGCTCGACGATCAGCGCAAACGGCGCGCAGTTCTTCGGCTGAGGCTCCGACGCGCCCGGTAAACCGTGCCGCCGGGCGCGTTAACCGACCTTTCGAAACCGTTTACGAGATTCTCTTTTTCGTTTGAAAACAGAAGCTTGGCGTTTTGTCCACGCGCGGACAGGCGCAGACGGGACGCTCATTTCCCCTCGACCCGCCACGCCGCAAAGGCGAAACCACCCGCCAGCAACAGCATCAGCCAGCCCGGTGCAAGCGCCACCTGCCGGATATCGCGCAATTGGAACGCTTCCCGGTCGGCGAGCCCGATCCAGCCCCGCCCTTCCGCCACGCGTCCCTCGCGCACCATGCGGATGTCCGGCCCGCCATCTTCGATCCGCTTGATCCCGCCCCGCGTCGCGGTCGAGAGCCCGGCCAGCACATCGCCCGTCGAAACCGGATCCGCAAATTCCCGCGGTGCCCGCGGCCCGATCACCGCCACTCCGGACAGATCGCCGTTCTCCAGCCGCCAGACCCCATTCTCCTCGGCCTCCAGCCGCCCCTCCCAGCGCCCCGGCGCCACCTCCACCAGATCCACGCTCATGGCCTCGCCCGACGGGCTCGTCACCGTCGCGGGCGGCACGGTCTCCTGCACGGTGCGCCGGCTCAGGACCAGTTCCCCCTCCTGACGCGCGCCTGACAGGACCTCCTCCTCCAGCTCCGGTTCCTTCATCAGCCAGTGCGCCAGCCGGCGCAGCAACTCCGCCTGCGGTCCTCCGCCCTCATAACCCCGGCTCCAAAGCCAGGCCTGGTCCGACGCCAGCATCGCCACACGACCCTCGCCCTGCCGGTCGAGCACCAGCAGCGGACGCCCCTCGGGTCCCTCCATAACCACCTCGCCGCTCAGCGTGTCCAGTTCCGCCATGCGAAACCACCGCCCCCAGCCTGGCGTGCCGTCCTCGCCCACAGCCCGCGGCGCATGCTCCTCGAGCCCGGCCGTCACCGGATGGCGTGCGCCGAGCGCGCTCACCCGCGGATGGAACCCTTCCTCCAGCACCAGCCCCGTCGGGGCGACCGGCAGAACCTCGTTGAGCGGCGAGCGCGCAATGCTGTCCGCACCCGCGATCTCCGCACCCGATCCGATCAGCAACGCCCCGCCCTCGCGGACATAGCGCGCGATGTTCTCGAAATAATGGTTCGGCAGGATGCCGCGCCGCTTGTAGCGGTCGAATATGATCAGGTCGAACTCGTCGACCTTCTCCATGAACAGCTCCTGCGTCGGGAACGCGATCAGGCTCAACTCGAAAACCGGCACGAAATCCTGCTTGTCGGGCGGGCGCAGGATCGTGAAATGCACCAGATCGACCGCGCTGTCGGACTTCAGCAGGTTGCGCCAGGTCCGCTCCCCCGGATAGGGCTCGCCGGACACCAGCAGCACCCGCAACCTGTCGCGCACTCCGTTGATCGACACGATGGCGCTGTTGTTGCGCTCGGTCAACTCGCCGTCCGCCACCGGCGTCGCGATCTCCAGCACGTTCATGCCCCCGCGCTGCAAGGTCACCGGCAGGGTCACGCTCTGGTTCAGCGCCACGGTGAACCGTTCCGGCTCGCCCCCGTCCAGCGCTATCGACAGATCCACCGGTGCCGCGGGCCCCGGGGCCGCCCCCAGATCCTCCACCCGCAGCCGCAGGCTCACGGCCTCGCCCACGATGGCAAACGCCGGTGCCGTCTCGATCATGACCCGCCGGTCCCAGTCCGCAGCACTCCCGGTCAGGAGCGTATGCACCGGCCCCGGAAAGTCCGAGAGCACCTCCGGATCATGCGCCTGCCCGTCGGTGATCAGGATGGCTCCTGCGATCCGGTCGGGCGGCAATTCCGCCGCCGCCGCCGACAGCGCGCCCAGCAATGCGGTCCCATCCTCGCCCCGGTCCGTCACGCGCAGCACGCGGGTCTCGATAACCCCCGCCTGCTCCAGCGTCGCCAGTTCCGCCTCGACCGACGCGAGTGCCGTCGCCGCCTGCTCCGGCCGGTCTCCTATCCGGTTGCTGGCGCTTTCGTCCACCACGATCACCGCGATGTTCGCGACCGGCGCGCGGTCCTCGTCGCGCAGCGACGGATTGACGAGCGCCAGCAACAGCACCAGCGCCGCCAGCCCTCGAAGCCACCACCCCCGCAACCCCCGCCAGAGCGCCAGCGCCACGAGTGCCGCGGCAATCGCAGCCAGAGCCGCAATAAGCGCCCAGGGCAAGATCGGATCGAAACTCACCGCTGCCAGCATCTACTGTCCCAACCGATCGAGCAAGGCGGGCACATGGACCTGATCAGACTTATAGTTGCCCGTCATGACGTACATGATCAGGTTCACCCCGAACCGCAGCGCCATTTCCCGCTGCCGCTCGCCGGCGATCCCGCGGCCCACTGCGAACAGCGGCTGCCCGGCCTCGCTGATGGCCCAGGCTGAGGCCCAGTCGTTGCCGCCAATCACCACCGGGGTCACGCCGTCGTTGAGGTTGCGAAACGGCATTCCGTCGATGTCCTCCGCCTGCTCCGGGGCCGCCTCGACCCAGACCGGCGCGCCCATCCAGCGTCCGGGAAAATCCTGTAACAAATAGAACGTGCGCGTCACCACGTGATCCGCCGGCACCGGCTCCAGCGGGGGCACGTCGAGGCGCAGGGCGATGCGCTGGAGCACGCGCCCGTTGGGCGTGTTGGCTCCGAGCGAGCCGCCGAGCTGCGCGTCCTGCGTGTCGAACAGGATCAGCCCGCCGAAGCGCAGGAAATCGTTCAGCTTGGCATAGGCCGCGTCCGACGGCGTCGCCTGACCTTCGGTGATCGGCCAGTAGAGAAACGGAAACAGCGCCAGATCGTCCGTCTCGAGGTTCACCGCCGCAGGGTCTCCCGGCTCGATGGCCGTGCGCGTGTGCAAGGCCGTGCTCAGCCCCAGAAGGCCTGCGCGACTGACGTCGTCGACCCGCGCATTCCCTGTCTCGACATAGGCGAGCACGGTCTCGTTGGCGGCGCGCAAGGCCTCGGCCTCGCTCATCGCCGCATCCGCCGTGCCGGGTGCGAGAAGCATCAGCGAAAACAGGACCGCCGCGGCCTGCCGGCCCATCCGGAACCGCCCCGAAACGAGCAGCGTCGCGATCACGTCGATCGCCAGCAGCATCAGTGCCACGGCGATAAGCCACGGGGCCAGCGGCGTTTCCTCTGCGGCATCCCGCGTCTCGAGGGTGATCCCCGCGGGCAAGGCCGCGAGAGGCGACAGCGTGGCACCGCTCCTGAGCACGTTCAGGGCCGCCCGCCGATCGCCGCTCGCATAGATGCCCGGAGGCATGTCCGCCGACGGTGCCGTCCCGGCGAGGTCGGCCCCCGGGACGCCCGCTACCAGGCTCGGCGAGGTCAGGTCGCCGAACCCGTTCAGGACCTGAAGCGGCGTCCAGGTCACGCCGTCCAGATCCTCCGTCTCCGCACCGAGGCTGCCGGCGCTCTGGGTCAGCCGTTCCAGCATCCGCACGAACAGACCCGACAGCGGCAGGCTCGACCATTCCGCGTTCGCCGTCACGTGCACGAGGATCACCCGTCCATCCCCGAGGCTTGCCGCAGTCACCAGCGGCGTTCCGTCCTCGAGGCTCGCGATCACCTTGTCGGGCAGATCGGGATCCGGCTGCGCCATGACCTGCGCCGACACGTCCACGTCCTCCGGCAAGACCAGGCCCACGAACGGGCTGTCCTCCGGAAAGGCCTGCAAGCGGCGCGGAGCGCCCCAGGACATCGCCCCGCCGAGGCTCCGTCCGCCGGCGCGCAGCCGGACCGGCAACAGCGGGTCCGCCTCGAGCTGCCCGGCTCCGGAGGCCGCAAGCCGCGGCCCGGCGAAACGCAGCAGCAGGCCGCCGTTCTCGACCCATTCGGTCAGCGCCGCGCGCTCGCCTTCGGTGAACGTCCCGACGTCCGCGAGCACGAGCACGTCGGGCACCGCACCCAGCATGTCAATTAGCGGAGCCTCGATCACTTCAGCGAAAGGCTCCAGCGCGTTGCGCAGATAATGCAGCGGATCGATCAGCTCCTGCCCCTCGCCGCTCGCACGCCCCGACAAGAGACCCACCTTGCGCCGACGCACGCTGTCGTCCGCGAGCACGACCCCCCCTGCCGAGCGGGCCTCGACGAGCGCCACACGGCTGACCCGGTTGCGCAACTCGAGCGGAAGATCGAGCGCCAGATCGATCGTCGCGGCTCCCGCCTCGAAAGAGCCGGAGGCCGCGCCAAGCACGCGCTCCACGCCGTTCGGGTCCGGGCCGATCGCCGTCACGGAGGCCATCCTCGGCCCCGCGGTATCCGCGCGCAGCGCGCTGACCACGAGATTTCCGTCCTCGAGCCGCGGCGGCGTGAGCGCCATCGCCTCGCGGCGCGGCGGCACCACGGTCACGGGGCCGCGCTCCAGCAGCGCGCGCGCGAGGTCCGCCTCCGCCCCGTCCGTCACACCGTCCGTCAGCCAGAGCGTCTCGAAATCGCCCTCCAGTCCCGCGATCCATGCGACCCAGGCCGCCCGGTCCGGCCCCCAGGCCTCGGGCGACAGCCCTGCCAGCCGCCCGGCCCACTCCTGTGCCGCGCGCAGCGGCAGCACCGCCTCCGCCGGCGGAACCGTCGCCAGCGACAAAACCGCCGAGGGCCGACCGTCCTGCGCCGCACCCTCCAGCGCATCGGCGATCCGGCTCATCCGCGCCGTCCAGTCGGGCGCATCAGCCCAGCCGCCATCGATCAGAATCACGAGCGGCCCCTCCGCGCCATTGCCCCGCGGGTTCAGGACCGGACCGGAAAACGCGAGGATCGCCGCAGCCAGGGCGACCATGCGCAGCAGCAAAAGCCACCAGGGCGTCTTGTCTGGAATCCGTTCGCGGTCGAGCAGCCCGAGCAGCAACCGCACGCCCGGGAAGGCCCTCCGTGCCGGCGAGGGCGGCACCGCCCGCAACAGCCACCACAGCACGGGCAGGAGCACGAGCGCCCCGAGCAGCCACGGTGCCATGAAGGCGATCGCGCCGATCATCATGCGCTCATGCTCCCCGCTCGTCCCCGACCGCCATGTAGAGCCAGAGCAGCGCCGACCGCGGGCTCTGGCTGGTGCGGTGAAACAGGACGCGCCAGCCGAGCGCCGCCCCGAGATGCGTCAGCTCCGCCCGCCGAGCCTGGAGCCTGGCGCGATACGCCTCTTGGAGGGCCCGAGCGCGCTGCGTCTCGAACCGCGTGCCGCCACCCATGCTTTCAAAGATCAATCGGCCGTCGAAGGGGAACGCCTCTTCGCTCTCGTCGAGAACCTGGACGAAGGCTCCGCGCACCCCCTGGTCCGCCGCATGCCCGAGCGCGGTCCGTACGCCGTCCAGATCGCCGAGAAAATCGGAAAAGAACACGGCGCGACCGCCCCGCGTCAGCCGGTCCGCCGGCGGCGTGCCGTAATCCGCGCGCGCCTCCCGCACCGGCCCCGCCAGCTCCATCGCCATGCGGTTGAGCTGCGCGCCTCCGCTCCGCGCCTGTGCCGCTGCCGTGCCCATTAGGGCGATCCGCTCGCCCGCCTTGGTCATCAGGATCGACAGCGCCAGCGCCAGCAGCCCCGACCGCTCGCGCTTGGAGCGGGCACTTTCGGGCCCGCGGTAATCCATCGACAGACCGTCATCGACCCAGAGGCTCACCGTCTGCGCGGCCTCCCATTCCATCTCCCGGATGTACTGCGCATCCGATCGCCCGGATCGACGCCAATCGATCATCGAGCGCGGATCGCCCGGAACCGCCTGGCGGTATTGCCAAAAGTTCTCGCCATGCCCGGCCCGCCTGCGCCCATGCACGCCCATCGCCACGGTGGCGGCCAGATGCTCCGCCTCCGCCAGCAGCGGCGGCAGCGCGCCGGAGATCTTCTCCGCATCTCGCCGCAGACCGACCGGCCCCTGTGGCTTGTTCGGCCCGCGCAGGGGCGACAGGCTCACGCGGCGACCCCGATGCCCGTCACATCCTCTGTCAGCCGCGTGATCAGCTGGTCCAGCGTCTGTCCCTCGGCCCGTGCTGCGAACCCGAGCGCCATGCGGTGGACCAGAACCGGATGCGCGAGGGCCGCAACGTCCTCGATGCCGGGGGCAAGCCGTCCCTGGATCAGTGCGCGTGCCCGGATCGCCATCATCAGCGCCTGTGCGGCGCGGGGCCCTGGCCCCCAGCTTACCGCCGTCGCCACGCTCGGATGCGCATCCGGCGTGCCCGGCCGCGCCGCGCGCACCAGATCCAGGATGCGCTCGAGCACCGCCTCGCCCACCGGCAGACGCCGCACCAGGCGCTGGGCCTCCATCAGGCTCTTTGCGTCGAACACCGCCTCTGCTGTCGCGTCCGCCACGCCCGTGGTCGCGAGCACGATCGCACGCTCCGCGTCGCGGTCCGGATAGCCGACGTCGATCTGCAACAGGAACCGGTCGAGCTGCGCCTCGGGCAGGGGATAGGTGCCCTCCTGCTCGATGGGGTTCTGGGTTGCCAGCACGTGGAAGGGGCGCGGCAGCCGCCGGCGCTGTCCCGCCACGGAGACCTCGTGCTCCTGCATCGCCTGCAACAGGGCTGACTGGGTGCGAGGGCTCGCGCGGTTTATCTCATCAGCCATCAAGAGCTGGCAGAAGATCGGCCCGTCGATGAACCGGAACGCCCGGCTGCCATCCGGTCCGGTCTCCAGCACCTCCGCCCCGAGAATGTCCGCGGGCATCAGGTCGGGCGTGAACTGGATGCGGTGCGCCATCAGGCCGAGCACGGTCCCGAGCGTCTCGACCAGCCGGGTCTTCGCGAGGCCGGGCGCCCCCACCAGCAGTCCGTGACCGCCGCATAGGATCGAGATCAGCACCTGTTCGACCACGGCTTCCTGTCCGATGATGCGCCGGGCGATCATTTCCCGGGCTCGCACGAGTTGCGCCCCGGTCGCGTCGATCTGGGGCAACAGGTCTTCGGTATCGGTCATGCGCCATGCCTCCGCTCGGGCCCTGCCATTGCCCTGCGGACAACGGATCATTAGGTACGACACCATAACGCGACGAGGCCGTGCGACAATGGCGAACAGCGATCACAAACCGGACAACCCGCCAAGCGCCGAAAATCTCGCCGCCTTGGTACGCGTTGCCTCGAAAAAGGGCCCTCCGCCCGTCCACATGTGGAACCCGCCGTTCTGCGGCGATCTCGACATCCGGATCCTGCGTGACGGAACCTGGCTCTATCTCGGCACGCCCATCGGCCGTCCGGCGCTGGTACGGCTCTTTGCCTCGATCCTGAAGCGCGAGGGCGACGCCTATTTTCTCGTGTCCCCGGTGGAGAAGGTCGGCATAATCGTCGAAGATGCGCCCTTCATTGCCGTCGATTTCGACGCGACCGGTACGGGAAATGCCCAGAAGTTGATCTTCGAGACCAACGTCGGCGACAGCGTCACCGCGGGCCCGCGCAATCCCTTACGCCTCGCGATCAATCCGGCGACGGGTGCCCCGGCCCCGTACGTTCACGTCCGCAGGAACCTCGAGGCGCGCATCGACCGCAAGAGCTTCTACCGTCTGGTCGATATCGCCGAGGAGGATACGGCCGGCGGTGGGATGCGGTTCGGCGTCTGGTCGGACGGTGCTTTTTTCCCGTTCATGGAGGCCGACGCCCTCGCACGGAGCATGGCCACACCGTGATCGCGATCAGCCCAGATGCGCCTCGAAGGCGCGGATCACCGCGGCATAGGTCGCCTGCTTGAACGGGACGATCTTCGCCAGCAACTCGTCGGGGGCGACCCACCTCCAGGCCCGGAACTCGGGATGGTCCGTCTCGATCTTCACCTGCGCGTCGGAGCCGAGATACCGCATCAGAAACCAGATCTGGGTCTGTCCGCGATAGCGCCCCTTCCAGAGCTTCGGCACAAGATCCAGCGGCAGATCGTAGGCGATCGGGTCGGGCATGCGCGCCACGACTTCGACCAGCGCCGGAGGGATGCCAGTCTCCTCTCCGAGTTCGCGCAAGGCCGCCGCCTCGGGCTCCTCGCCGGGATCGATCCCGCCCTGGGGCATCTGCCAGGCGTCCCCCAGGTTGTCGAGCCGCTGGCCGGCAAAAACCCCGCCCGTCCGGTTCACCAGCATGACACCGACGCAAGGCCGGTAGGGTAGGGCGCGGAGCTGCGCCTCGGTGAGGGGCCGCGCCATGCCGGGGGTCAGTTCTGCCCGTTCAGGACGGACAATCCGCGCAGGACGTCGATGGCATAGGACATCTGGTAATCCTCCGCACGGAGCCGTGCGGTCTCCTCCCTGCGGGCCCGGTCTTCCTCGAGCGTCTTGCGTTCGTCCTCGGTCAGCGAGTCGTTGTCGAGCGAGCCGCGCAGGTCGGCCTCGGACCGGATCAGCGCGGGTGCGTCCGCCTCGTCGTCCTCGGTCGGCGTCTCGTTCAGGCGCTGGTCCACGATAATGTCCGGTGCGACCCCAAGGGACTGGATGGAGCGTCCCGACGGCGTGTAGTACCGCGCCGTGGTCAGGCGCATGGCCCCGTCGCCCTGCACCGGCATGATGGTTTGGACCGACCCCTTGCCGAAGCTCTGGGTGCCCACCACGACCGCGCGGTGATGGTCCTGCAATGCGCCCGCCACGATCTCCGAGGCACTCGCTGATCCGCCGTTGATCACGACGACGATGGGCTTGCCCTCTGCGAGGTCGCCTGTGCTCGCGTTGTAACGTTCGCTGTCGCGCGGGTCGCGTCCACGGGTCGAGACGATCTCGCCGCTTTCAAGAAAGGCGTCCGACACCGCGATCGCCTGGTTCAAGAGCCCTCCGGGATTGTTGCGCAGATCGATGATGAAGCCCGACACGTTCTCGATGCCGCCCACAGCCTCGACCTGTTCGGCAAGCTGGGTCTCGAGGCTCTCGAACGTCTGCTCGTTGAACGTCGTGACGCGCAGGACAACCGCGTTGTCCTCGAGCCGGGACCGCACCGCGGCGATCGTGATCGTCTCGCGGGTCAGGGCCACGTCGAAGGGCTCGGCCTCGCCCTCGCGGGCGATGGTGATGTTGATTTCCGACCCGACCGGGCCGCGCATCATGTCCACGGCCTCGTTCAGCGTCAGGCCCATGACGCTCTCCCCCTCGACATGAGTGATGAGATCGCCGGCGAGGATGCCGGCCCGGTCCGCTGGCGTGTCGTCCATCGGCGAGACGACCTTCACGAAGCCGTTCTCCTGCGTGACCTCAATGCCGAGTCCGCCGAACTCGCCGCGGGTCTGGACCTGCATGTCGTCGAAATCGTCGGGCGGCAAATAGCTCGAATGCGGATCGAGCGATTGCAGCATGCCGTTGATGGCGCTCTGGATCAGGTCCTTCTCGGAGACCTCCTCCACATAGGACGAACGGATCCGCTCGAATATGTCGCCGAAGAGATCGAGCTGCTCGTAGACGCTCGCTTCGCCGCTCACTTCCTGAGCCACGAGGGGGGCGACCAGTTGCGTGCTGACCACTACCCCCGCAATCGCTCCGCCGACGCCCGCCATCCAAACCTTGTTCATGCCGCGTTTTCCTATCCGTTTCGAGCGGTGAACCAGGGTAGCGGGTCGACCGATCCCTGTCTGCGCCGAAGCTCTATATATAGCGTTTCGCCCTGCGTCTCGTCAGATTGACCCTGACCCAGCATCAAATATTCTTGCGCCGAGGGTTCCGCGCCGCCCAGAAACCCCAGCGCCTCGCCGGCCGTGACACTCTGTCCGGTCACCGCATCGAGGCGCGCGAAGCCCGCGAGCGTCAGCAGATCGCCCTCCGCCAATTCCACCACCAGGACATACCCATAGTCGAGAAATGGCCCGGCATAGCGCACGATGCCGTCCCCGGGTGCCGTGACGAGGGCGAGGGGGGCTGCTTCGAGGACGAGCCCGGGACGCTCCACGCCCGCCGCATCCGGCGCGCGGAACGGCGACAGGACGCGCGCCCGGACCGGCCAGTGCAATCCGCCCGGCTCCGCATCGCCTGCGGCGCGTGTTCGCTCCGACACGCGGTCGGCAAGCGCGCTCAGCGTCTCTGTGTTTCGTGCCGCGACGAGCAGGACGGCCGGCGTCGCAGGACCGCCCGCCAGAGTATCGAGACGTGAAATGAGGTGTGCCCGAGCCGCCGACAGATCCTCCAGCGAAACCTCCAGAGCCGCCGTCGCCTCCGACTGCACCGTGCGGGCGGCGGCGATCTCGCGCAACTGATCCGCTAGCGCGTCCGCCTTGGCCCTGAGCGCCGGCTCGATCGCACCCCAGATGCCCAACGCCCTTGCCGCAGCGAACGGTCCGTCCGGATGCGCCGCGAAGGCCGGGATCCGGCCGAACGACATCAAGGCCGCGAGAAGCCGCGCATTCTCTTCGCGCCGCAGCGCCAGATCGAGCGTCAGGGCCGTCTCCGTGTCCTGTGCCGCGCGATACGTCGCCCGTAATTTAGACGCCGCATCCTCGCTGGCCGCGACCCGGGCTGTCAGCGCATCCAAACCCTCGGTGGCCGGCTCTTGCGGCACCGCCGCGGTCAGAACCGCCCGCTCCGCCGGATCGCGCACGACGACGCCCGCGACCGGGCTCGCCACCGCCACCGCCAGCACGAGTGCCGTCAGACCCTTCATGCCGCCTCGATCAGGCTGCGCCCGGTCATCTCCTCCGGGGCCTCCACGCCCATCAGTTCCAGCAGGCTCGGCGCGAGATCCGAAAGGCGCCCGCCGCTGCGCAGGCCCGCCCCCGGAGGCCCGCCCACCAGGATTACCGGCACCGCGTTGAGCGTATGGGCCGTATGCGGCCCGCCCGTAACGGGATCGACCATCACCTCGCAGTTTCCGTGGTCGGCCGTGACGATCATCGCGCCCCCCACCGCCTCCAGCGCCTCCAGCGTCGCCCCGAGACCTCGGTCCACCGCCTCGCAGGCCTTGATCGCGGCCCCCAGATCGCCGGTGTGTCCGACCATGTCCGGATTGGCGAAATTGACGACGATCAGCCCGTAATCCCGAGACCGGATCGCCGCGACCAGATGCTCCGTCACCTCCGCCGCCGACATCTCCGGCTGCAAATCATACGTCCGCACCTTGGGGCTCGGGGCCATGTACCGCGTCTCGCCTGGGCTCGGCGTCTCTACCCCGCCGTTGAAAAAGAACGTCACGTGCGGGTATTTCTCTGTCTCCGCCACCCGGAATTGCGCGATGCCCTTGCCCGCGACCCAGGGCCCGAGGGGATTGACGATCTCTGCGGAGGCGAAGACCGACGCCATCAACGCGGTCAGTCGCTCGGAATATTCCACCATCCCCAACAGCGTCGCCCAGTCCGGACGGTTCACGGAATACCCCTCGAAGTCCGGATCGATCAGCGCCCCCAGGATCTCGCGCGCCCGGTCCGCCCGGAAGTTCGCGAAGAACAAGCCGTCACCGTCCTGCACGCCTGCATAGTCCCCGATGGCCGCAGGGGTGACGAACTCGTCCGTCTCGTCGCGCGCATAGGCCTCCGCGATGGCCTCCGTCGCCGTGGCAAACCGTCCGCCAGCGCCCGTCAGGATCACGTCGGAGGCGCGCTCCACCCTGTCCCAGCGCTTATCGCGGTCCATGGCATAGAATCGCCCGCTCACGCTGGCGATCCGGGCACCCTCGGGCAGGGCCGCCTCCAGCTCCGCGATCTGGCCCTGGGCAGAGCGGGGCGGCACGTCGCGCCCATCGAGAAACGCGTGCACCGCCACGGGAACTCCCGCCTCGGCGATCACCTCCGCCACGGCCACAATGTGACGCTGATGCGCATGGACCCCGCCCGGCGACGCGAGGCCCGCCACATGAGCCGTCCCGCCCGACCCGCGAAGGGCCGCCCTGAAATCCGCCAGTGCCTCCGACCGTGCGAAGTCACCGTTCGCAATGGCCGTATCGATGCGGGGCAGGTCCATCCAGACGATGCGGCCCGCCCCGATGTTCATGTGCCCGACCTCGGAGTTTCCCATCTGCCCCTCGGGCAGGCCCACCGCCGGCCCGTGGGCCGCGAGGGTCGCATGCGGGCACCCGGCCCAGATCCGATCGAAATTTGGCGTCCGCGCCAGCGCCACCGCATTCGCCTCGGACGCCTCCCGGTGCCCCCAACCGTCCAGGATGCACAGAACGACCGGTCTCGTAGGGTTCATGCGCGCGCCTGCCGTCTTGTTTTTCCCGTTCTACGCCACGAGACGCAATTTTGCAAACCACCTCTCGGCGTCCACGTCCGACCGGCAGGCACAGGTCGGACGCGTCCGGCCTCACATTGCCTCGACGGACCCCAGCGACAAGAAGAAGGTCTCGCCCGAGGCGTCATCCACCCCGTCATTGTCGGTCACTGCATAGCCGAACCCTGCAGCGTCGATGGCGAACCCTTCCACCTTGTCCTGGACGTAGCCCCGCCCCGCGCGCAGATCGGGCAGGAAATCCCGCACGATTTCTTTCGAGACGAGCGGCAATTCACCTCCCAGCGGGGCGGGCACCATTGCCGACAGTGCCACGCGCGTCAGTTGCTTGATCGCGGCCTCGGCCCCGATGCGATTGTCGCGCTCGATGAGGTAGACATGATCGCCGTGCGCCGTGATCTCCGAAAGACCGACCCAGCCGCCCTCGGGGGCCGCCTCCAGCGGATACCGCACAGCGCCCCATTCCTCGGTCTCGAGGTTGAACGCAACCAGCTTGACCGTGTCGGCGGGGTCGTCCGCCCAGGGGCGCTGGATCGCAATCCACAGATTGTCGCCCACCTGAGTGACGCCTTCCGCACCGAACCGCGTCTCCCCTGCCAGCAGTTCGGCCGGAAACGGGATCTCGCGTTCGATCTCGCCGGAAGCGTCGACCTGGTAAAGCGCATGCGGGATCAGCCGGTCCGACCGACCCTCGGACGCAAGCCAGAAGCCGCCCGCCCCGTCCAGCGCGATGCCCTCGATGTCCAGCTTCTGCGCGGCCGCACCGTTCCGCGTCACCGGGATCGCTTCGGTGATGCGGGCGGGCATCTGGGTTGCGTCGATCCGGTAGATCGTCGGGGCCATGTCGTAGACGCTGTCGCTCACCGCGAACAACTCGCCCGGGGCCTCCGCGTCCGCCACGAGGCCCGACAGGGCACCCCATCCGATCAGGGTCTCCGCGCCGGCGGAGGTGATCGTGGGATAGGCCGCAGGGGCGTCCTGCAACGCGTAGATCATCACATGCGCCCGTGCGAGGCCGTCCTCTCCCAGATCCGCCTCGTTCGCGGTCACGAGCAGGTTCCTGTCGGGAATGGCCATCGCCCCCTCGGGAGACACGCCCGATGGCAGGATCTGGCGTAGCACCGGCGTGCCGTCCGTCACGTCGTATACCGCAGCGACCGAGGCGCGCTCGGCCAGGACGAAGAGATAGTCGGTCTCGCCGAACCGCGCGAACTCCAGGCCCTCCGGCTCGACGCCTTTGGCATCCGACCGCCCCTCGGGGTAATGCCCGATCGCGACGATGGCGCGTTCCAGATCGGTGCCCGCCTCAAACAGCACCGAGCCGTTCCGGTCGAACACCGTGAAGCCGCGCGCCCCGCCGGTCCAGTCACCCTCGTTCGCGGTCGCAAGGCGATCGGTCCCGACCCACTGCACCGCGTCCGGTTCGCGCAGACGCACCGGCTGGCTCTCGACGAAGCGCAAGGCCCCGTCGTCCGATGCATCGATCCCCTCGAGATCGACCGCGCCGGCCGAAAAGTGGCTCAGCACGGCTCCCGCGCGATCGAGAACCACGACGTGGTTGTTTTCCTGCAACGTGACGGCGATCTGGCCGTCCGCATTAACGTCGACGAATTCCGGCTCGGGATCCTCCGGCGCGATCAGCGCGAGGCCCGTCACGTCGGCGCGGATCATGGCGTCGCATTGCAGGACGTCGCCCTCCAGCGGCACGATCGCCACGTATCCGGCCGGCTTCTGCGGCAGGCCGCCATCACCCAGATCCTCGTCGCGCTCATTCTCGATCGCAACCACGACGAAACGTCCGTCCGGAGCCACGGCCGTCGAATCGGGCTGGCCGCCTAGATCGCAGGACGCCGTCTCCGCTTGCGTGCCGAGATCCACGGAGACCAACCGGCCGCTCGGCTCGGTGAAACTCGTCCGCGTGTTTACCGCCACGTAGATAGTCTCGTTCAGCGCGGACACGGCCGTGGGCTCGCCGTCGAGTCCCAGGGCGCCGAGGGGCCGCGGGTCGGCTGGGTCCGTGATGTCGATGAACCCGATCTCGCCGTTGAGGCTGTCGGAATAGATCAGCGTCATCCCGTCGCCGCTCGCCGCGATGATCTCCGCGGACGTGGGCGTCATCGGATCCGCTCCGTCCGCGAGGTTGAGCATCACGGGAAACGAAGCGATCCGATTGAAATTGGACTGCGCCAGCGCAGGTACGGCTGCGCTGAGCGCCAGGACCGACGCGCAAGCGAAAAGGGAGACAGGTTTCATCCGGGGGGGCTCCTGCAAGACCGTGGGTGTCGTTGCGGTCTTGCGACGGGTTCGTAGAGCTTTGATGACTTCCCCGTGATGTATTCGTGACAGTCCTCGTCGGAACGTGCGGCCTCCCGCGTATCCTCACCCAGCCATCGCCGGTTCGGTCGGAACCCGAAGCAACCCGCGCAATTGCTCGATGGTCTGACCTTCGGGAACCTCGTCGGCCCAGACCTCGAACCGGTCGATCATGTGCGGCCCGAACGACATGATCATCGCGACGTCGGCCGCGTCGCGGCCGCGGACCATCAGCAGCCGCCCGATCCGCGGCGTGTTGAACCGCGCGTCGAACGTATACCAGCGCCCGCCCAGCCAGGCCTCGAACCACGCGCTGAAATCCATCGGACCGGTATAGGGCACGTCGATGTCCGGGATGTAGCCGCTGCAGTACCGCGCCGGAATGTTCATCGCCCGGCACAAGGCCACCGCCAGGTGCGCATAGTCCCGGCAGACCCCGTTGCCTTCGCGGAACGCGTCCAGCGCACTCTTGGTGGGCCGGCCGTACTGGTATCCGAATTGGATGTGACGATGCGTGTAATCGCAGATCGCCTGCACCCGCGCCCAGCCCTCTGGCGTCCCGCCGAACAGGGCCCAGGCATCCGGTGCAAGCGTGTCCGATTCGCAGTACCGGCTCGGGATCAGGAACCGCAGCACCTCGTTCGGCAATTCCGCGACCGGATGCTGGCGCGCGGTCCAGTCCACGTCATCCGGCGACCGGTCGTCCTCGACGATCAGATCCGAGATGAGCCGGAGCGGGCCCGCCGGTGCGGTCAGCCGGCTGATCTCGTTGTCGAACGCGTCGCGATACCGCTCGATCTGCACATGCGGATCGGATTGCAGCGCTCCGGTCCCGAGTACGGCGGGCTGCGCGCTCGGATGTGGTGACAGCGCGCACAGCATCGGCATTTCGCTCTGGGTGCGGATGGCGATCTCGAAGCCTGCTCTGATCAGCATGGCGATCTCTCCCGAATTTCGATCTGCGTGGGACTTGAAAAGAAAAACCGCGCCGGAGGGGCGCGGTTCCAGGTCAGTCGACACGGAGGGCTGATTTCAGCCCTGACGCGCCTTGAACCGGCGCTGGGTCTTGTTGATCACGTAGACCCGTCCCTTGCGGCGCACCACTCGGCAATCCCGGTGGCGCTGCTTGAGGGAGCGAAGCGAATTGACGACTTTCATGGCCTCTCTCCTGTCTGCGGCGCGCGGACTGCTCCTGCGCCTCGTTCGGTCTTACCCCGTTCGGGGAAAATGGTGGGCGTAACTGGGATTGAACCAGTGACCCCTTCGATGTCAACGAAGTGCTCTCCCGCTGAGCTATACGCCCGAAAGCCCGGGCAAGCGGGCACCCGGGTCAGCAGTGGTCTATAGACCTCCTCCGCCAAGTGATCAAGACATTTTGCCGTCCGCGCCGAACGCCCTATACTACGTGATCGTATTGCAGGGACGACCATGCCTGAACCCGTCTATGCCTTGTCCCTGCCCGTCGCGCGCACCTCCTGCGCCGTTTTCAGTTCCCCGCACAGCGGCTCGGACTATTCCCATGCCGTCATGGGTCCGACGCGCCTCTCGCCCTTGCAACTTCGCTCGTCTGAGGATGCCTTCGTGGACGATCTCTTCGGCGCGGCCCCGCTCGGCGGCGCGCCCCTCCTGAGCGCACGGGTGCCGCGCGCCTGCGTCGACCTCAACCGCGCACCCGACGACCTCGATCCCGCCTTGATCACAGGGGCCGCCAAGCGCTTCCTCAATCCGCGAATCGCGGCCGGCCTCGGGATCATCCCGCGCGTCGTCGCCGAGGGCCGCGCCATCAACGACGGCAAGCTGCCCCTTGCCGAGGCCCAGCGACGCATCGTTCTCTACTACGACCCCTATCACGCCCGCCTGCGCTCCCTCCTCGACGAGAGCCGCGCCCGGCACGGCATGGCGATCCTGTTCGACTGTCATTCCATGCCCCATGACGCCCTCTCTTCCGTGCCTTTGGCGTGGGGCGGCAGGAGGCCGGACGTCGTGCTCGGCGACCGCTTCGGCGCCTCCTGCGAACGCTGGCTCATCGATGCGGTCGCGGACATCTTTACTGCGGCGGGCTTCGTCGTGGCCCGCAACGCGCCCTTCGCCGGCGGATACATCACCCAGACCTACGGCCGGCCTCAATCGCGCATTCACGCCCTGCAGATCGAGATCGACCGCGGGCTCTACATGGACGAGACCCGGATCGAGCGACTGGCAACCTTCGACGACGTGCGCCAACGCATCGACCGTGCCGTCACCGGCCTCGCAATGCTTGGACCGAATTCCCTGCCCATCGCCGCCGAATAGGCCCCGCGGAAAAAAAAGAGGCCGTGCACGAGGCACGGCCCAAGTTTAGGGAGGAAACGCCCGTAGGGCGTGTATGATGCCAGGCATCATGAACATCACATTATGCCGCGCCGCAGCATAGTCAACGACACGATGGCAATCCGCACCGGTTTTCCCGTAAATTTTTGATCACTGCACAAATATTCCGCATCGAATCCCGGATCGCCCAATAATCACCGGATCGCACGACCAAACC
>JBBQYB010000053.1:0-19624 GCA_038209095.1 Rhodobacterales bacterium
TCGCGGTCTTCTGCCGCTGCATCTGGCCGCCGCCGCCGCCACGGCCATGGTCATGGTCAACACGGTCGTCCTCGTGCAGGGCCGGTTTGGGCTCGACGGCCGGGCCACGGCCATAGCCCTCGCGGCCTTCGGCCTCGGCACGGGGCTGGGTGCCATCGCCGTGCCCGCCCTGCTCGCCCGCGCGGGCGAGCGCCCGACGATCCTCGCCGGCTGCGCCCTGCTCACCGCGGGTCTCTTCGCGGGCCTCGGCATCGACGGGTACGGCGCGCTGCTCGGCCTCTGGGTCGTGCTCGGGGCCGGCACGGCCCTCGCCCTGACGCCCGCACCGGTCCTGCTGCGCCGCATGGCACCGCTGGACCAACACGGCGTGCTCTATGCGGCCCTGTTCGCCCTCGCCAACCTGACGCTTCTCGCGGCCTATCCTCTCGCGGGCTGGCTCGATGCCGAGACCACGCCCGCCCACGCCTTCGCGGGTCTCGGAGCCTGTGCGGCACTGGCCTCGCTCGTCACCGCCCTGACCTGGCCGCCTAGCGCACCAAGGGTTCCAGCACCACGTCCGTGACGCCCTGTACCACGTTGATCGTGCTCTCGAACAGGTTCGGGTCGATCTGCGCATCGGAGAACACGTTCTCGCCAAGCCGGTCGAGCCCCTGTATCATCGCGATCATCGCCGGCGAGGTGGCCACGGCGAAATGCCCCAGAACGTCGCCCTCGCCGCGGACGTCGCTGGTGTCGATGATGGTGATGTCGAACTCCTTGAGCGCCGTCACGTCCTGGATCGAGCCAAGGCGCGCCGCCTGCCCGCGCAACAGCGAGGACAGCCGCAGCGCGCGATCCCTGCTAGAGACGAAGACGTAGATCGGCACGCCCCGTGCGGCCACCGGCCGCATCTGCGCCCGGAACAGCTCGATGTCGAGATCGGGCGCCATCAGCACGACCGCCTGCAGCTTGTCGAAGAACCGGTCCTCGCCCGTCACCGCCATGGTGCGCAGCGCCTCCATCATCACCATGGCCCCCATGGAATGGGCGGACACGATGATACGCTCCACGTCCGAGCGCGCGATGGCCGACAGTGTCTGCGCCAGCCCGTCGCGGGCAAAGATCGCGCTCTCGCGGTCGAACCCGTAGGATTGCACCGTCGCGGCCGACGGCCAGGAATAATGCACCGGCACGCTGCGCATTCCGAAATCATACGCCATCTGGGCGTGCCGATAGAGGCCTTCGGAAAAGTTCGTGTTGAACCCGTGGGTAAAGACCGTGACTTCGCGCTCGTCCGCCGGACGCCGGGCCATCTTCGCGTTGATCGCCGCGACGAAGGCCTGCTCCCCGCCGAGCGTGCGCGCCGAGACCGTCAGGAAATCCGTCTGCGGGTCGGGCGGGACCGTGCTCGGAAAGGTCACCGAACCCGGGCTCCGCCGGGGCGGTACCGAGACGTCGAACCGCGCGAACGAGACCGTGTCCGACCGCCCCCATCCCCAGATGTTGGGCCCAACCGCGCGCGCGCGCGTGGTCGCGACCAGAACGTTCTCGACGTAGCCAACGTCGGACGCCGCCGCATCCACGGTCAGCATGCCGCGCGCGCCGCAGCCCGCGAGCCCGAACAGGATCGCCGCGATCGCCACTGCCTTCATGGGTCGACCTCAATGAGGCGTGCGGTGATCGCCGCCGCCATGACCTCGAAAAACGGATTGGAATAGAGCCGCGCGAACAGATCCGACCCCACCGACAGGACGCCCGTTTCGCCGCGCGCGGCCAGCGTGCCGATGCTGATCCCGAAATCCTCCGACCCGTCGGGGGCCAGCCCGTAGAGCCCGTCCGTCACCGGAAAGGGCAGGGCCACATGGGACAGCGAAAAGACGTCGCGCGGATAGGCAATCCCGAGCGGCGTCACCGCGGCATCAACGCTGCCGGCGGGCTCCGTGCGCGCCACGGCCGCGTAATCGCCCGGTCCCGCGTTCGTGATCACGGTCACCGCGTAGGCGCGCGGCACCGGCGGCAGGAGCCGGCCGATCTGCGCGTCCGCCGCCGCTCCGATCAGCGGGCTCAGGGTCGCGGCCCGGTTCAGATCCGCGAGCACCAGCGCGCTGCCGTTCTGGGGCAGCCGCGCATAGAGCGCGTCCACGATCGCCCGCGTGCTGACCGTGCTGTCCACCACCGACTGGAAGGTCAGGACCGGCGGCATGTCCGCGATACCCCCCGAGCGCGCCGCACGCGCGAGATCGCCCTGCACGGCCTGGGTCAGGCGAAAGGACTGCACCGCCGCCTGTACCGGGAACGAGTTGTACTTGAACGGATTGAACTCCGGGATCAGATCGAACCAGGCTGCCCGCATGAAGGCGGGCAACACCGCCGGCAGGCCCGCGAGCCCCGCAAACCGCGCGAAGGCCGTCACACCGATCATCGGCGACAGCAGGACCAGCTGATCGGGCCGCGCGAGGCCCGGATCCTCCAGCGCCTCCAGTGTGTATTTCGTGACCAGCGCCCCGCCGTTCGAATACCCCACCAGATGCAGCGGCACGCCCTCCGGGGCCTGGGCCACCGCCGCGCGTACCGCGAGGCGCACCGCCGCCATCCACTCCGGCCAGACGGCGACGCTGAGCCCGCCCGGCACCGTGCCATGCCCCGGCATCCGGGGTGCTATGGCGAGGTACCCCGCGTCCCGGTAGACCTCCGCCACGTGCCGCAGGCTGTAGGGCGCGTCCGTCAGCCCGTGGACCAGCACCACGGCACCCCGCACCGGCCCCTCGGGGGCGAGGATGAAGCTGCGGTTCCAGTCCGTCTCGAAATTCGCCGGATGCAGCGGACTGCCCGCGAAATACCGGTTCTCCGGCACGCGGTAGACCGCGTCGAGCACGGCCGTGACGTCGCGCGCCACTTCGGCGAAGACGAGCGCCTCGCGCGCCGTCCACTCCGCCCAGTCCATCCCCGCCAGATCCTCCGCCGAGGCCTCGTCGGGGGCGAACCGGTGCCAGGGCGCGAGGTCCGGGTCCGCCGCGGCCTGCCAGGCGCGCACGCCCACGACAAGCACGACCAGCGTCGCCGCCGCCGCCACCAGCCATTTCAGCAAACGCCCGAGCCGTCCCATGGATCTCCGTCCGCGTTTGGCACAGGTGTGCCGCGTCCGGACGAACTGTCAACCGGCCAACCGCACCGGAGGCCCGGTCACGGGCGGCCCCGCAGGCGCCAGATGCCCGCACGCAGCACCAGGACCGGGAGTGCGAGCCCCTCGCGCGCGACCGCCCCCAGCCGCCGCCAGACCCGCGGCGCATCGCCCCATGGCGCCCCCGAGGCCGTGCCCCGCACGCCCGCCAGCCGAAACGCGAGCCACGCCCGCGGCAGATGATACCTGTCCGTCACGATCACGACCGGACCCTGCCCCCGCACCAGCGGCGCACAGAACCGCGCATTCTCCCACGTGTCGCGCGCCTGGTCCTCGCGCAGGATCACGGCCGCCGGCACGCCCAGCGCCACCAGCAGCCCGGCCATCACGTCCGCCTCGCGCACCGAGGCCCCCGCCGGCCCGCCCGTCACCAGCATCCTGGCCCCGCGCCCCGCCCGAAACAGGGCGGCCCCGTGCCGAAGCCGCCGCTCGAGCGCCGCCCCCGCGGTCCCTCCCGGGGTCAGCCGCGCACCGAGCACCACGATCACCCCGGCACCGGTCCCGCCATTATCCATACCGTCTCCTGTCCGCCGCGGAGCCTTCGTTCAGCATGATCACCGGATCGGAGGCTACCGGCTACTGCGACCTATTCAAGATCCGACAGGATGCTCTCCACGATCCTCGCGTGCACGGTGGCCCGATCGGTGCCCGCAGGATCCGTGCAGACCGGATCGTCCTCCTCCTCCCGCAGGATCGCAGCCCCGGCCGGCTTGCAGAGCGGCATCGCGGTAACATGTGCCGCGGGCGCGATGATCTCGATCCATGCATCCGCCAGCAAATCCGCCAGACCGCTCTTCCCGAAATCCGTCGCGAACAGGCGATCCGCTCCCTCCCCGAGGCCGATCAGGTGCACGCCGCCGATCAGACCCCGCACATCCGCGGGTTCGAGCCCCCAGACCAGCCCCGGATCGATGGCCGCGACCCGGGTGATCCGCGGGTCGCCGTGCGGCGCGTCCCAGGCCGCGGCATCGACATCGGTGAGGTCGATGCCGCCCCGCACCAGGTCGCGGCAGTGGCTCGATGCCTCGGGATGGGCTCGGCAATGCGCCGTATAGCCCGCATGGTTGCCGCGCAGCCCACCCATCGACAGCGCCGTCCAGCCCCCATACGAGAATCCCGCCGCCATGATCCGGGTGTCGTCGAGATGCCCCCTGAACTTCGGATCGGCCGATAGCCGGTCGAGAGCCAGGCTCAGGTCCTGCACCCGCGTCCAGTGCCGCAATCCCGCGGCGAGATCGAAATTTCCCGAGGTGGAGTTCGGGTGGTTGACGCTGACCGAGATCACACCGCGTTCCGCGAGCCCCGCCGCCAGCCACGGGAGCGACCGGATGTTCCCGCCCAGACCATGGCTCAGCAGGACGACCGGGTAGACACCGTCCCGGAGCGCCGCGTCTTCGACGACGGCTACACCCTCGAAGACCGCATTGTCCTCGACAACTCCGGCACGCCCACCTGCCGCCGCGGGATACCAGATGGCTCCCGCCATCATGCGCCCGTGGTGGGGGGCCTCCACGCTGAACGCGGCATGGCCGACAGGTCCGGCCAGCGCCATCCCTGCCGCCGACACCGACAGGACGGTCGCGAGTATCATCTTCATGGTTCTGGCTCCGTTTTGAGGTTCACTGGCTCCCTCCTGCCCTGGCCCGCGCCGACCCGCGTCCTCGATCCGGTTCCAGGTCGCCAGGATCGCGTTTTCGGACCTAAGGTGTGCGGATCGCACGCTCCCGCAGGACCCCGCATGCCCAGCCTTCCCATCCCGATGATCAGCGCCCTCGTGCTCGGCTTCTTGCTCCTGTGGGTCCGGGTCACGGGCCGCAGGCTCGGGCCGCTGTTCCCGCTCCTGGCCCTCTGCGCGCTGCAAGGGCTCGTCATCTCGCTCGCGCAGCACTACCGCGCTCCCGGCTTTGCGCTGGTCCAACCCCTGACCGCGGCCCTGATCCCCCCCATGGCCTGGGTCGCGTTCCAGACGACGGCCGTCCGGCGTCCTGCGATATCGGACGCTCTGCATCTTCTGGGACCCCTCGTCGCCCTCCTCGGCCTCGTCACGGCCCCGGCCTCGCTCGACACGCTGATCCCGGCGCTGTTCTTCGGCTACGGCTTCGCGATCCTGCGCGCAGGCCTCCCGGGTGCCGACGCCCTGCCCCGCATGCGCCTCGCGTCCGGCGACATCCCCGGCCGGATCTGGCGCGTCATCGGCGCGGCCCTCCTCGCCTCGGCCCTCAGCGACGTCCTGATCGTCGCGGTCCAGATCGCGGGCGCGGGTTTCCTGCAACCCTGGATCGTCAGCATCTTCTCCGGCACCCTGCTGCTCGTCATCGGCGCGCTCAGCCTCTCGCCCGCGCTCGAGGCGACCCCAGCGGATCCCGACGACCCGCCCGAGCGATCGGTCTCCGACGCAGACGTGGCGATCATGGCGAACCTCGACGCGCTGATGGCGAGCCGCCAGCTCTATCTCAACCCCGACCTCACCCTGTCCCTTCTGTCGCGCAGATTGCGCGTCCCGGCCAAACAGCTCTCTGCCGCGATAAACCGCGTCACCGGCGGGAACGTGTCGCGCTACGTCAATTCGGCGCGGATCGCGGCGGCGCAGGAGGCGCTCCTGAGGGGCGAGACCATCACCGGTGCCATGCTGTCGGCGGGCTTCAACACCAAATCCAACTTCAACCGCGAATTCCTGCGGGTTGCGGGCCAAAGCCCAAGCGACTGGCTCGCCTGTCGGCGCGCCCCCGGCGACCCGCCGTGACCCCAAACCCGCGATTGCCGCTATCCTTCGCACGACGGGGATCGTATAACCCGGTCCTTCGCCACGCCCCGAGCCCGCGCCCATGTCCGAAGAATTCTACCGCATCAAGCGCCTGCCGCCTTACGTCTTCGCCGAGGTGAACCGCCTCAAGGCTGCGTTCCGCGCCGACGGCATGGACATTATCGACTTCGGCATGGGCAATCCGGACATGGACACGCCCTCCCACATCGTCGAGAAGCTGGTCGAGACCGTGCGCAAACCCCGCACCCACCGCTATTCCTCCTCGAAGGGCATCCCCGGCCTGCGCCGCGCCCAGGCGGGCTACTACGCCCGCCGCTTCGGCGTGACGCTCGACCCCGAGACCGAAGTCATCGCCACCTTGGGCTCTAAGGAGGGCCTCGCCAATCTCGCCATGGCCATCACCGCCCCCGGCGACGTCATGCTGGTCCCCAACCCCAGCTACCCGATCCACCCCTACGGCTTCATGATCGCCGGCGGCACCCTGCGCCATGTGCCCGCCCTCCACGAAGGCCGCTTCGATCCGGAACACTACATCCGTGCGCTGGAGCGCGCCGTGATCCACTCCGTCCCCAAGCCCGTGGCCATGGTCGTGTCCTTCCCCTCCAACCCCACCGCCCAGCTCGCCGATCTCGACTTCTACCGCGATCTCATCGCCTTCGCGAAGAAGCACCACCTCTGGGTCCTCTCCGACCTCGCCTATGCGGAGATCTACTTCGACGGCACACCGCCCCCCTCGATCCTCCAGATCGATGGCGCGAAGGACGTCGCTGTGGAATTCACCTCGCTCTCGAAGACCTACGCCATGCCCGGCTGGCGCATGGGCTTTGCCGTCGGCAACGCCCGGCTCGTGAGCGCCCTCACCCGCATCAAGTCCTATCTCGACTACGGCGCCTTCACCCCCGTCCAGGTCGCCGCCGCCGCGGCGCTCAACGGCCCCGACGACTGCATCGCCGAGATCCGCGCCATCTACAAATCCCGCCGCGACGTGCTGGTCGACGCCATGACCCGCGCGAGTTGGCCGATCCCCGCCCCGCCCGCAACCATGTTCGCCTGGGCCCCGGTCCCCGAGCCCTTCGCCGCCATCGGCTCCATGGGCTTCTCCAAGGTCCTGCTCGCGGAGGCCGCCGTGGCCGTGGCTCCGGGCGTCGGCTTCGGAGAATACGGCGAAGGCTATGTCCGCCTCGGCCTCGTCGAGAACGAACACCGCATCCGCCAGGCCGGGCGCGGTGTGAAAAAACTCATGGCCAACGCAGAAGCCCTCGTCGCGCGCCACCTCGCCGAAGAACAGGCCGCCTGAGCGCGCCTTCGTGCGCAACCTCCGTACACTCCAAGCCCCTTACCAGATTTGTTGATGGTCGCACCGCCGCGCATGCTCGACCATTCTGCGGACAATGACCGATCTGAGCCCAGAGTCACCGATGCTGCGAACTGCACGAATGTCGCTAATGTGATCCCGCGACTACCTTTGGGGCTGAAAATCCTTGCTCGCCAGTAGTGCTGCCGCGCCGATCATGAGTGCGCCGCAGACCTTGTTCACTAGGCTGAAGGAAAACCGCTTTAGTGCCGTGGCTGCTCGGACTCCAAGCCACCCCCAGATCAGCAAAATTACTCCATCGACCACCAAGTATGTAACCCCCAGGATCAATAGTTGCGGCAGCACCGGGATAGCGGGGTCAATGAATTGGGGAAAAAGCGCTCCAAAAAACACGACGGCAAATGGGTTCGCCATTGAGGTCACAAAGCCTTGGCGGAACAATCGAAACCATTGACCAGACTTACTGGCGGTAACGTCATCCGGTTGATCTTTTGAGAAGATTAGCTGAACGCCAATCCAGACCAGATAGGCCACACCGAGCCATTTGATCCAAACGAACGCGCTCGCGGAGGACGCGATGATTGCGGCAAGACCGAAAGCCGCTCCCGTCATTTGCAAGCTGTTGGCAGTCAAATCTCCAGCAATGGTGTAGGCGCTGCGCCTTAGCCCGTGCCTAACACAGTTCGAAATGATGAGAAGCTGACTGGTATCAGGCGGCGTTGCAAAAAATACGGCGACTGCTGCCAAATAGATAAAATAAGTTTCCATGGGCATCATCGCGTTCCTTCGGTTGCACTACAGCAAGCTATGGTGTTGAGGGCAATCTGGTCAAACTCTCATTGCGGCCATTAGCATCCAGATGCTGGATGGTAGCTCTGTCCGCAGAGCAGACATCCCAGACGAAAGCGCCTCGCAGATTTCTGCGAGGGCGTACGCCTATTGAAGGACCTGCTGCGGCGGGCGCGCGGCGCGGCGCATCAACACATCTGGTAAGAGGCTTGCGTACACTCCGCCCCCGCGATTGACGATTGCGGCAGCCACGGCCCTCGCATAAGCCGGTGCCGTCCTTTTCCCGCCCGCGGAGCGCCTCCATGCCCGACCCCCTTCGCATCGGCCTCGCCGGCCTTGGCACCGTGGGCGCGGGCGTGGCCCGCATGCTCCAGACCAACGGCCCGCTGATCGCCGCCCGCGCCGGGCGTCCCATCGTCCTCACCGCCGTCAGCGCGCGCGACCGCAACCGTGACCGCGACGTCGATCTCTCGTCCTGTGCCTGGGAAGACGACCCCACGGCCCTCTCAGCCCGCGAGGACGTCGATCTCGTCATCGAGGTCATCGGCGGCCCGGACGGTCCCGCCCGCGCCACCCTCGAGACGGCGCTTGCAAACGGCAAGCACGCGGTCACCGCCAACAAGGCGCTCATCGCCCACCACGGCCAGGCCCTCGCGGAGGCCGCAGAGGCCGCGGGCGTCTGCCTGCGCTTCGAGGCGGCGGTCGCGGGCGGCATCCCCATCGTCAAGGCGCTCTCCGAGGGCCTCGCCGGCAACGTCATCACCCGCGTCATGGGGGTGATGAACGGCACCTGCAACTACATCCTCACCCGGATGGAGGCGACCGGGGCTGCCTATGCCGACGTCCTCTCCGACGCCCAGCGCCTCGGCTACGCCGAGGCCGACCCGAGCTTCGATGTCGGCGGCATCGATGCCGCCCAGAAACTTGCCATCCTCGCGGCCCTCGCCTTCGGCACGCGGGTCGATCTCGACGTCGTGGCGGTGGAGGGCATCGACCGCGTCAGCCTCACGGACATCGAACAGGCCGCCGATCTCGGCTACCGCATCAAGCTTCTCTGCGTCGCGCGCATCACCCCGGATGGCGTGGAGGCGCGCACCCAGCCCTGCCTCGTGCCGAGCCTCTCGCCGCTCGGAGCCCTCGAGGGCGTCACGAACATGGTCGTGGTCGAGGGCGACTTCATCGGCCAGACCATCTACCGCGGCCCCGGGGCCGGTGCCGGCCCCACCGCCTCCGCCATCCTCGGCGACGTGATCGACATCGCCCGCGGCCTGCGCATGCCGGCCTTCGGGTGCCCGGCGGCGACCCTCGTCTCCGCCGCCCGCGCGCATGACGTCACGGAGGCCGCCTATTACCTGCGCTTCGCCCTCGCGGACGCGCCGGGCGTGCTCGCGCGGGTCGCGGCTGCCCTCGGCGACGCCGGCGTCTCGATCAACCGCATGGTCCAGCAGGCCCATGCCACGGGCGACGCCCCGGTCCTGATCGTCACCCACCGCACCCCCCGCGCGCCGCTCGACGCAGCCCTCGCCCGGATCGCGGGGCTCGACGTCTGCCGCGCGGCCCCCGTGGCCATCCGCATCGAGGAACTCTGAGCCGCCGCACCCAGGCTTCCGCCTTGCCCCGACCGGACCGCTTCGCCTAAAAGCGGGAACCCAGTGTCCAGGTGGAAGGCGGCCAGAATGCCCGAGTCCGATCCGATCTTTGCCGATCGCATGTTGTCCCTCGGGCTCGCCCGGGTCTCCGAGGCCGCGGCCATCGCCTCCGCGCGCCTCATCGGTTCCGGCGACGAAAAGGCCGCCGACCAGGCCGCCGTGGACGCCATGCGCACCCAGCTGAACCTTCTCGACATCCGCGGCGTCGTCGTCATCGGCGAGGGCGAGCGCGACGAGGCTCCCATGCTCTTCATCGGCGAGGAGGTCGGCACCGGCCAGGGCCCCGCCGTCGACATCGCCCTCGATCCGCTGGAGGGCACGACACTGACCGCCAAGGACATGCCCAACGCCCTCGCCGTCATCGCCATGGGGCCGCGCGGCTCCATGCTCCACGCGCCCGACGTCTACATGGACAAGCTCGCCATCGGCCCCGGCTACCCCGAGGGTCTCGTCACCCTCGACATGTCGGCGACCGAGCGTGTGCATGCCCTCGCGAAGGCCAAGGGCGGCAAGGCCTCCGACGTCATGGTCTGCGTGCTCGAACGCCCCCGCCACGAGGTCATGATCGCCGAGATCCGCGCGACAGGGGCCCGCATCCGCCTCATCACCGATGGCGACGTGGCGGGCGTGATCCACTGCGCCGAGGCCGCCAAGACCGGCATCGACATGTACATGGGCTCGGGCGGGGCCCCCGAGGGCGTGCTGGCGGCCGCCGCCCTCAAGTGCATGGGCGGCCAGATCCAGGGCAAGCTTCTCTTTCGCAACGACGACGAGCGCGACCGCGCGGCCCAGCACGGCGTGACCGATCTCGACCGGATCTACACCCGCGACGACATGGTGACCCAGGACGTGATCTTCGCGGCCACCGGCGTCACCGACGGCTCGGTGGTGCGCGGCGCGCGGCGCGACGGCGAATGGCTGGAGACCGAGACGATCCTCATGCGCTCCAAGACCGGCTCGCTGCGCCGCCTGACCTACCGCCAGCGCAACAACTGATGCCGGGACGACGCCCGCGCCATGGCTGACGGCGCGCCCCCGCCGGACGCGCCCGCCTTCCTCGGCGTGGCGCGCTCGGCCACCGGCCTGCGCTGGGAAGGGCCCTCGCCGGCCGAGGACCGTCTCGGCCAGGCCATCTGCCAGGCCACGGGCTTGCCGGACCTCATCGGCCGCATCCTCGCGCGCCGCGGCATCGCACCCGCCGAGGCGCATCCCTATCTCGCGCCCAGCCTGCGCGACCTGATGCCCGACCCCTCCCGCCTGCGCGATCTCGATACCGCGACGGCCCGACTGCTGCACGCCGTGCGCCTGCGCCAGCGCATCGCGGTCTTCGCCGATTACGACGTGGACGGTGCGGCCTCCGCGGCCCTCCTCGCGGTCTGGCTGCGCGAGCTCGGCCTCCTCGCCACGCTCTACGTGCCCGACCGCATCGACGAGGGCTACGGCCCGAACGCGCCCGCCATGGCCCGCCTCGGGGCCGCACACGACCTTATCGTCTGCGTCGATTGCGGCACCCTCAGCCATGGGCCCATCGCCGCGGCCGGCTGCGACGTGATCGTGCTCGACCACCACCAGGGCGCGGAGACCCTCCCCCCCGCCCTCGCCGTCGTGAACCCCAACCGCCAGGACGAGACCGGCGACCACGGCCCTCTCTGTGCGACCGGCGTGGTGTTCCTGACCCTCGTGGCCGCAAACCGCACCCTGCGCACCGAGGGTGCCGCCTGCCCCGACCTCCTCGCCCTCCTCGATCTCGTGGCGCTCGCCACCGTGGCGGACGTGGCCCCGCTCGTCGGCCTCAACCGGGCCTTCGTGCGCCAGGGCCTCGCGATGATGGGCCGCGGCCTGCGCCCGGGGCTCGCCGCCCTCGCCGAGGTCGCGGGCCTGACCGCCGCCCCCACCGTGCATTCCCTCGGCTTCGCGCTCGGACCCAGGATCAATGCGGGCGGGCGCATCGGGGCCGCCGATCTCGGCGCGCGGCTTCTCACCACCTCCGATCCGCACGAGGCCGCGGCCTTGGCCCAGCGCCTGCACGGCCTCAACGCGGACCGGCGCGACATCGAGGCCGGCGTGCTCGACCGCGCCCTCGCCCAGGCCGAGGCCAACGGCGCCACCGGCCCCCTCGTCTGGGCCGCGGGCGACGGCTGGCACCCCGGCGTCGTCGGCATCGTCGCCGCCCGCCTCAAGGAGGCGTTCCACCGCCCGGCGGTGGTCATCGGCTTCGACGGCGATGCGGGCAAGGGCTCTGCGCGCTCCGTCGCGGGCGTCGATCTCGGGGCCTGCTTCGCCCGCCTCATGGCCGAAGGCCTGATCGAGAAGGGCGGCGGCCACCGCATGGCCGCGGGCCTCAGCCTCTCGCGTGCGCAACTTGCCCCCGCCATGACCCGCCTCGCGGCGCTTCTCGCGCGCCAGGGGGCCGGCGAGGATCCGCCCGGCATCCTGCGCCTAGACGGGCTCGCCGCACCCGCAGCCGCCACGCTCGATCTCGCCGAACTCATCGCCGCCGCCGGTCCCTACGGCGCGGCGGCCCCGGCCCCCCTGATCGCGATCCCAAACGTGCGTCTCGCGAGCCTGCGCCGCGTCGGGACGGGCCACATGGCGCTCACCCTCACCGACGGGGCCGGGGCGCGCCTCGATGCCATTGCCTTTCGCGCCGAGGAGGGCCCGCTCGGCCCGCTCTTCGCCGATGCGCGCGGTGCCCGGATCCACGTCGCGGGCCGGCTCGAATGCGACGACTGGGGCGGCCGGCGGCGCGTCAAGCTGCATGTCGAGGACGCGGCCCCGGCGCGCTGAATCGCAGCATCCCGCAAAATCCCGCTTGATCCAGACAGCGGCGGGCGCTAACAAGCCCGCGGCGCGCGCCCTTCGTCTATCGGTTAGGACGTCAGATTTTCAATCTGAAAAGACGGGTTCGACTCCCGTAGGGCGTACCACCTTCCCCCTTCTGCCATCGTCAGGCCTTCGATTTTCGCGGTGGACAACCGCGCCGTGAGGGCCCTCCATGGCCGCCACGGGCCTGCACGGCATGCGGTCCCGGGACATCGGCAACGGAGGACTTCATGAGCTGGTTCGAGACATCCCTGATGGCGCGCAAGGGCGTGGCAAACGGCAAGGCGGGTGCCAGGGCCGCCATCACCATCGCCGACCAGGGCCAATTTCACTACGTATACGGCCCCTACGTGGATGCCAAGATCGAGGTCGAGCCGGGTACCTTGGTCACCGTGGAGACCCATGACGCCTTCGAGGGCAAGATCACCTCCGAGACCGACAAGCCGTCCGAACTCCTCAACTTCCCCTTCCTCAACCCCCAGACCGGCCCGATCCGTTTGAAGGGTGCGGTCAAGGGCGACTGCCTCGCCGTGCGCATCCTCTCGATCACGCCGCGCGGCCCGCAGCCGGTGGGCACCACCTGCCTCATCCCCGAATTCGGCGGCCTCGTCTCCACGGGCCAGACCGCCATGCTGAACGCGCCCCTGCCCGAAAGGGTCAAGAAGGTCCGCGTCGACGAAGATGGCGTCTATTGGTCCGACAAGATCACCCTGCCCTATGCGCCCTTCATCGGCACCATCGGCACCTCCCCGCAGATCGAGGCGATCTCCTCGCTCCAGCCCGACTATTACGGCGGCAACATGGACCTGCCCGACATCGGCCCGGGCTCCATCATCTACCTGCCCGTCAACGCCCCCGGCGCGCTCCTCTATCTCGGGGACTGCCACGCGGTGCAGGGCGACGGCGAGCTGTGCGGCGTGGCCCTCGAGATCCCCGCCACGGTCGAGATCCAGATCGACCTCATCAAGGGCCACACCATCGCCTGGCCGCGCCTCGAGACCGAGACCTTCCTCATGACCATCGGCAGCGCGCGCCCGCTGGAGGACGCCGCCCGCATCGCCTACCGCGAACTCGTGCGCTGGGTCTCCACCGAGACCGGCATGCCAGAGGACGAGGCCTACATGCTGCTCACCATGTGCGGCAAGGTCCGCCTCGGCAACATGGTGGACCCGAAATACACCATCGGCGCTTCCATCCTGCGCGACTACATGCGCTGAGCCGGGACCGGCCGGGCGCGCTAGGCCCGCCCGCGCCGCCCGCCGCTTGCCACGAGGATCACCGTCAGGATGATCAGGCCCGTCAGGATCAACCGCACGCCGGCCCCGAGCCCGTAGGTGTTGAGCATCGACACCACCAGGAACATGAACAGCGATGCCCCCCAGATGCCCGGCACGTTGGAATTGCCCCCCGCCACCGCCGAGCCGCCGATCACCACCACCGCGATGGACATCAGCAGATACTCCGCCCCCATGTTGAGCGCCGCCCCGCCTGAAAAACACGCGACCAGAAACCCGCAAAGCGCCGCCAGAACCGCGCAGAGCACATAGGTCGCGAGCCGCACCCCATCTACCGGAACGCCCGCCATGCGCGCCGCCCGCTGGTTCTGCCCGATGGCCGATACCAGCCGCCCGAAGAGGCTGCGCTCGAGCAGAACCCAGGCCCCTACCGTCAGCGCCAGCGCTACCAGCGCGAGGTTCGGCACTCCGAACGTCATCCCGATGGAGAACTCCGCCAGGCTCTCCGGCGGCTTGATGCGCCGGCCCCGGTTCGTCCAGATCGCCGTCGATTGCACGATGAAGCTCGACGACAGCGTGGCGATGATCGGCGGGATCCGCAGCGCCTTGATCAGTGCAAAATTCCCGACCCCCACCGCCACACCGACCGCCAGCGCCACCACCAGCCCCAGCACTTCCGTCCCTGCCGCCCCGTCCATCACCTTGAGCGAGACCGTTCCCGCCAGCGTCATCGTCGCCGGGATCGACAAATCGATGTTCCCCGGCCCCAGCGTGATCACGAACATCTGCCCGAGCCCCACCAGCACGGAAAACGCAGCAAACGTGAGCGCCGCCTGCCCCAGCCCGCCGGCACCCGTCCCGCCGGTGAACAGGGTCGTCCCGAGAAAGACCGCCGCGGCAGCGAGCCACGACCAGACCCAGGGCCGCCCCGCCATCACGCGGCACCCTCGCGGCGGTTCAGCACCAGCCGCACGGCGAGCACCAGGAACAGGATCGCGCCCTGCGCCCCGATCTGCCAGTCGTTCGAGAGCCGCAGGAACGTGAGGAAACTCCCCGCCAGCGTCAGCGTCAGCGCCCCGATCACCGCACCGATGGCCGACACCCGCCCGCCCGTGAACTCACCGCCCCCGAGGATCACACCCGCGATGGTCAAGAGCGTATAGCGGAGTGCAATATTCGCATCGGCCGCCGTGGTCAGCCCCACCAGCGTCACCCCCGCCATGACCCCGAACAGCCCCGCCAGCGCATAGGTCGCAGCCCGGAGCCGCAGCACCGACCAGCCCGCGCGGCTCATGGAGCGCGCATTGCCCCCGACGCCGCGCAACGCCACCCCGAAACTCGACCGCATGACGATCAGATGCGCCACGGCCGCGATGATCACGCTCGCAATCACCGCCATGGGTGCCAGCGGCGGCTTCACCGTCATCAGCGCGCGCACCCAGTCCGGCGCCGCCCCGCCCGGTGCCGGCAGGATCAGCACTGCAAGCCCCGCCCAGACAAAACTCATGCCCAGCGAGACCACTATGGACGGCAGATCGCGCAGATAGATCACCGCCCCCACCAGCGCATAGACCCCGATCGACGCCATCAGGATCAAGGCCCCCACCAGCGGCGCGTCGTGCAGATAAGTCGCCGTCACGCAGGCCACAAAACTCACGAAGGTTCCGATCGACAGGTCCAGATCGTTGATCGCGATGATCAGCATTTGCGCGATGGTCGCCAGCGCAATGGGCACCGCCAGATTGAACAACAAATTCAACCCCAGATAACTCATCGCCCGCGGCTGCAACCAGAACACCGCCGCCAGCAACGCCACGAAGGAGAACGCCGGCACCAGCACCCGCAGCGCCTCCGCCGGAATGCGCCTCACGCCGCCGCCCCCTGAAAGGATGCGGCGAGAATATTCTCCTCCGTCACCGCCTCACTGGCGAATTCCGCGACGATCACGCCGTCCCGGAACACATAAACCCGGTCGCAGAGGCGCACCTCGTCCATCTCCGTCGAGTACCACAGGAACGTGCGCCCACCGTCGGCCTCCGCGCGCAGCCGGCCGTAGACCTCCTGCTTGGTGCCGATATCCACGCCGCGCATCGGATCGTCCATCAGCACCACCGGCGCCCGCCCGCCCAGCGCGCGGGCAAACAGCGCCTTCTGCTGGTTTCCCCCCGACAGCGACAGGATCGGGGCCCCCATGTCCGGCGTGCGGATGCCGATCCGCGCGCGCCAGTCCTCGCCGAACGCCGCCTCCGCACTCCGGTCAATTAGCCCCCACCACGTCTTGTCCGGCAAGACCGACAGGCTCGCGTTCCACAGGATCGACCAGAGCGGAAACACCCCGTCCACCTGCCGGTCCCCCGCCACGAACGCCACCATCGGGTCGCGCGCCTGCCGCCAGTTCGAACTTGCCGCGAGATAGAGCGCGCGCAGCATCTCCGTCTGGCCGTGCCCCGCCAGCCCCGCCAGCCCCACGATCTCGCCAGGCCAGACGCGCAGCCCGCCGCGCTCCAGCACCGGCGGGCCCGTGACGGCCCGGGCGTCCCGCGCCGCCGCCCGTTCCTGCGCCACGCTCCCCATCGCCTGCACCAGCCCGCGCGCATCAAACGCTGCCGACGCCCGCTCCGCCACCACGCGCCCGTCCTTCATCACCACGATCCGGTCCGTGACCGACAGCACCTCCGACAGGATATGCGAGATGAACACCACTGCCCCGCCCTTCGCCACGAACCGCCGGATATGGCCGAGCAGATCCGCCGCCCGGCTCGCGTCGATGGACGAGGTCGGCTCGTCGAGGATCACCGCCCGCACGGGTGCATCCACTTCGAGAAACGCGATGGCGATCTCCACCATCTGCCGCTCCGAGATCGACAAGGAGCCCAGCCCCGCGCCAGCGTCGATCCCGTGCCCCGGAAAGATCGCGTCCAGCATCGCCGTGACCAGCCGCGCGGCGCGCACCCGCCATCCCCAGCCCCCCAGACCGCCATGCAGGATGCGCACGTTCTCCGCCACCGTCAGGTTCGGACAGAGCGACAATTCCTGGAACACGCAGCGCATCCCGAAGCCGCGCGCCTCCGCCACCGAATGGGCTTCGCGCCGGTCAACCCCGCCGACCAGCACCTCCCCCGCATCTGCCCGCAGCCCGCCGTTGAGCACGCTCACCAGCGTCGACTTGCCTGCCCCGTTGTGGCCGACAAGTCCCACGCACTCACCGGGGCGGATCGCGAAATCCGCCCCATCAAGCGCCCGCACCGCCCCGAAACTCTTTTCCGCCCCGCGCACCTCGATGAGCGGGACGGCGTCATCACCATGAAACATGAACGGCTCAGGAACCCTGGGCCGCACCCTCGATCACCGCGACCGCATCCTCGAGCGTGTATTCGACGTTCGCTACGCCACCTTCCTGCGTCGTCGCAAGGCTCGCCTCCAGATCGTCCTGGTCGATCTGTAGGAACGGCACCACCAGATCCTGCGGAACCTCGCGCCCGTCGAGGACCTGCTGCGCCACCCAGAACGCCAGCGTCGAGACCCCCGGCGCGATCGAGACCGACATGGTCTCATAGCCGTTCGCGGCCTTCTGCTCGGCCCACCAGGCCAGCTCGTCCTGCCGGTTGCCCATGATGATGGTGGGCGTCGGACGCCCCGCCGCCGCGAAGGCCTGCGCGGCCCCGTACCCGTCGCCGCCCTGCGTCACGACGCCCGCCACTTCCGGCAGGCTCGGCAGGATCCCCGCGACGGCCTTTTGGGCCACGTCCTGCGCCCAGTCGCCATGCACCGATCCTGCGATGGTGAACTGCGGATGGTTCGCCACCCCCTGATGGATGCCCGCACTGATCTCGTCATCGACGAAGACCCCCGCGAGCCCCCGGATCTCCAGCAGGTTCCCGCCGTCCGGCATGCGCTCCGCGAGGAAATCCACCTGGATCTCGCCCATCTTCTTGAAATCGACCGCGATGCGGTAGGCGCAAGGCTCCGTCACGATCCCGTCGAACGACACCACCACGATGCCCGCATCGCAGGCCTCCTTGACCGCGCCGTTCAGCGCCGTGGGCGAGGCCGCATTGATCACGATGGCATCATACCCCTGCAGGATCATGTTCTGGATCTGCGCCGCCTGCTCGGTCGCCTGGTTCTCCGCGGTGGTGAACGCATCCGCCGCCGCCACCACGCCGTCCGCCACCGCCGGCCCCGTCACCGTTTCCCAGCTTGTCAGCATCGCCTGCCGCCAGGAATTCCCGGCGTAATTGTTCGACAGCGCGATGCGCTTGTCGGCCGTGTCCGCCATCGCCGCCAGCGGCACCAGCGACAGGGCCACGCCCGTCATCAGAATGGTCCGGATCGTCATCTCGTCTCTCCCATGAATGCCCGGCCTTGAGCCCGGCTTATCGTTGATGCATCAAGGGCCGATCCCCCGACGCAGACCGCAAGCCTTACCCCAGATCCGCGCGAAAACAAGCGCGTCGCACCCGCCCCGGAGACCACGGATGAAGATCGCCCGCGTCAACGACATCCGCCTCCATTACGCGGACGACGGGCCCAGGGACGGCCCGGCCCTCGTCTTCGCCAACGCCCTCGGCACGGACTTCCGCATCTGGGACGCGCTCCTGCCGCACCTGCCCGCAGGCCTCAGGCTCATCCGCTACGACATGCGCGGCCACGGCCTCTCGGACGCGCCCGAGGGCGATTATTTCATGGGCGACCTCGTGGCCGACGCCACCGCCCTCATGGACCACCTCGGCGCAAGTCCCGCCGTCTTCGTCGGCCTCTCCCTCGGCGGCATGATCGCCCAGGGCCTCGCGGCCGAGCGCCCCGACCTCCTGCGCGCCGTCGTCCTCTGCTGCACCGCCGCCAAGATCGGCACCGAGGAAATCTGGGCCGAACGCATCCGCGACGTGCGCACCGCAGGCGTCGCCGCCCTCGCCGAGCCGGTGCTGGAGCGCTGGTTCTCCCGCCGCTTCCGCACCGACCACCCCGGTGCCCTCGCCCTCGCCCGGCACATGCTCACCCGCACGCCCGCCCATGGCTACGCCGGCTGCGCCGCCGCCATCGCCGAGACCGACCTGCGCGAGAGCACCGCACGCCTGCGCCTGCCGGTGCTCGCCATCGCGGGATCGGAGGACGGCTCCACCCCGCCCGATCTCGTGCGCGAAACCGCCGAAAGCATCCCCGGCGCCCAGTTCAAAATCCTCCGCGGCGCAGGCCACATCCCCTGCCTCGACGCCCCCGAAGCCCTCGCCGCCCACCTGACCGAGATCCTCCACGAGACGGGCCACCTGCCCGACCTTCAGGATTTCATTCAGGCTTGAAACCCTATCGGGCAGGACAGCGCAGGCTCACAGGCCTGCGCCAGCAAAAAGACCTCGCGCGCACCGCGCGCTCCTTCTCGCGGCAAAGGCCGCGCCCGCCTCACACCGCTTGCCCCGCCGCCCAGCCCGACGACCAGGCCCACTGGAAATTGTACCCCCCGAGCCATCCGGTCACATCCACCACCTCCCCGATGAAATACAAGCCCGGCACCCCCCGCGCCTCCAGCGTCCGCGCGTCGAGCCCGCGCGTGTCCACCCCTCCGAGCGTCACCTCCGCCGTCCGGTACCCTTCCGACCCCGACGGCACCACCCGCCAGCGCGACACCGCCTCCCCCAGCCGCGCCAGCGCCGCCTTCGACTGGTCCGCCACGGTCCCCGCTACCCCCACCCGCGCCACCACCGCCCGCGCGAGCTTCTCCGGCACCACGCTTGCCACCGCGTTCTTCACCGACATCCGCCCGGCCATCGCCCGCACCCCCGCCAGCACGGCCCCCGCATCCACCCCGTCCGCCAGATCCACCTCGATCGCCTCCCCCTCGCGCCAATAGGACGAGATCTGCAACACCGACGGCCCCGACAGCCCGCGATG
>JBBQYB010000054.1:0-19610 GCA_038209095.1 Rhodobacterales bacterium
CGAATACGTCTCGGGCGTCGTGCTGACCGTGATCTTCGCGAGCCAGATGGTCGGGTTGCAGTGGTTCTCCGGCTCCGCCACGGAGGCCGCCGACGATGGCCCGACATTTCGCAACTTCACCCTGCCCGTGCTCACCATCGCGATCTACGGCATGGGCTATATCGCGCGCATGACCCGGGCCTCGATGGCCGAGGTGATGACCCAGCAATACATCCGCACCGCACGGCTCAAGGGCGTGAGCTTCGCGGGCGTGGTCCTGAAACATGCCCTGCGCAACGCGCTGATCGCGCCCTTCACCGTCATCATGCTCCAGTTTCCCTGGCTCCTGACCGGCGTCGTCATCGTCGAGACCCTGTTCAACTACCGCGGGTTCGGCTGGTTGCTGGTGGAGGCCGCCGGCAACAACGACATCGACCTGCTGCTCGCCTGTTCGGTCGTGGCGGTGGTGATCGTGCTCGCGACGCAGCTGATCTCGGACATCGGCTACGTCTATCTCAACCCGCGCATCCGGGTCCGCGCCTAGATGGATCCCGAGTTCCTCGGCACCGGTGCCATCATCGGCGGCACGCTCCTGCGGTTCCTGCCCGTTTGGATCGGCCTCGCTGTCGTCATGGGGGGCAGCTTCGTCTTTCGGCGCCGCCTCGCGATCTACGGCCAGATCTACGACAGCCCGATCGGCATTACGGGCCTTGGCCTCGTGCTGTTCTGGGTGCTCACGGCCATCTTCGCCGACCAGATCGCGCTCTTCGATCCTTACGTCCAATTGCGCGCGCTGCAGAACAAGCTGCCCGGTGCCATCGATGCGGAGACCGGGCGGGCGTTCCTCTTCGGCGGGGATGCGCTTGGGCGCGACGTTTTCAGCCGGATGGTCTACGGCAGCCGCTCCGTCATGGTGATCGCCCCCCTCGCGACACTCTTCGCTTACATGGTCGGCATCATGCTCGGTCTGCCGGCCGGGTTCTTCGGCGGCTGGCTCGACACCCTCCTCAGTTTTCTCGCGAACCTCGTCCTCGCCTTCCCGGTGATCCTGTTGTTCTACCTGCTGGTGACACCCGAGATCCGCGCCACCGCCATCCCCGGCACCATGGCGGCGGTTCTGTTCATCTTTCCGGTGCTGTTCCTGCTGGTGTTCTTCTGGAGCCGGTTTCGCGAGCGCCCCGAGGTGCTCTGGTACTATCTCGCGCCGATCCTCCTGGTCGGAGGCTTCGTCTATCTGGGGCTCATCGGGGCCTGGGATCCGACGGGTCTGATCGCGATGGACGCGAACACGCTCAACATCTTCCTCGCCGTGGTCTTCATCAGCTCGCCCACCGTCTTCCGGATCGTGCGCGGCCTCACCCTCGACATCAAGACCCGCGACTATGTCTCCGCCGCCCAGACCCGGGGCGAGCGGCCCTGGTACATCATGATGTGGGAGATCCTGCCCAATGCCCGCGGGCCGCTGATCGTCGATGCCTGCCTGCGCATCGGCTACACCACGATCCTGCTCGGCACGCTCGGCTTCTTCGGGCTCGGCGTGAGCCCCGAGAGCCCGGACTGGGGCTCGACCATCAACGAAGGGCGCAAGCTGTTGCGGGTCTTCGTGCACCCTGCCCTGCCACCCGCCCTCGCGATCATGAGCCTGGTGCTGGGGCTGAACCTGCTCGCGGACGGGCTTCGCGAGCAATCGATGAAGGACTAGGCCATGACCGAGCCCATCCTCGAAATCGACGATCTGTCCATCAGCTTCTCGACGCGGGCGGGCGACATCCCGGCGGTGATGAACTTCTCCGCCGCGATCGACCCCGGACAGGCCTTGGGGCTGGTGGGCGAGAGCGGCTGCGGCAAGTCCACCGTGGCGCTCGGCGTCATGCGCGATCTCGGCGCCAACGGCCGGATCGTGGGCGGATCCATCCGGTTCAAGGGGCGCGAGCTCACCACCATGGGCAATGCGGATCTGCGGCGCATCCGCGGGCGCGAAATCGCCATGATCTACCAGGAGCCCATGGCCTCGCTGAACCCCGCCATGAAGGTGGGCCGCCAGCTCGTCGAGGTGCCGATGATCCACGAAGGGGCCTCATTCGCCACGGCGCGCGGTCAGGCCCTCTCGATCCTCGACGCCGTGCGCCTGCCCGATCCCCGGCGCATTCTCGATGCCTATCCCCACCAGCTTTCGGGCGGCCAGCAGCAGCGTATCGTCATCGCCATGGCGCTGATGTCGAAACCGGCCCTCCTCATTCTCGACGAGCCGACGACGGCGCTTGACGTGACCGTCGAGGCGGGCATCGTGGATCTCGTCAAGGATCTGGGGCGCGAGTTCGGCACCTCGATGCTGTTCATCAGCCACAACCTCGGTCTGGTCCTCGAGACCTGCGACCGGATCTGCGTGATGTATTCCGGCGAGGCGGTGGAGACCGGACCCATCGTCGAGGTCTTCGACGAGATGCGCCATCCCTATACCCAGGGGCTCTTCCGCTCGATCCCGCTGCCCGGCGCCGACAAGACGACACGCCCGCTCATCCCGATCCCCGGCAACTTCCCCCTGCCCCACGAGCGCCCCCGGGGCTGCAACTTCGGGCCGCGCTGCGAGGCCTATCAGGCCGGGCGCTGCGACGCGGGCGACGTGCCGATGCTCGCCATCAGCCCGCGCCACGAGACGCGATGCCTGCGCGCGCGGGAGATCGACTGGGACGCCCCGCCCCCCGGCGGCAAGGGCCAGGCGGCCTCCGTCCCGGGCGACGTGGTCCTGAGCGTGCGCGAGATGGACAAGACCTACAGCGTGGGGTCCAGCGCGCTCTTCGGCGGCGACCGGCGGGTGGTCAAGGCCAACGAGAGCGTCAGTTTCGAGGCCCGCGAATCGGAGACCCTCGCCATCGTCGGCGAGAGCGGCTGCGGCAAGTCGACGCTCGCCAAGGTGCTGCTCGGCCTCGAGACCGCGACCCGCGGCACCGTGGCGCTCGGCAATCTTCAGATCGGCGACGCGCCCGTCGAGGCGCGCGCACGAGGCACCGTGTCCTCGATCCAGATGGTGTTCCAGAACCCGTTCGATACGCTCAACCCGAGCCACAGCATCGGCGGCCAGATCATCCGCGTGCTCGAGAAATTCGGCGTGGGATCCTCGCAGGCCGAACGCGAGACCCGGATGCTGGAACTCATGGATCTGGTGCGCCTGCCCCGCGCCTTCGCGCGGCGCATGCCCCGCCAGCTCTCGGGCGGACAAAAGCAGCGCATCGGCATCGCCCGCGCCTTCGCGGGCACCCCCAAGGTCGTGGTGGCGGACGAGCCCGTCTCCGCACTCGACGTCTCCGTCCAGGCCGCGGTGATGGACCTGCTGATGGACATCCAGCGCGAGAGCCGCACCACGATGCTGTTCATCAGCCACGATCTGTCCATCGTGCGCTATATCTCCGACCGGGTGATGGTAATGTATCTCGGCCATGTGGTCGAGATCGGCTCGACCGCCGCCGTGTTCGCGCCCCCCTACCACCCCTACACGGAGGCGCTGCTGTCGGCGGCGCCGGTCGCCGACACCTCCGTGCGGCGCAAGCGCATCGTCCTGCACGGCGACATCCCGTCCGCCCTCGACCCGCCGCCCGGATGTCCCTTCCAGACCCGCTGCCCGCGCAAGGCGCAGGTGCCCGGCACGCTCTGCGAGACCGATCTGCCGCCCTTGCGCCGCCTCTCGCCGGACCACGCCGTGCGCTGCCATCTCGACGATGCGGCCCTTGCGGCCATGGAGCCCTTTATCGACAGGCCGGCCGTGCCAGCCTGAGGCGGAGAACCGCTCGCATTCGCGAAAAGTGATCCATGCTCTTTTGTGCGATGTGCTAAACGTCTAAACGCTGCGCCGAGGTTAAGCAGGTCGCAACAGATGGCCGCTTAATGAGGGTGATTGTGCCGGTGGACCGGGCACCGGCGCGCCGGATGCGGCCGCCGGACCATTGAGGGTGTTAGAGTATGCGATCGAAGATTACGGGACCCGAAGCAGGTTTCAAGGGAATGGGCGGGCTTTTCGTGACCGTCGGCGTGTTCAGTGCGGTCGTCAACATCCTGATGCTGACCGGCTCGATCTACATGCTCCAGGTCTATGACCGGGTCCTGGCGAGCGGTTCGGAGGCGACGCTGCTGGCGCTGACGGTGCTGGTGGCCGCCCTCTTCGCGGTCATGGGGGTGTTGGATTATATCCGCACCCGCGTCGCCGCCCGCATCGGCGCTACGGTACAGGCGCGGCTCGACGGTCGGGTGTTTCGCGCGATGATGCGCCGCTCCGTGCTGCCCGCCGAACGCTCCCGGCCCGCCTCGGGTCTCAAGGATCTGGAGGCCGTCCAGCGCTTCATGGGCTCGCCGGTGCTGTTCGCGATCTTCGACATGCCCTGGGCCCCGTTCTTCGTGGCGCTGATCTATTTTTTCCACCCCTGGCTCGGGCATTTGGCGGTGGCCGGCATGGTGGTTCTGATCATCATCACCGTGCTGAACCAGATGCTGACCCGCAAGCCCGAGGCCGAGGCCAATGTCGCGACGATGCAGGGCGACGGCTTTGCCGAGACCGTGCGCCAGCAGGGCGAGATGATCCAGGCGCTCGGGATGCGAAACGCGGTCCAGGACCGCTGGAGCGTCCTGCGCGAAAAGGCCGTCACGGCGCAATTGTCGTCGAGCGATCTCGTCGGGCAGTTCTCGACCTTCTCCAAGACGTTCCGGTTCTTTCTTCAGTCCGCAATGCTCGGTCTCGGGGCCTATGTCGTGCTCCTCGGCGAAATGACAGCCGGTGCGATGATTGCAGGCTCCATCCTGCTCGGGCGCGCGCTTGCTCCGGTCGAGCAGGCCATCGGCGGCTGGCCCATGCTCCTGCGCGCGCGCCACGGCTGGGGCCAGCTGAAGACGCTGCTCGAAGGCACGCCTGACGAGCCCGAGCTCACCGCCCTGCCCCGCCCGCGCGCCTATCTCGACATCAACCAGCTGACCGTCTTTCCGCCGGACCAGCAGAAGGCGAGCCTGCGCATGCTGGAGTTCAACGTGACACCCGGTCAGGCGCTCGGCGTGATCGGGCCGTCGGCGTCCGGCAAATCCACCCTCGCGCGGGTCCTGACCGGCATCTGGCGGCCCGCCTCAGGGGCCGTGCGCCTCGACGGCGCCGCCCTCGATCACTACGATCCGGACGTGCTCGGCCGCTATGTCGGCTATCTGCCGCAGGATGTCGCCCTCTTCGACGGAACGGTCACGGACAACATCGCGCGTCTCGACCGCAATCCCGACCCCGAGGCGGTGGTGCGTGCCGCTAAACAGGCCGGCGCCCACGAGATGATCCTGCAACTGCCCCACGGCTACGACACGCCCGTCTCGGCGGGTGGCGCGCGGCTCTCGGGCGGCCAGAAACAGCGCATCGGCCTCGCGCGTGCCTTTTACGGCGATCCGGTCTATCTCGTGCTCGACGAGCCGAACTCGAACCTGGATTCCGCCGGCCAGGACGCGCTAAACCTCGCGATCCGCCACGCCAAGGCCGAGGGCAAGGTCGTCATCATCATGGCGCACCGCCCGGCTGGCATCGCGGAATGCGACCTGATCCTCGTCATCGACAACGGCACGGCCAAGGCCTTCGGTCCGCGCGACGAGGTGCTCAAGGCCAATGTGCGCAATTATGCCGCCGTCGCCGGCCGCATCGCACCGGAGGCACAGGGATGAACGACGTTCCCAAGGACCGCTGGCGCATCGGCTCGCTCCTCTTCATCGGTTACGGCACGCTCGCGGCCCTCGTCATCGGCCTCGGGGCCTGGGGGTATTTCTCCCGCATCTCGGGCGCAGTCATCGCGCCCGGCACGGTGCAGATCCAAGGCAACCGTCAGGTCGTCCAGCATCCGAACGGCGGCGTGATTGCGGCGATCCACATCCGCGACGGCGATTCCGTCGAGGCCGGCGAGGTGTTGGTGGAACTCGATGGCGACGCCCTGCGCTCGGAACTTGAGATCCTCGACGGCCAGTGGTTCGAGATCCTCGCCCGCAAGAGCCGCCTGCAGGCCGAACGCGACCTCGCCGAGACCATCAGCTTCGACCCGGAGCTCGTTGCGAAGGCCGCGACCACGCCGGCGCTCGCCGACCTCATGGCCGCCCAGCAGCAGCAGTTCGACGCCCGTCGCAAGGTCCAGAAGGAAGAGATCGACCAGATGGTCGAGCGCGAGACCCAGATCGTCAAGCAGATCGAGGGGCTCGAATCCCTTCAGGACGCCACGCGCCAGCAGATCGACCTGCTCAGCCAGGAGATCGACGGCCAGCAGACCCTGCTCTCCCAGGGCCTCACCCAGCTTACGCGGGTCCTCACCCCGCAGCGCGAGCTCGCCCGCCTGCAGGGCACCGACGGACAGGTCCAGTCCGCCATCGCCGAGAACCGCGGCAAGATCGCCGAGACCGGGATCGAGCGCGTCCGGCTGACCTCGAAGACCCAGGAAACCGCTATCGACGAATTGCGGGATCTGGAGTTCCGCGAGATCGAATTGCGCGAGAAGCGCCTCAGCCTCACGCAACAGATCGAGCGCCTGCAACTGCGTGCGCCGGTCGCGGGCGTGATCTACGGCAACACCGCCGACACGCTGCGCGCCGTGATCCGGCCTGCCGATCCGGTGCTCTACATCGTGCCGACCGATGCCGAACTTGTCGTGCGCGCCGAGATCGAGACCCAGAACATCAACAAGGTCCACCTCGGCCAGACCGCCACTCTGCGCTATTCGGCGTTCGACGCGCGCACGACCCCCGAGGTCGAGGGGCACGTGACCGCAGTCTCGGCGGACGCGTTCCAGGACCAGCAGACGGGCCGCAAGTACTACCGCGCCGACATCTCAATCGACGCCGAAGCCCGCGACCAGCTCGCGGGTCTCGTGATCCTGCCCGGCATGCCGGTGGAGGCCTTCATCACCACCGAGGAGCGCAGCCCCCTCGCCTATCTTGTGAAACCCATGACGGATTACTTCACAAAGGCCTTCCGCGAATAGGCCGGTTGCGGCTAGAGGACCAGATCGATGCCCCAGAACCGCACGATCTGGTCCTCGCACCGGGCCCGCAGGTCCGGCGTCCCGCCCGCGACCCGCTCCACCCGAAACCCGAAGCGCTCGTAGCCCGACACGTCCGTCTGCGCGAGGATGACGATCTCCACCTCGCGCTCCAGCGCGAAGGCCGCGAGCCGGGCGGCCCAGTCCGCAACGTCCGCGGCGTGGCCTTCGACCCTCACTCCCACACAGACCGTCCCCTGCACCTTGAAGGCGTCGATGCGCGGAACCGCGGCCTCCACGTCCGGGAAAAGCGCACGCCCCTGCGGCCTGTGCCCCGGATCGTGCGGGCGCAGCATGTCGTCCAGATCATCCGCGTCGCGCGGTACGATCCGGGCGCAGATCTCCTGACTTCGGTTGGCGTCCATCGGCGATCTCCTCGATAAGTCTCGCGGCATCCGTGTTTCCCGGTGCCGGCAGGGCCTCCGATGTGAGGCGCCGCACCGTTTCGGCCCCCGCGCCATCGTCGAGCATCCGCGCGACCGTGCGCTCCAGCTTCAATGCTTCCTGCGGCTCCACGAACCCCGCGAGCCCGCGCTCGGCGGCCGCCCGGCACCGCGCCATCTGGTCGTCCATGAATGCGCCGGTCTGCGGCAGGAAGATCGTGGGCCAGCCGCCATAGATTGCCTCGTGGAACGAATTGTACCCTGCAGCGCTGATGCAGAGATCGGCGGCCGCAGCGAGGACGGCCGCGTGCAGGGTGCGCACCACCCGCGACCGCTGCCAACAGAACCAGCCGGCCTCGACGGTCGCCGTGGGCCAGATCACGAGGAGGTGGAGGACGTCCGTGCGACGTTCGAGCATGGCGCAGATTGCCTGAAGCTGCGCATGTCGATCGGCCGCCACCCCGGCTCCGAGCTGGCTGACCACCAGATGCCGGAACGCCGTCCCGTAACGTGTCCCGATCTCGTCGCGCAGTCTGGCGCGGGCCGCCCCCTCGAGCCGCAGGCCCTGCACGATCGGTCCCACGTCGCGCAGCTGCGGCCCCCGCGAATAGGGCCTGTTGAGTTCCGCGAACGCCTCCGCCGGCACGATCACGCGGGCGAACGCCTTTTCTCGGTCAAGGGCTATGCCGTTGTCTTGCGTCTTCTGCCAAAGGCCTCTCCGGATCCAGACCGCGCGCAGGCGGTGCTCGAGGATCGTGCGATAGACGGAGTCGAACACGTATCCGCCGTCGAAGACGAACGCATCCGCCGACCGGGTCAGGCTGCGCAGCCGCAGGTAGTTTACCAGATCGTTCTGGTGCGGATGGCTGTGCAGGGGGCTGCGCGACACCAGCGGGGCCGCATCGAACCCGTAGCTGCGCACGAGCCCCATGCAGCTGGGAAAGACCGCGAAGTCGGTCGCGTACCGGGCAGCGGGCAGTTCGCCCGCAACGAGCCGGCAGCGCTGCGCGTGCCCCAGCCCCACGCCGTTCGTCGGCATGAACACGATGCGCGCTGGCTCCCCCGCGGGTGCCGCGTCCGGCTCCAGTGCCGTCAGTCCGGCCAGCGGCCCGAGGGCATCGTGCCGCGCGAGGCGCCGGGTCTGCGCCGCACCGCGCACATGCGCGCCGATGCGCGCGAGGTTCGGCAGGATCTCCGAGGCCAGGAACGCACCCAACCCGGCGAGATCCACGGGCGCGCGCACGAAGGCCTCGTCCTCGGCGGCAATGGGGTGTCCCTGCGCGCAATCGAGCAGCACGCCTCCCGAGACGGCGACGTTGGCCCTGAGGCTCTGGAGCCGGTAGCTCTTCTGGAAGGGCTCGAACAGGGCGAGGGCATGCACCCGGTGCGCGATCGACGCGGGCGGAACCTCGCCATACTGATAGAACGGGATCGCATGGCCCTGGGCCTCGGTCCAGGCCTGCTTGGTCTTGCCGTCCGTCAGCACCGCAATCCGCAAGGACGACATCAGCGACAGCCCGATCAGGGCTGCACCGTCCCTGGGATCCTGTAGCGGCGGCCCCACCAGCAGCACGCTCGGTACTCCGTCCTCGGGCAGGGGTCGCGCCACGCCGATCCGCGGGGCATCGAACCCGAGCCACTTCTGATCGTGGTGCGTCGCGAGATCGATCACGTCGGGTTCGCACCCGAGGGCGAAGGCGAGCCGCGCCTGCGCCCCGATCGCCGCCTGACGCGAGGCGAAGCTGCCGAAGGCCGTGCAGGCAAGCCCCGCCCCGCCTGCGAGATGCCGCATCCCGGCGAGCCGCGCCTCGCCGAGCTGCTGGGCCGCGATCACCGCCAGCCGGTCACCCGGCGCCGCGGGCCCCTCGCGCAGCCAGGGCGCCAGATCGAACTGCAACGACCGGCCCCAGGGTCCCGCCACGGCACGCGCATCCATCGCGGCCGCAAAGCCCGCCGCGTTCAACTGCGCGACGAAGACCGCGAGATCCTCGATGTGGGCGACCTCGCCGCCGCCCGTGTCACACCAGATCAAACGCAGCCCCCTGTCCTTTGTGGACCAGCGTCGAGAACCGCTCCCGAAAGGCCTCGGCGCCAAACCGCGCGAGGGTTTCCTGCGCGCGGCGCACGAAGGCCCCGTAGCGCGCAGGCTGGGACACATACTCCGCGACGATCCGGTCGATATCGCTTCCGTCGCTCGCGATGACGGCCGAACCAAAGGTCCGGGCCGTGTCCGGGTCGGTGACGACCAGCTTTCCCGCGGCGATCGCCTCCGCGATGACGCGCCCGAAACTCTCACGCCAGAGCGGATGGGTGAAATAGACGAAAAAGTCGATCTCCCCGAGAAACCGGCCCACGTCCGACGTCCCGAACGCCCGCAGATCCCAGTGTCGAGGGATCTCCTCGCCGTCCTTCATCAGGCTGTCCGCCCCCAGCAGGATGCAGCGCTCCGCATGGGGTGGGAATTGCCGCAGCAGCGCCTCCCGGGGCGGATACTTCTCCGGACCCGGACGCGAATGCCGCCCTCGCCGGTCGCGCGGCGCTGCCACCGGAGCCACCAGCGGCGCATCGATCACGTTGAACCAGTCCTGCGCCGTGCAGACCCAGTCGGATCCCGCCTGCCGGATCCAGTCCGAGACCGTCTCGCGGTTATGTGACGATATGGGGGCGAGCCACCTGCGCCCGCTGACCAGCGCCTCCTCGATCAGCCCGAGGCATTTGCCCACGTCGAAACCCTCGGCACCGCCCGGGCGCAGGAAATTCTCGTGGGTCACTACAAAGGCCTCTGCACAGCTCAATCGCACGTCAAGCGTCCGGTCGAACCTGAGGCAGGAGGGGTTATGAAAGACGAGCGTGTCGGCATGCACCACGGCCGGATTCCAGCAGGGCGCGAGCCCGAGGTCCTCCAGCGCGGCCTCGATCGCCGGATTGAGCCTGCGGCCCTTGAACATCGCCGTCGCGAGGGCCACCAGCGACAGATCGCAGACCGGGGCCAGCGCGCGCATCTCTGCCGCGACGGCCCCGCCGGTCCCGCCCGGAAACCGCGGGTCGGTCACAATGGCCACCCGCCGGCGCTGCCTCTCCCCGGGCCGCGTCACCGACCGCCATCCATCCGCGGGACGAGATCAGTAGAGCGTGTCATCGCCCGCGTCCGACCCTTCCTGGAGCGTCTCGCGCGCAAGGAACCCGAGCGACTCGCTCAGGTTCGGATTGACTGCGAGAAACGTCGGCAGGTCCTTCAGTTCCTCGACGAAACGCCTCAGCAGGACCGCGATGGGTTCCTCGCCCTCCAGCAGTTCGGGATTGTCCTCGATGAACGCCTCCAGCGCCGAGACGTCGTTCGCCGACAGGATGTCGGCCATCTCATTGAGCTGTTCCAGCGTCGCCTGCGCGCGCACCGGAGAGCCGAGAACGGCCGCGAGCATCACGGCCGACACGACCGCCGCGAGCCTCGTCTTGCTCAAGTCACCCTCCCGTCGCGCCACGACCCGGTCCCGCCGGGCATTGCTCCACCCCTCATCGCCTTCATGGTCGCCCGAGTTCCTCGATCCTGACTTCCAGCATGGACCTGACCCTCGCCTCGGCCAGGGCGCGGTCGCGCGCGCGCAGGGCCGCCGCCTGTTCGGCCTGCCGCGCGGCACTCGGCGGTGCGGGTGCGCGCCGCACGGCCGCGGCAGGCTGCGGCGATCCCGCGATCCAGACCTCGATCACGCCGCTCAGCGGCTGCGGCCTGAAATCGGTGAAGTCCCGGCTGACCGCATCCGTGGCCCCGAGCTGTCCCAGCGCCAGCAGGATCTCGTCCGCCGCCTGCGCGTCCTCGGGGTGATAGTACCGCACGTTCGTCTGGCTGATCGCGAGATTGACCGTCGATCCCTCGACCTCGGCGGGCGATGCGTCCGCGATCAGCGCCATGGCTGCCGTCGCGAGATCCGCGCCGTCGGGCGGGTAATGCACGACAACCCGTGAAAGGGCTGCGCCCGCATCGTCAGCCGCAGGACCCTCGCGCAAGATCCCGGAATCCACCGGCGGCACCAACAGCCGCGCCTCGATGCGACCGTCCCGAAATGCCACCGTCCGCGCCAGGCCCGTCCCGCCGTCCCGCGGCAGCGCCGGTACCCCGGACCCGACCACAGGCCCCGGAAGGTCCGACGCCGCCGCATCGATCGGCAACCGGGGCGGCGCATCCGCCAAGGGCGGAGCGAACCTCCCCGGAACCGAGACCCTCCGCGCCGACAGCGCCGTGTCAGGCGGCCTCAGCGCTCCCGGTCCCCCCGCCGCCGCCCAGTCCGCCGCAGTAGGGGCCTCGGCCACGGCCGCGTCGATCTCCCCAAGCTGCGCCACAGCGGCGACCACGTCTGCGGCACCGACAGGCGCTTCCGCCGCCGGAACCGGAGCGGTCCCGCCCGCCGAGAGACCCGGCACCTCCGTGCGCGGGCCGGGCGGCAGGTCCGCGACCCGCGCCATGGCATCCGGCACCGGTCCCACCGGCACGGTCTCCACCGCCAGTTCGGGCGCGATCATCATCGCAATCCGCTGGCGCGTCTCCGCCGAGAACAGCGTCGGACCCGCCATCACGCCGCCCACCGCCAGAACCAGCGCAGCCACCGCAAAAAGGCCGTACCTGCGCCGCGCTGGCAGGGAGGGCGTCTCGTTTTCGACCGCAACGCGCGCCACCGGCTCCAAAACCGTCTCGACCGCCTTGGGGCGCACCCCGGCCTCGACCGCCGCCGGAGCCTCCCCGCCCTGTGCATATTTTCGAGCGATCGCCTGTTCCCTGCGGGCGCGTGCCTCCAGCAGCCGCGCCGCCAGGGCCACCTGGTCGAACGGATCCGGCTGGTCGCCGGGCATGTCCCGGTCTCGCGCAGATCTGGGACCCGGATCGGCCATCCCCACTCCCTCGGTCTTCGGATCGCGGGGCGCATGCGCTGGCATCTCGAGCCGATGGTCCGCCCCGTCCGCGCCGCACCCCCGGCACCTCTGTGACCGGACCGTACCGAAAGAATTAACCAATGGCCAGTACGCGCTTTCTCCGCGCGCGCGGCCACTTGCCTCTTTCGCGCTCCGGGACCAGGCGTGTATCAACGACGCAGCAAGTGAGAAAGAGGCCATGACCCACCAAGCCCGCAGCCTTGACGGCAAACTCGACCGCATCCGCCGCGGCACCTACACGCCCGCCGATTTCATCATCGCGGATGCCAAGGACGGCGACATGTCGGTGGGGGTCGCCACCGCCGGTTTCCACACGGACGCGCACGGGGTCACCCGCCCGCGCCCGCTGTCCGATTACCGCGACGGCATGCGCCTGCTCGTGCGCTCGGGGCTCGTCGACATCATGCTCATGTCGCAATCCTCCGCCGAGGTGATGGCCGAGGAGGATCTCTTCATGCGCACGCCGGTCACGCCGGCCGTCCGTCTCAACGACGCCTCCGACATCTGGGGTGCGCGCGGCTCGGTCTATCGCGGCCTGCCCGCCCTGCCCTTTCGCAGCGCGCGCATCGACCGGGCCCGCGAGGTGGCGGATCTGGGGCTCTATGCCATCACCTTCTACAACGACCTCGCGCGCGACGCGCTGACCCTCGACGCCTATGCGGCCTTCCGCGAACAGTCGGGCAACGGCCACATGCGTCACTTCCTCGAGGTGTTCAACCCGGCCTTCCCCATCGATACCGGGTCCGCGGACCTCGGCGATTTCGTCAACGATTCCATCGTGCGCTGCATCGCCGGAGTCTCGCAGGTCGATCGACCGCTCTTTCTCAAGATCGCCTATAACGGGCCGCGCGCCACGGAGGACCTCGCGTCCTACGATCCCGGCAACCTCGTCGTGGGCATCCTCGGCGGGGCCGCCGGCACCACGCGCGACACGTTCGAGCTGGTGGGCCAGGCCGAGAAATACGGGGCGCGCGTCGCGCTCTTCGGGCGCAAGATCTACTTCGCCGAGGACAGCCTCGAGATCGTGGCGGCCATGCGCCGGGTCGTCGAGCGCCAGCAGACGCCCGTCGACGCGGTCAGGGACTACCACGACCGCCTCGCGAAAAAGGGCCTCAAACCCGCCCGGGCGCTGGAGGCGGATCTGGAGATCACCGAGACGGTCCTGAAGTGACGGCGCGCCGGGGGGTCCTGACCGGCGGCACCTGGTGCGCGGACCATAACAAGGTCGTCGAGGTCTGGCCCGGCGAGAACTGCGTGACCGAGATCCTCGGCCACGACGTGCGCGGCGGCGGATCGGCCTGCAATCTCGCGATCGATCTCAAGCGTCTCGATCCCGCGATGCCGGTCGAGACCATCGCAGTGATCGGCGACGACGAGGACGGGCGCATCCTGCTGGCGGAGGCCCGGGACGCCGGCATCGTGCACCGCCAAATGCGGATCCTCCCCGGTGTGAAAACAGCCTTCACCGACGCCTTCACCATCCGCGGCACCGGGCAGCGCACCCATCTGACCCTGCAGGGGGCGAGCGCGCATCTGAGCCCGGATCATTTCGATTTCCAGGGCGGCTCCGCCCGGTTCTTCCATCTCGGCCTTCCAGGGGTGCATGCCCGTATGGACGCGCCCTGGGGAGACGATCCCAACGGCTGGGTCACAGTCCTGCGCACGGCGCGCGCGACGGGGCTCGAGACGAACCTGGAACTCTGCTCCATCGGCGCGCAGCGCCTTCACGACCTCGTCCGACCCTGCCTCGCGCATCTCGACCTGCTCATCGTCAATGACTTCGAGATCGCGGCCATCGCCGGTACGCCCGTCTCCGCGCTGGCCGAGACCGACCTCGACGCCGTGACCCGGGCCGCGCGCGCGGTCATGGATGCGGGTGCCATGGCGCTCGTCGTCGTCCACTTCCCCGCGGGCGCCATCCTGCTGGCGCGCGATGCCGAGCCGGTCTTCGCCCCCTCGGTGGCGCTGGCCCCCGAGGACATCGTGGGGGCGAACGGCGCGGGCGACGCCTTCGCGGCCGGCATGCTCCACGGCCTCGACCAGGGGTGGGACCTCTCCGCCTGCGCCCGGCTCGGCCACGCCGCGGCCAGCCAGTCCCTGCGCAGCCTCGGCACGACCGATGGCGTGGGAACGGTCCGGACCTGCCTCGCCGCGGCCGACCGCACAGGCTGGCGGAGCTAAGGAGCGCCCCTCATCCGGCGCACTTCGCGACGTTGCCGACCCGACGCGAGATCCAGGGCCAGCCGTGCATACACCCTCCGGCTGCCTTTCGGCTCAGGGCGCGTCGTTCCAGGTGTCGATCACGATGTGCCAGTCTCCGGTGTCCTCCTCGCGACAGACCACGACGTAAGTCCCGGTGGCCGTGCCCATCGTGTCGCCCTGCTGGAACTCGATGCTCATGTTGCCCACGAAAAAATCTAAAATGAAAAGTGCGCCGCGATGGCCGAGAAAGAGCGATTTTCAATTACCCATTGAAAGCAGATGCTTACGGATCCGCCACGCGTGGACATGGCCGCTCGCCGGCCTCCGGATCAAAAAAGATCCGCGGCCCGTCGCGCGAGCCCGAGGGTGGGCGCGTTCGTATTGGCCGAAGTGATGTTCGGAAACACCGAGGCATCCACGACCCGAAGTCCCTCGATCCCGTGCACGCGCAAGGCCGCATCGACCACGCCGCCACGGTCCATGGGTGCCATTCGGCAGGTCCCGCAAGGATGATAGACCGTGCCGGCCCGGTTGCGGAAATCCGCGAGGATCCTCTCGTCCGCAGCCCGCGACAGATCGATCGGCCGGACCCCGTCGATCAGGCCTCCGAGGGCCGTGCTGTCCTGAAGCCGCCCGATCAGCCGCGCGCCTGCAAGGACCGTGGCCACGTCCGCCTCCGTCGACAGATAGTTCGGCCGAATGCGCGGGGCCGTCTCCGGCCGAGGCGAGACGATGTCCACGCGGCCCGTGCTGGTCGGGCGGCACGGGTTGAATCCGAGGATGAAGCCCGGGAACGGATCGGGCTTCAGGATCGGCCGCTCACCCGCAAAGGCAGCCGAATAGCTCAAGGGGTTGAAATAGAGCTGGATGTCGGGCCGTGCCGCCCCGGCGTGGCTGCGCACGAGGCCCCCCATCTGGTTGACGCTGAGGCTGAGCGGCCCGCTGCGGCCCGCGAGATACCGCGCCCCGATCCGCAGCCGCCCCGGCCAGGTCCCGAGATCCGCGTTCAGCGTCGGCTCCGTGGCGCGGTAGACGTAATTGACCCCGAGATGGTCCTGCAGGTTCGCGCCCACCGCCTCGATGGCCTGGACCACCGGGATTCCGAGATCGCGCAAGAGCGCTCCCGGCCCGATCCCCGACAACTGCAAGAGCTGCGGCGAATTGATCGCCCCCGCGGCCAGGATCACGGCCCCGCGCGCCCGGACCTGCCGCAGGCCCCCCGGCCCGCGCAACTCGACCCCGACGGCGCGTCGGTCCTCGATCAGGATGCGCGTGACATGGGCTCCGGTCATCACGCTCAGATTGCGCCGCCGCATTGCGGGGCGCAAAAACGCATCCGCCGCCGACCACCGCAGCCCCCGGCGCGTGGTGATCGCATAGGGCCCTACTCCCTCGTAGTGCGCGCCGTTCATGTCGTCGGTCACCGGCAGGCCGATCTCGAGCGCCGCGGCCCGGAAATGTCGGCGGATGGCATGAAACTCGCGCTCGCGGATCTCGACAGATACCGGTCCCGGGCCCTGCCCGTCACGCTGCTCGATGGAAGCGAAGGCTGGCTCCATGTCCGCCCAGCCCCATCCGGGATTGCCGGCATCGCGCCAGTCGTCGAAATCCTCCGGAATGCCGCGGCAATAGACCATGGCGTTGATCGAGCTCGACCCCCCGAGCACCTTACCGCGCGGCACGGACGTCACCCGCTCCCCGAGACCCGGATCGGGATCGGCGGCATAGCACCAGTTCACCTTGGGATCATGCAGCGTCATCCCGTAGCCGATGGGCGTGCGGATCCAGAAGCGCCGGTCCGACCCGCCCGCCTCCAGCACGAGGACCCGCGCCCGGCCGTCCGCGCTCAACCGATCGGCCAGCACGCAGCCCGCCGTCCCCGCCCCGATGATGATGTGGTCGAAGGCGTCCAAGGCGCAGGCATCCGGTAGCATGTGTCCCGGCGCTCTGGCTAAGATCACGCCGCCCCACACGCAATGCGAACCTTGCCGCAGGCCCGAGATTTCTTTTCGGTCGCACCCCGAAATGCCGGGCTGGACGCTGCGGCCTCGCCTCGCATATAGGCCCTTGCATGGGACCCGGGTGCGCCGCGAGCCCGGACGCTGCCGGAGGAAATCACCGTGTCGAAATTCGAGGACAAAGCCGATCCGCGCGGCCTGATCTTCGAAGCCTACCAGATGGACATCGGCCCCGCCGAATGCCGCTCGATCTTTCTCGACTGGGCGGTGGGCCTCGAGACCGGCGCGGGCGTGGCCGAAGTGACGCGTCTTCTCGAACGCTACGGCCCCGAACACCCAGACCACCCCATGACGGCCGTCCTGCGCGAAGGTGTCACCCGGATCGCCTCGCCCGCCCGGCGGACGCGCAGCCCCAGGGCCACCTGACCTAGCCGCGCTGGATCCAGCCGCCGCCGAGCACGCGCGTCCCCTCTGGCGCATAGAAGACGCAGGCCTGACCCGGCGCCACGCCCTCCTCCCCATCGAAGAGCTCGACCCGCGCCCTGGCTGCGCCGAGCGGATGCACCCGGGCGGGCACTGGGGGTCGTTTCGAGCGCACCCGGGCCAGCACCTCCCAACCCTCGGGCGGGGCCGCCTCGAAGGGGCGGTCGCCGAGCCAGTTGATCTCCGCCACCTCGAAGCACCGCCGCGAGAGCGCCTCGCGCGGGCCCACGATGACCCGGCGGGCGGTCGCGTCGAGCCGCACGACGAACAAGGGCTCGCCCCCGCCGAGCCCCAGCCCGCGGCGCTGCCCGACCGTGAAGTGGATGACGCCGTCGTGCCGTCCGATCGTGCGCCCGTCGAGGTGGACGATGTCGCCGGGCTCGACGGCGCCGGGGCGCAGCTTCTCGATCACGGCGGCATAGGAGCCGTTCGGCACGAAACAGATGTCCTGGCTGTCGGGCTTGTCGGCGACTTTCAGGCCGAGGCGTTCGGCCTGCGCGCGCGTCTCAGCCTTTGATGAAATATTTCCTAACGGAAAGCGCAAATAATCCAGCTGCTCGCGCGTTGTGGAAAACAGGAAGTAGCTTTGGTCGCGGTCGGGATCCGCGGCCCGGTGCAATTGAGCGCCATGAGGGGTGGGTGTGCGTTGAACGTAATGACCGGTTGCCATGCAATCCGCGCCGAGATCGCGCGCGGTCTCGAGCAAATCGCGGAACTTGACCCGCTCGTTGCAGCGGATGCAGGGCACGGGAGTGGCTCCGGCGAGATAGGCGTCGGCGAATTCGTCGATGACCGCGTCCCGGAACCGGTTCTCGTAGTCGAGAACATAGTGAGGAAAACCAATGGCTTCGGCGACGCGGCGCGCATCGTGGATGTCCCGCCCCGCGCAGCACGCCCCCTTTCGGGCGAGGGCCGCGCCGTGGTCGTAGAGCTGGAGCGTGACGCCGACCACGTCGTACCCCTCCTCCGCGAGCATGGCCGCGACCACCGAACTGTCAACGCCGCCGGACATGGCGACGACCACCCGCGTCTCGGCGGGCGCCTTGGGCAGCCCCAGGGTATTGAGCGGCAGGGCGCTGGTCCCGCGCTGGCGCAGAAGATCGACGGTCATGGATACACACCTTTCATCCCGGAATATACTAAAAAACGAGATACTTGCAAGGCCACGCTTCACGAGCGTTTAACGGTCCGACCCTTAAGTAAAGCCGTGGGTGAGGCTTACGTTCGGGAGCGTGGAATGTTTATTCGCAGAGAAAAGGGGCCGGTCTTCGTGACCCTGCCCGATGGAAGTAAATTGACCCGGTCGGATCTTCCACCGATCAACACCAAGCGCTGGGTGGCGCGCCGCAAGGCGACGGTGGTGGCTGCGGTCGACCACGGCCTGCTCGACGCGCAGGAGGCCTGCGAGATGTACCGGCTCTCCGACGAGGAGCTGGAGATCTGGCGGGCGGCCGTGCGCCGGCATGGTGCGGCCGCGCTCCGGGTGACGGCGATTCAGAAATATAGACAACTTTAAGGCGATCATCGAACTTGACACTCTCGTAATCTGTCATTAACCGTTTGATGCCAAAGACTGGTCGCGTCAGAGAAAGCCGCTGTTTAGAATGGAGAGCAGCCTATGCGTATCCTGCTTGTCGAAGACGATCCGACAACGTCCAAAAGCATCGAAATGATGTTGCAGAACGCCAACTTGAACGTCTACGCGACCGACTTGGGCGAGGAAGGCATAGATCTCGCCAAGCTCTATGACTACGACCTGATCCTCCTTGATCTGAACCTGCCCGACATGACGGGCCACGAGGTTCTGCGCCAGCTCCGGATCGCCAAGGTCGAGACGCCGATCCTGATCCTTTCGGGCACGGACGACACGGAATCCAAGCTCAAGGGCTTCGGTTTCGGCGCCGACGACTACATGACCAAACCCTTTCATCGCCAGGAGCTGATCGCGCGGATCCACGCCATCGTGCGGCGGTCAAAGGGTCATGCCCAGTCCATCATCGCCACGGGCAAGTTCTCCGTGAACCTCGACGCGAAGACCGTCGAGGTCGACGCGAAGCCGGTGCATCTGACGGGCAAGGAGTACCAGATGCTGGAGCTTCTGAGCCTGCGCAAGGGCACCACGCTGACCAAGGAGATGTTCCTCAACCATCTCTACGGCGGGATGGACGAGCCGGAACTCAAGATCATCGACGTCTTCATCTGCAAGCTGCGCAAGAAGCTGTCGGAGGCCACCGGCGGCGAGAACTACATCGAGACGGTCTGGGGCCGCGGCTACGTGCTGCGCGACCCCCAGAGCGCCGAGGCCAAGCGCAAGCTGGCCGTCGGGGCCTGACGCCCCTTTCGTCCGGGCGCCGTCTGGTGCCTGGACGACAACGCTCCCGCTTCCAGCCGTCAGACCGACGCCCGGGCCCGCAAGGCCTCGGGTGTCGCTGGCGTTCGGGAGGGCGCTCAGGGCAGGACCTCTCCGGCACCCGCCGCGCGACCGACATTCCTTCATCGGCAAAGCCCGCGCCCGGGGCTATTGTGGACGGCCTGCGACGGAACCCTCGCGGCGGGGGCCGCGTCGAGACCGTGGCACCCGCCAGCGCCGCACTGCCCCGCCCCCCGTGACGCGGGGCTCTCGATCACTGGAGCCGGCCCTC
>JBBQYB010000055.1:0-19379 GCA_038209095.1 Rhodobacterales bacterium
TGGGGGGTGTTGCGGTAGATGACCGGGGCCTTGGAGCGCCAGGAATGGGGATAGGAGTGCTTGAGCCGTCCGCGTGCCAGCAGCGCCCGGCAGGCGGCGAGCGTCTCGATGACGGCCGTGTTCGCCTTGCCCTCCTTGCCCTTGGCGTCGAAGATCGCAAGGCCGCCGAAAAGCGGGAGGTCGGGGCGAAACGTGCTGTCCTCGCGGACGTTGTGGGTCATGGGCAGATTGAAGCGCCGGCCGAGGGCATAATCGTCGTCCCCGTGGGAAGGTGCCGTGTGGACGAACCCGGTGCCCACGTCCGCGGTGACATGATCGCCCGGCAGCATCGGCACGTCGTAGTCCCATTCGCCGGACCCGCCGTCGATGCCGCGCAGGGGATGGGCGGTGATCGCGTTCTCCAGCGCCGACGCCGGCACGTCCGAAAGGCGTCGCCACATGTCGGGTCCGAGGCGCGCCTGGGTCAGCACGGCTTCGGCTAGCGCATCGGCGATGACATAGACATCACCGATCCGGGCCCAGCATTCCTCGGGACGGCCGGTGACCTCGTAGAGGCCATAGGCGATTTCGGGGTTGTAGGCGACGGCGCGGTTCTGCGGGATCGTCCAGGGGGTCGTCGTCCAGATAAGCACGCTGGCCCGGCGCAGGAGGCCGGGTCCGGTGACGACGGGAAATCGTACCCAGACCTGATGGCTCTGGTGGTCCTTGTACTCGACCTCGGCCTCCGCGAGCGCGGTCTTTTCGACCGGGGACCACATGACGGGTTTGGAGCCGAGATAGAGCGATCCGTTCATCACGAACTTCATGAACTCGTCCGCGATCACGGCCTCGGCGCGGAAGTCCATGGTGAGGTAGGGGTCGGCCCAGTTCCCGGTGACGCCGAGGCGCTTGAATTCCTCGCGCTGGATGTCCACCCAGCCTTCGGCGAAGCGGCGGCACTCATCGCGGAACATCACCACGTCAACTTCGTCTTTGTTGCGTCCGCGCGCGCGGTACTGCTCCTCGATCTTCCACTCGATGGGCAGGCCGTGGCAGTCCCAGCCGGGCACGTAGCGGCTGTCGCGGCCCATCATCTGCTGGGAGCGGACCACGAAATCCTTGAGGATCTTGTTGAGCCCGTGGCCGATGTGCAGATGGCCGTTGGCATAGGGTGGGCCGTCGTGCAGCACGAAGGGTGTGCGCCCCGCCGCGGTCTCCCGCAGACGGCCGTAGACGCCGATCCGCTCCCAGCGGGCGAGCCAGTCCGGCTCGCGGGCGGGCAGGCCCGCGCGCATGGGAAAGTCGGTCTTCGGCAGGAACAGCGTGTCTTTGTAGTCGGGCGTGTCGGCGCACATGTGGGCGGTCCGTGATCGGAGAGGGACAGAGGGGCGACAGAGAGCTACCCGGCCGTCCTGACGGATCAGGACGCCGGGGAGATAATTCGCGCGAGGCGGCGGGCGATGTCCCTGGGCATCCGGCCGCTATAGCGACCGGTCGGGGGCGCTTCAATCAGGATTTTTGGAAGAGACCGGTGAGGGCGCGGCCGACGATGTTGGACACCCTCGGCCTTGGGAGCGCCGAGAAGGGCAGCGGGCGGCAGACTTCCATGGCGGCGATGCCCACGCGGGCGGTAAGGGCCCCGTTGACGACGCCCTCGCCGAAGCGGCGCGACAGGCGCGCGAAGGCGTGGCCTCCCGCCATGGAGCCGATCATGTCGTCGCCCACGGCCACGGCGCCGGTGGCAAGGAGGTGCTGGGCGACCTCGCGCAGGAGGCGCAGCGAGCCGAAGAGGCCGGCATGGGCCCCGTAGACCTCCGCGATGCGCCGGATCATGCGCACGTTCTGGGAGGCGGCGGCGAGCACATCCACCAGCGCCAGGGGCACGAGCGCGGTGGCCGCGGCGACGGTCCGGGCCGCGGCCTCGATCTCGCGCCGGGCGGCCGTGTCGAGCGGGGCGAGGAGGTGTCGTTCGGTCAGGTCGATCAGCGCGTCGGCATCGAGCACGCCCGTGCGGTCGCGCGCCAGCGTCTCGCGGGACCAGAGCAGTTCGGGGCGGCCCGCGTAGAAGCCGTCGAGGCGGTCGCAGAGGCTGCGGGCGGCGGGGGCGTCCGCGGTGGCGACGGCTGCCAGCGCCTCGGCGCGGAAGCCGTCGATCCGGGCGAGTTTGCGGAAGGCGAGCACCTCGCGCCCGATCTGGACGAGGACGGTAAGCGCGAGGAGGCCGGTGAGGGCGAGGGCGAGGGAGCCGAGGATCTCGCTGCGCGCGAGGAGGGCTGCGAGATAATCGTAGGCCGCGATGGAGACGACGAGGGTCAGGAGGCTGCCCGCGAGGGGCCAGAACCAACCGCCCCGGCGCGGGCGGGCGGCGATCTGGGCCACGCGGACCATGGCGGCACCGGTGGCGTCCACCCCCGGGGGGGGCGGGGCGGTGGCGGGGCTCGCGTCGGAGGGGGCGAGGTCCTCGGGGCCGAGGACGAAGGGACCGGAGGGGCGGATCACGGCAGGCGGTCTCCGATGAGGTATTCCGCCGCGCGGTCGAGGCGGATGTGGGGCAGGCCCTCGCCGGGGGCGAGGCTGAGGCGCGGCGGCGCGAAGTCGGGCACGCTGTAGCCCGCGGCCTCCCAGAGGCCCGCGCCGCGCCGGGCGGGCACCAGCAGATCTGCGGGATCCTCGGGGAGGGTTCCCGGAAAGAGGGCCGCCTCCGCGCCGGTGTCGAGGAGGCGGCCGCGCACCACGTCGAAGGCCGCCCCGTCGCGGGTCACGGATTGCTCGACGGTGGCGCGCAGGCTCGCGATGGCGAGCGCCTGGGTGCGGGCGCCGCGGAACTGGGCGCGGCTGCGCGCTTCGGCGACGAGGGCCTCGGTGAGGGCGGTGAGGCGGGCGTGCTGGGAGTGGTGGAGGTGGTCGGCCTTCGTCGCGGCGAAGAGGATGCGGTCGATGCGCCGGCCGAGGATCGGGGCGAGCCAGGAGTTGGGGCCGGGGCGGAAGCAGACGAGGATCTCGGCCATCGCGGCGCGCAGGTCCTCCACGGCGCGGGGACCGTCGTGGATCGCGCCGAGCGCGTCGACGAGGACGATCTGGCGGTCGAGCCGGACGAAGTGGTTGCGAAAGAACGGGCCCACGACGACGCGCTTGTAGGCCTCGAACCGGCGCTCGAAGCTGCGCCAGAGGGAATTCGACGGCGTGCGGTCGGGTCGGGGCAGGGGGCAGAAGGTGAGGGCGGGCGAGCCCTCGAGATCGCCGGGCATGAGGAAGCGGCCGGGCGCGACACTGGAGAGGCCCGCGCCCCGGGCCGCGGCCAGATAGGCGGTGAAGGCCGCCGCGAGGCCGCGCGCGCGGGTCTCGTCGAGGCGGGCGGAGGGGTCGGTGTCCGCGAGGGCCGCGCGCCAGGGGGCGGCAAGGTCGGCGCGGCCCGGAGCCTCGGCGGACCGGATCGCCTCCGCCGACCAGTTCTCATAAGTCTGGGTCATCAGCGGCAGGTCGAGCAGCCACTCGCCTGGATAGTCGGTGATGTCGAGATGCACGGTCCGCGCGCCGCCAAGCCCCCGCAGGAAGCCGCGCGGTGTCACGCGCAGCGACAGGCGCAGGGTGGATATGGTGCGGGTGCCCTCGGGCCAGCGCGGGTCGGGACCGGTGAGGGCCGCGAGGTGGTCCTCGTAGTCGAAGCGGGGGGTCGCGGGATCGGGCTGGGGCTGGAGGTAGGCGGCGACGATCCGGCCTTCGGCCGCGGCGCGCAGTTGCGGCATGCGGGCGCGGTCGATGAGGTTCGCCACCAGCGAGGTGATGAAGACGGTCTTGCCGGCGCGGCTGAGGCCCGTGACGCCGATGCGGATGACCGGATCGAACAGCGCCTCGCTCACGCCCGAGAGGCCGTCCTCGATGCGCCGGGTCAGGCTGTCGGTGAGGCGGGCGAAGTTCACGGCGGGATCCCTCGGGTCGGAAGGCCGCATACCTAGTCGCTCGGTGCGGGGGGTGCAACGCACGGCCTTGGCAAAGGGGAGGCGGCGGGCTAGGGGCGGGCCATGCCGCGCTATGCCCTCCGGATCGAATACGACGGTCGCCCGTTCGCCGGCTGGCAACGCCAGACCGACCAGCCGAGCGTGCAGGCAGCACTCGAGGCGGCGGTGGCCCGGATCGAGCCGGGAGGAGCGCCGGTGAGCGGGGCGGGGCGCACGGATGCGGGCGTGCACGCGACAGGGCAGGCGGCGCATGTGGATCTAGGGCGGGTCTGGAGCCCCCACCGGCTGCGCGAGGCCTTGAACGCCCATCTGCGGCCGTTGCCGGTGGCGGTGGTGGAGGCGGCGGTGGCGGCCCCGGACTGGCACGCGCGGTTCAGCGCGGTGGAGCGGCGGTATCTGTTCCGGCTGGTGGCGCGCCGCGCGCCGCTGACCCGCGACCGGGGGTTCGCTTGGCGGGTGGGGCGGGATCTCGACGTTGAGGCCATGCGGGCGGGGGCCGCGCATCTGGTGGGGCGGCACGATTTCACGACGTTCCGGTCCTCGATCTGTCAGGCGGACAGTCCTGTGCGGACGCTCGATACGCTGAGCATCGCGCAGGAGGCGTATCCTGGCGGAACGGCGTTCGCGTTCCGGCTGGTGGCGCGGTCGTTCCTGCACAACCAGGTGCGCAGCATCGTGGGCACCCTCGAGCGGGTCGGGGTCGGGGCCTGGGCACCCGCGCGGGTGGGCGAGGCGCTGGCCGCGCGCGACCGGTCGGCCTGCGGGCCGGTCAGTCCCCCGGACGGATTGTACCTGACGGATGTGATCTATCCGTCGGGGCCGTTCAAAGGGTGAACATCTGTCTTGAATCGCAAGGCCTGAAATCCCGCGGTCTGCCTCGCCGGACCTGTGACGACCGATCAAGGACGGTCCGGTGAGGCGACGTCGACGCCTGGGACGCTCCTCTTCAACCGCATTGCGCACGCGGATGATGGTTCCGAGCAGCCGGTCGTCTCCGCCGCGGCAAGTGTTCGGAAGGAGCGTACTTGATCGCAATGCGGCACATTTGCAAATGGCAGCTATTGGTGAAAAGGCATACGACAAGCTTGCGGATTAGATCAAATGCAGCGGAGACAAACAAGGTCTCTCGTTCCAAAAGACCCGTCCATTAATATTTCTGTAAACATCGGAAGGCATGTCAGCGGGGTAAAGAGGTCTTGCATGGAAAAGCTTGTTGATATTGTCGCACCGCAAAACCCTATTGACCTTCTATTTAAGGTCTTGGTTCTGATATCGGTGTTTACAGCGTTTGATTACTTCATCGGCCAGGCAATGAAGAGCCTGACGAGCACGAGCCTCATGATTGAGCTTTTGACGACGTTATTCATCGCGGCACCATTTGGCTTCTTTGTTATGAGCATAATGGCCGTGCAACGTCAGTTGAAAGAAAAGCTTCGTCACCTTGCCGAAACTGACCAGTTGACCGGTCTGGCAAACAGACAGGCTTTTTTGGCACGCGCCTGCAAGGCTCTTTCTAAATATCCGAGTTCAACAATTTTGATGGTTGATGTGGATCATTTCAAGGCTGTGAACGACACCTACGGTCATTTTTTAGGAGACATCAGTCTCCGCCGTGTGGGTAATCATTTAACTGAAAATGCGCGAGCCGGTGACGTGGTTGGAAGGCTTGGTGGCGAAGAGTTCGCTGTGTTGTTGACGAACGTGGACAGAGTAACGGCAGAATCCGTATCGGCTCGCATTTGCATGCCTATCAATATTGACGCCACTGGAGACTTTGATGAAAATGCGCCAAGGTTAGTTCTAACCATGTCGGTCGGTGGCGTCATGGCATTGCCAGGTCAAGACCTCAGCGAGTTGCTCCGTCATGCCGATGATGCGCTATACAATGCAAAAACCGCGGGCAGAGCGCGTGCAGTATTTCATGAGCGCGTGGAGATCGATCAGCGTCTTGCCTGTTAGGTTTGTTGGGTTGGATTGCTATCGCCGCGCTTGACATTCACAAATGATCATTTTTTGAAATCGACCGAGTGCAGTTTTTTTGCGCCAACCTGGCGAAAGATCACTATGTCGCGCATAGCACCTGCTCGATCAAGGTGCACCGGATGGCCAATCCACATTGGCGTCAAGGGGGCGTGGGTTCCGCACCTACTCGGCTTTAGGCAAGATCTCGGTCAGCACGATCAATTTCCGCATGCTGTCCTTGATCGTGACCCTGAGTGGTTTGCCCGCCTGCCGGCACCGACCATGAAACGCCGCAAGAGGGTTGTTCCGGCGCATCGCGATAATCGCCGCCAACGAGAGCGAGTTGCCCGCGGCGACGCGGCCGCCACGGTTCATCTTGTGGCCGCCGAGCAGCCGGTCAGGTTCTACGAAGTGCCGACAGCAAAGGGCGCGGACCGAAGCGCTATCGCTCAGGTTAAGCGACGTACCGCACCGATCGAGGATCTGGGCAGATCCTTGAGCGTCAGGGCAGGAGCGCCTCGATCTCGGAGGTCATCTGGTCGACGGTGCCCGCGCTGTCGGACTGGCCGTTGGCGAGGGCGGTCATGTTGTCGACGACGACCTGGCTGATGCGCACGCCGTTCTCGCCGGGCCAGGCGAACCACGGGGAGGAAACGGCGATCTGGGACACGCTGGTCTCCCAGGGCGGGTTCGCCGCATAGAACTCGGTCAGGAGCGGGACGGCGCCTAGGTTGACGGGCATGTAGCCGGTGTTCTCGACCACGAGGGCCTGGGCCTCGGGGCTGGTGCCGAAGCGGATGTAGTCGAAGGCAGCGGCCCGCGTCTCGGGATCCTCCGCGAGGATCACCGCGACCTGGCCGCCCGAGACGACGCCGGCGCCGTCATCGTAAGGAATGGGGGCCGTGCCCCAGGCGAAGCGGTCGCCAATTTCGCGGTCAAAGGAGCGCACGGCCGCGGTGGAGACGAAGTAGATACCCATCTGACCTGCGTACATCTGCTGGCGGGCGGAGGGCTGGTCGATGGGGCGCTGGCCGCCTTCCTCGTGGAAGCGGCGGAAGAGATCGATGGCCTCGACGCCCGCCTCGGTGTTGAAGGCCACCTCGCCGTCGTCGGTCACCAGCGGCACGCCCTTGGAGCGCAGGAGGTTCTGCGTCATCCAGTCGTCGGTGCCACTCTCCCAGTACATGCCGATCATGTCGGGTCCGAGGGCCGTGATCTTGCCTGCGAGCTCGATCATGCCGTCCCAGTCGGTGGGCATGGCGTTCGGATCGCCGCCGGCCTGTTCTACGAGATCGGCGTTGTAGAAGGTGACGGGCGTGGAGACGGCCCAGGGCAGGCCGTAGAGGACGCCGTCGACCTTGGCGAGTTCGAGCATCTCGGGCGAATAGCCTTCGGCGACGAGGTCGGCGCCGTCCAGCAGGTCGTCGATGGGCTGGACGAGGTCGCGGGCCACGAGGGCGGGCAGGAGATGCGAGCCCATGAGGTAGACGTCGGGCAGATCGCCGGTGAGGGACTGGCGGATCACGGAGACGAGCGCCTCGTCGTAGGTCTCGGCAGGCACCTGGAATTCAAACGTCACGTCGGGGTTCTGTTCGGCGTAGCGTGCGGCGAGTTGTTCCTGCCACGGCGAATGCGAGGCGAAGGCATGGAGGACCGTGAGCTCGGTCTGTGCAGCCGCGGCCGCGGGCAGGGCGATGAGGGTGGCGATCAGGGTTCTGAGCATGGAGGCGTCCTTTTGCATGAGAGCGGTCATTTTGCGGCGACCATCGTCAGGCCCCGGAGGAGGTGCCTCTGGACGAAGACGAACGCGATCACGAGGGGGGCGGTGATGATGACGCCCGCGGCCATCAGGGCGCTGGTGTCGCCGGTGCTGTCGCCCGAGGCGCGAAAGCTCGCGAGACCGGCGGGGGGCGTCATCATCTCGGACCGGGTGATGACCACAAGGGGCCAGTAGAGGTCGTTCCAGTGGGCGATGATCGAGAGGGTGGCGAAGGCCCCGACGGCTGGCCAGGCGGCCGGGATCATCAGCCGCCAGACGATGGAAAGTTCGCCGAAGCCGTCGAGCCGCGCCGCGTCGATCACCTCGTCGGGGTAGCTGAGGAAGAACTGGCGGAAGAGGAAGATCGCGATGGGCGAGACGATGAAGGGGCCGATCAGGGCCGCATAGGTGTTGAGCATCCCCGCATAGGCGATGGCGACGTAGAGCGGGATGGCGGGGACCTGCATGGGGATCATGAGCGCCAGCACCACGGCCCCGAAGAGGACGGGGCGGCCCCCGAACCGAAGCTTCGCGAGGGCGTAGCCGGCGGGGGCCGCGATGAGCACCTGGAGGACCAGGATCGCGGCACAGACGATGGCCCCGTTCGCCATGTAGAGGAGAAGCGGCGCCTGTTCGACCGCGCGGGTGTAGTTGTCCCAGCCGGCGGCGAGGCTGAGGGGCGGGATGAGCCGGCCGGTGTAGACCTCCGCCGGGGGGGCGAAGGAGATCGCGATCATCCAGACGAAGGGCAGCACGGTCACGAGGGCGGTGAGGGCCAGCATCGCATCGCCGATGCCGAAGCGGCGGATGCGTGCGGCGTCAGACATAATGCACCCGTCGGTCGAGGAACCGGGCGTGGAGGATGGAGACGGTGGCGACGAAGACGAGGAAGCTGACCGCGAGGGCCGCGGCCATCCCGACCTTGAAGTAGCGAAAGGCTTCCTCGTAGAGGGTGAAGAGCACCATCTGGGTCGAGCCCACCGGGCCGCCGCGCGTGAGCACCGCGACGGTCTCGAATTCCGAGAAGGCCCGGATGAGGGTGATGACGACGACGAAGACGGTGACGGGTCCGAGCATGGGCAGGGTGACGAGGAAGAACCGTGACCAGCCACGGTCGGCTCCGTCGATGGATCCCGCCTCCAGCAGATCCTTCGGGATGGTGGAGAGGCCGGCGGTGAACAACAGGACGTTGTAGCCGACCTGTTTCCAGATCCCGATAAAGGCGAGGGTGTAGAGGGCCGTGTCGGGATCGGAGAGGAAGCGCACCTTGTCGCCGCCCGCGAGGACCAGCAGGTTGTTGACGAGCCCGAAGGTGGGGTGGAGCAGAACCTCCCAGGCGGTCGCCATGGCCACGAGGGTCGCGGTGACCGGGAGGAAGAATACGGTCTGGTAGACCCCGCGCAGCCACCCTTGCGCATCGATGACGATGGCGAGCCAAAGGGCGAGGAGCACGGAGACGGGAGTGACGATGGCGAGATAGACGGCGGTGTTCGCGATGCTGGTGCGAAAGCGCGCGTCGGTGAGCATGTCGCGGTAGTTGTCGAGGCCGATGAAGTTGAAGCCGGGCATCCCGAAGGCGTAGTCGGTCAGCGACAGGGTCAGGACCAGCGCCGAGGGCAGGAACAGCATCACCAGCAGGAGGCCCGCGGCCGGGGCCGCGAGGAGGTGGCCCGCGCGCGCCTGCATCAGGTGGGCGCGCGTGGCGCCCTGGCTCAGGGGACCCGCGGCGGCTCCGGCCAGGGCCATTCAGGCGACCTCGGCCCGGGGGGTGTCCTGGAGGTCCGGGGCGTCGGGAAAGAACCAGGCGGCGTCGAGGTCCACGCGCAGCGCCGCATGCCGCCCCGCAGGCCATTTGGTGGCCTCGGCGGAGGGGATGCGGACCACGCAGGGGCCGCCGCCGTCCGGCTGATCGACGAAGACATAGGCCTCGGCTCCGGCGTGCTCGACGCGCTCCACGATCACGGGCAGGCCCTGACGGTCGGGGGCTGGGGTGAGGCGGCAGGCCTCGGGGCGGAAGGCGATGACGCGCGGCATGTCGGCACCCTCGCGGGCGAGGCGCGCATCGGCGAGGAGAGCCCCGGTCCGGCGCAGGGTCCGCGCCTTGACGACATTGAGATGGGGCTGGGACATGAAGCGGGCGACGTCGAGATCGACGGGATGGCGGTAGAGCTCGTCCGGGGTCGCCACCTGGCGGATGCGTCCGTCGAACATGACCGCGATGCGGTCCGAGATGGCCATCGCCTCGGCCTGGTCGTGGGTGACAAAGAGCGTGGTTGCCCCGATGCGGCGCTGGAGCTTGCGCAGTTCGGAGCGGGTCTGGACGCGCAGGGCCGCGTCGAGGTTGGCGAGCGGCTCGTCGAGCAGGAAGAGATCGGGCTGGCGGACGAGCGCGCGGCCGAGGGCTACCCGCTGGCGCTGGCCGCCGGACAGCTGGGAGGGCTTGCGTGCGAGCATCGGGCCGATCTCCAGCAGATCGGCGGTGGCGCGGACCCGCGCGTCGATGGAGCGCCAGGTGGTGCGGGGGCCCCGGGCGAGGCTGCGCACGAGCGGCAACCGCTCGAAAGCGGTGAGTTCCGTCATCGCGAGGGGGGCCGCGATGTTCTGGTAGACGGTCAGGTGGGGATAGAGCGCGTAGGTCTGGAACACGAAGGCGAGCCCGCGGTTCTTCGGGGCAAGATCGCGCACCGAGCGGCCGGCGATGTGGATCGTGCCCGTGTCGGGCGCATCGAGACCCGCGATGACCCGCAGGAGGGTGGACTTGCCGCAGCCGGAGGGGCCGAGGATCGAGACCATCTCGCCCTGCGCCACGACGAGCGACACGTCGCGCAGGGCTGGCGTGCCGGCATAGGTCTTGCTGACGCGCTCCAGCGCGAGGCCCTGATGTGTCATGCGATCCCCCCCAATCCGGCCCCGAACGCACGAGATGGCGTTCGGTTTCCGCGGGTCACCTGCGTCATTCTGACAAGGGCAGCCCGGGGGGATGAGTGCTGTGGTCGGTAGCCCGGGACGTGTCTCGACCTCTGAGTATATGAATGGTCGCTGCTCTGACGATCTTCGGGCGGCGACCCTCGATCCGTATCTGGGTGCCATTCGACAACGAGGTCTGCTGTGATGCAGACCAGCCTCGCCATGCGGTTATGTATAAAATGGAACTATCCTGCATTTCACTGTAACTTATCGTGCCTGCTCCAAGGCAAACCACCCTTGCTGAACGTGAGCCGATCAGGAGAACCGCTTCGATGAAACTCTACGGCACCCCGCCCACGCGCGCCCTGCGCGCCATATGGCTTATCAACGAGCTGGAGATCGACTGCGAGATCGTCACGGTGGACATGGGCCGCGGGGAACACACAAGTTCCGCGCTGATGGCGCTGAACCCCACCGGGAAGCTGCCGTTCCTGGTCGATGGCGAGGACATCGTCTGCGAGTCCTGTGCCATCCAGATGTATCTCGCCGACAAGTACCGCGAAAAGGGGTTCCTGGGAGCCGACCTGTCCGAACGCGGACAGATCTATCGCTGGATGTTCTTTCTTGCGACCGAGATCGAGCAGCCTCTCTGGCGGATCGCGCTCCACACCAGGATGTATCCCCGAGACGAACGCCTCGCGGCGGACGTGCCGCTCGCGAAGCGGGACGCGGAGAGGATGCTCGCGGTCCTGGAAGACCACATGAAGGACCGGAAGTTCATTGTCGGCGACCGGGCAAGTGTCGCGGATTTCAACGCGGCCTATACGCTGGACTGGGCGAGGGAAGCGGGCCTCCTGGACAGGTCGCCGGCACTGAACGCCTATGTCGAGAGACTGTATTCGCGCCCAAAGGCCCCTCGGACGATCGCGAACGCCTGGGCGGAGTTGAGGCTTCAGAACGGCTGAACCCGGTGCCCGGGCGGGTCCATCGTCTGTTTCGCGGGTCCCCGGAACCGAGGCCGATAGGGGCCCCGTGCAACACCGGGCAGTCCGCCTGTGGTCGTATTCGGGTATAATCAAGACGCATACATCAAAGCGGGAGGGTCCTCCCCTCAAAGGACCCTCCCGACCCACAGCGTGCGGATGTTGGCTTTCGCCGCGCGGGTCATCTGCCGACGGGGGCCGCCCGGACCCCACGTTCGGGGACCCCGTTGAGAGCCGGTCGCATGAGGCCGCGCCAACCGCACGACCCCTCGGGTTCGAATGCCCTGTGCTTGTGATCTTCGTGCTGGCGTGAAAGGCAACGGGGACAGAGGGTGGGCGCTTCTGCCCGCAGCCGTCGCTGGACCCTGTTTGCCCTGCGGGCGCGGAAAAGTCAATTTCCGTGTTTCGACAAGTTGCCGCAAATGCTAGGGGGACGGCCCGTCGGGCCGCCCCCCCTGACGCGATCGGGCGATTTCAGTACCGGTAGTGTTCGGGCTTGAAGGGGCCTGCCTCAGGCACGCCGATATAGGCCGCCTGGTCCTTGCTGAGTTCGGTCAGCCTGACCCCGATCTTGGCGAGATGGAGACGGGCCACCTTTTCGTCGAGGTGTTTTGGCAGGACGTAGACCCGGTTCTCGTACTGGTCGCCCCGGGTCCAGAGCTCGATCTGCGCAAGCACCTGGTTGGTGAAGGAGGCGGACATCACGAAGGAGGGGTGGCCGGTGCCGTTGCCGAGGTTCAGGAGGCGGCCCTGGCTCAGGAGGATCATGCGCTTTCCGTCGGGAAAGGTCACCATGTCGACCTGGTCCTTGATGTTGGTCCATTTCTGGTTCTTGAGGGCCGCGACCTGGATCTCGTTGTCGAAATGCCCGATGTTGCCGACGATGGCCATGTCCTTCATGGCGCGCATGTCCTCGAGGGTGATGACGTCCTTGTTGCCGGTGGCCGTGATGAAGATGTCGGCCTTTGACGCCACGTCGTCGAGGGTGACGACCTCATAGCCGTCCATGGCGGCCTGGAGCGCGCAGATCGGATCGACCTCGGTCACCACGACGCGGGCGCCGGCACCGCGCAGGGAGGCAGCCGAGCCCTTGCCGACGTCGCCGTAGCCCAGCACGCAGGCCATCTTGCCGGCCATCATCGTGTCGGTCGCGCGCCGGATGCCGTCGACGAGGCTCTCCTTGCAGCCGTACTTGTTGTCGAACTTCGATTTCGTGACACTGTCGTTGACGTTGAACGCGGGAAACGGCAGGCGGCCCTTTTCCATCAGCTGGTAGAGGCGGTGCACGCCGGTGGTGGTCTCCTCGGAGACGCCGCGGATCGCGTGGCGCTGGCGCACGAACCAGCCGGGGGATTTCGCGAGGCGTTTGCGGATCTGGGCTACGAAATATTCCTCCTCCTCGGACTGCGGGTCGTCGAGAAGGGCGGTCTCGCCTTCCTCGACCCGCGCGCCGGTCAGGATGTACATCGTGGCGTCCCCGCCATCGTCGAGGATCATGTTCACGCCGTCCGCAAAGTCGAAGATGCGGTCGGTGTAGGTCCAGTAGTCCTCCAGCGTCTCGCCCTTGACGGCGAAGACCGGCACGCCGGAGCGCGCGATGGCGGCCGCCGCGTGGTCCTGGGTCGAGTAGATGTTGCAAGACGCCCAGCGGACCTCGGCCCCGAGGGCCGTCAGGGTCTCGATCAGGACGGCCGTCTGGATCGTCATGTGCAAGGAGCCCGCGATCCGTGCGCCCGCGAGAGGCTTCGTCGTGCCGAATTCCTCGCGCAGGGCCATGAGGCCGGGCATCTCGGTTTCGGCGATGTCGAGCTCCTTGCGGCCGAAATCGGCGAGACCGATGTCCTTGACGACGTAATCCATGCTCATGACACTCTTTCCGGGTTGATGCTCTTTCGGGGCGGCCATAGCACCTGCGACGCGCCCCGACAACATGACCCGGGCGCGCGTCAGGCTGTTGCGCGGCGTGCGCCGGCCGTCTTGCCGCGCACGAGCCTCTGGACGTCGCCGGGCCACCGGTCGCAGAGGATCCCGAAGATCTGGCCGGCCACCATCGAGATGAGGGGCGCGGCGAAAAAGAAGATCGCGTAGCCAGGCAGGTTCGCCGAGCCGAAGACCGGCAGCCACAGGAACCAGGCCGCCGAGATAAGCGGAACGTGGAGGAGATAGGTCTCGAAGATCCTCGGCTCCAGCCGGGCCAGCGCCGCGCCCGTCTCGTTGCGCGTGAGCCCGGCACTGACCGCGATCACGAGCGCCGCGAGGAGGCTGTGCTTGAGGAGGGCCTCCAGTTCGCGCTGCGGGGTGCCGCCGTTTGGCAGACCGAGACGGGCTGCCACGGCAAGGCCGATGGCGAGCGCGAGGACAATCCCGAGCCGCCGCGTGAGCACCTCCGTCAGGCGGCTTGCGCGTTGGGCATGGGCGGCACCCGCCATCGCGAAGAAGAGGATGGACGGCCGGAAGATCAAAGGCTCGGCGAGGTCGAAGACCGTGACGATGGCCACCGCCGTCAGAACGGCGGCGGGCCAGCGCCGGAGCCATCCCAGCGCGAGCCGGACCACCAGCGACGAGACGAAGAGGTCGCGCAAAAAGAAGAGCGACAGGTTTGCCGTCGGTCCGGTCAGGCCCGTGAGCGCCGCGAGGAGACCCGCGTCCGTCCGGAGCCACGGGGCGCCCGGGTCGGGCGCCAGAAGCGCCTTGCACGCGACCATCGCAATGAAGACCGCGTTCCAGACCAGCATCGGGACGATCACGCTCCGGAACCGCCGTCGGGCGATCTGGGCCAAGGGAGCCTCGGCGGCCATTCTGACCAGAAGATAGCCGCTGATGAAACTCAGCGCCGTGACGCTTGCCCGGCCGAGGACGTCCGCCCAGACATAGCCGAGCCAGGCGAGGTCGCCCGTCGACATCAGCGAGGGGCTGGACCGGCCGGGCGGCACGTGGACGCTCATCATGAAGAAGATGCACAGGACCCGGCAAATCTGGATCTGTAGTCGTTCGTTCGGGTCTATCTCTGGCATGTCCGAGCCGCCCCCTGACGGGTCGTGGTTATTTCATGTCTTCGCCCCGGTGCGAAAGACCCAAAAAAGCACCGCCCGGCTTTCCGCCGACGATACCGCCTGGCGTTCCGGGCCGCATATCGCAAGACCTCTCTGGCACAGGTCGTGGCGAAGGCGTAAAATCCGACCCGGAGACAGCGTGTGGAGACCGATCCCGGTCCTCACGACCCGGCGCGCCCTCCGTCGGGCGGGCCATGCGGACCGCCGCGGCCGAGCCGGGAAAAGGCGGATGCCATGGCCAAGGGCCAGAAGAAGAGTAACAAGGAAATCAAGAAGCCGAAGAAGGACAAGTCGGCCGCCACTGCTGCCCCGTCGGGGCTCGCGTCGCGGATGATGGAGTCCCAGGCGAAGAAACCCGGCCGCTAGGTCGCGCGCCCGCCGCCTCGACAACCGCGGCGCGCCCGATCAGAGTGAGGGCGTAGCGGGACGGAGGCGGACGGGTGGCGGCGCGGGCCTGGCAGAGGATGCTCTCGGGGCGCAGGCTCGACCTGCTCGACCCCTCGCCGTTCGACATAGAGATCGAGGACATCGCCCACGGTCTCGCGTTCGTGGCGCGCTGGAACGGGCAGACGCGGGGCGAGCATGCGTTTTCGGTGGCCGAGCATTCGCTGATCGTCGAGGATATCTTCGCGCGGTTGGATCCCAAGGCAGGCCCCCGCTGGCGGTTGGCGGCCTTGCTGCATGACGCGCCGGAATACGTGATCGGGGACATGATCTCGCCAGTGAAATCCGCCGTGGGGCCGGATTATGCGGCGATGGATGCGCGGCTGGCGGCGGCGGTGCATCTGCGGTTCGGGCTGCCCGCGACCTTGCCCACGCCGGTCAAGGCGCTGATCAAGCGGGCGGACCGGCTGTCGGCCTGGCTGGAGGCGGTGCGGATCGCGGGCTTCGCCGAAGCGGAAGCCAACCGGCTGTTCGGGGTGCCCCGGCTGGCCGGGATCGCCCAGATGGCCCTGCCGCTGCGCCCGCCGACGGCGGTGAAGGTGGACTTTCTGACCCGGCATGCGGCGCTGTTGTCCGCATGCTGAGCGGATTTGTCCACGCGTGGACAAGATGGAAAGTGATTTTAAAACATACGGTTACTAAAATTCATCAACCAAATCTCAACACGTGTTAACGTGGCCGGCGGCGGTTGCTGCGAGGTGTTTGTATCCAAGAAAAGGACCGGTCGCGTTCCCGATGCGGCGGGCGCTCGACCGCGATCCGGAGCCTTCTCGGACAGGCTATAAGACGGACCGGCGATCCGGTCCGCCTCGTCTCAAGGCGCCGTCAATTCCGCGCGATCGCGGCCTTGATCGCCGCCGTTTTTTCGTTCTTGTTGAATTCGCTGGATCCCAGCACTCCCTTGATGTTGGCGAGCTGATTCAGGCTCAGGCTCATCGGATCCGTATCGATGCCAAGCTGCGAGAACTGCTTGGACACGGCGAGTTCGAGCATCGACAGACCAACGTCCATCGTTGCCGTATCATCTTGTGCATAGAGAGCACCGCCCGAAAGGGCGAATAAAACGGCCGAAGCGGCAAGTATATTCTTCATTTTGCGTCTCCTGATCATCGGATCTTTCCGATAACCACCATTCGTTTTCGCCGATATATTCATTACCTTTTGTTGTTCACTAGCTCGTGAATTCGATGGGAAATTTGTGAAGCCGGTCCGCTCATGTCGCGGGATGGAAGTTGAGGCTGGTGCCATTGATGCAATGCACCAGCTGCGCCTCGACAATCAGGATATGGCCGAGATGGCTGGCACATCGGCGGCAGTGAACCTCGATGAGTGCTTGCTCGGGATTGCTGGCCATGGAGTAGGGGTTGCCGCGGTCGATGTCGGTCAGGACCGTGTCCCGCTGCGCGTGGTAGAAGAACACCCAACCCTTCTCGATAGGCGCCCTTTCGGCTGAAGCGTAGATATGCAGGCCGCATCCGCGGCAACTGAAGTTGCCAGCAGAATAATCGTTCCAGAGCGGACTGGTGGTCGGCCATTCCGTTTCCCCCTCGCGCAGGATGGCATATTCGTCCTCTGTGAGAAGGTCCCGCCACTGCGTCTCGCTGCGCTCTATTTCGTACCGAAAAGGCGAGGCAACGAGTTCAGAGGCAACATCGTCCGCGCTCGCCCGTCCTGCAGTCAGGGCCGCCCCTGCCCAGGCACCTGTCGCAAGAAGCCGTCGGCGGGTAAGTGAAGTGTCGGTCATCGCCCAGTCCTCCAAAATTACATACTTGCGCTTCGTAAGAGACGTGGTTGAGTTACATCACGGTTTGGAGAAGACGTTGATTGTTCTGACAAGCATCCGAATCTGGATATAAGTGAAATAAAGGAAATTATTCATTCGCTTCTCACGATAGAAAGCAAATTCCGGAAGCAGGCAAACTTGGCAAAATTTTCCAACACCTGAAGTTGCGAGGGCGGTAGGCAGGTGTGTTTGCCGTTCCGAATTCGGCCGTAGGGTCATTCAGAAGTGAGGACCCGCTCGGCAAATGGCCCCATCCTGACCGACACGCGCGGCTTTGTGGTGTTCGCCGTCATCCATTTGGCCGGCATGCAGGACCACGACGGTGCTGCCATGTCTCATGAACTCTTGAAGCGGGCTCTGAAGTGCACAAGATGAGTTGGGTGCCGTGTTGCCTGAAGCGGCGCGACGGGAGGCCGAAGCCTGTTTTGCCGCTCTGGTGGGCGTGGTCGATGCGGTGCACCTGACGCAAAACCACACCGCCGCCGCGACTGCCCCCGCCCGCGTGCGAAGCGAACTCGGGCGGGAAAGCGCTTGACCTGCAAGGGGCGCTGCCCCACCTAAGCGCATCAACATCTCGTCGCTGCGATCCGACCTCCGGCGGCGTCGACACGGAGATTTCCGCAATGGATACCATCATCGCTCCGGCCGGCAAGGACGTCTCGATCCTGGACGGCTCGGACGCCACCTTCATGGCCGACGTCATCGACGCGTCGATGACCGTGCCGGTCATCGTCGACTTCTGGGCCCCCTGGTGCGGGCCCTGCAAGCAGCTGACGCCGGCGCTGGAGAAGGCCGTGCGGGATGCGAAGGGCAAGGTCCGGCTGGTCAAGATCGACGTGGACAAGAACCCGCAGGTAGCCGCGCAATTGCGCGTGCAGTCGATCCCGGCGGTGTTCGGGTTCGTGGGCGGGCAGCCGGTGGACGGGTTCATGGGCGCGCAGTCGCCCGCGCAGCTCAAGGCGTTCCTCGACCGGCTGATGGCGGCGGCGGGGCCCGACGCGGGCCTCGAGGAGGCGCTGGCGCTGGCCGAGCAGATGCTGGCGGAAGGAGCGGTGGCGGACGCGGCCCAGACGTTCTCGGCGATTCTCGGCGAGGAGGAGGGCAACCTCGCAGCCCTCTCGGGGCTCGCGCGGGCGCATCTGGCGCTGGGGGATCTGGCGCAGGCACGCGGGATGCTCGCGCTGGCGCCCAAGGGCAAGGAGGGCGATCCGCTGCTCAGCGCCGTGCGCGCGCAGATCGACCTCGCGGAGGCGAGTGCCGGGGCCGGCGAGGCGGGCGCGTTGCAGGCGGCGGTCGAGCGCGATCCGGACGATCATCAGGCGCGCTTCGACCTCGCCCTCGCGCTGGTGGCGAGGGGCGATGCGGACGGGGCCATCGAGGCCCTGCTCGAGTTGTTCCGGCGCGACCGGGAGTGGAACGAGGGGGCCGCGAAGACGCAGCTGTTCACGCTGTTCGACAGTCTCGGCCCCAAGAGCGACGCCGCACAGAAGGGTCGCAGGCGATTGTCCTCGATGATCTTCGCCTGAAACCGCGCAAGGCGCCGGGAGGGCCGATGGCCAAGAAATACAGCCTAGCCGATCTGCCGGAGAACATTCCGATCTTTCCGCTGCCCGGGGCGCTGTTGCTGCCGCGGGCACGGCTGCCGCTCAACATCTTCGAGCCACGCTATCTTGCGATGCTCGACGACACGCTCAAGACGCAGCACCGGCTGATCGGGATGGTCCAGCCAATCGTGATGCCCGAGGGCAGGTCAACGGGGCGGCTGCACCAGATCGGCTGTGCCGGGCGGCTGACGGCGTTCCAGGAGACCGAGGACGGGCGCTACCTGATCACGCTGAGCGGGATCAGCCGGTACCGGGTGGTCGAGCAGGTGGAGGGGTTCGCGCCCTACCGGCGGGCCAACGTGGAATGGGCGACGTTCGAGCGCGATCTGGGGCGGGCGGAGGCCGACGAGGACTTCGACCGGGGTGCCTTCCTCAAGGTGCTGGGGCGGTTCTTCGAGACGGCGCAGTTGAGCTCTGATTGGGACAGCCTCAAGGAGGCGGACGTGGAGTTGCTGATCAATTCGCTGTCGATCCTCTGTCCGTTCGATCCGGAAGAGAAGCAGGCGCTGCTGGAGGCGCCGTCGCTGTCGACGCGGCGCGAGACGCTGGTGACGCTGATGGAATTCGCGCTGCGCTCGGGCGGGGACGAGGGCACCATCCAGTGAGCGCCCCCGAGGGCGGTGTGGTCGAGGTTCACGTGGACCGGCACGTGCTGGAATTCCTGGTCTGTCCGGTGACGCGCGGCCCGCTGGTCTACGATCCGGAGCGAATGGAGCTCGTCTCCGAGGGGGCGGGCCTCGCGTTCGCCATTCACGAGGGGATCCCGGTGATGCTGGTGGACGAGGCGCGCAAGCTCGACTGAGGGCTAGAGAGCGGCGGCGAGGGCCGCAATCAGCCGGTCTTCGTCGGCGGCGTCGTTATAGAGATGCGGGGTGACCCGAAGCGTGTCGCCGCGCAGACTGACGTGGACCCGGGCCGTGGCGAGGCGTTCGGCGAGGCCGGGCGG
>JBBQYB010000056.1:0-19333 GCA_038209095.1 Rhodobacterales bacterium
TAGACCTCGGACGGGTGGCCCGCGACGGAGCGCAGCCAGAACGGGTAGCCGCGCAATTGGCCGAGGTCGTTGTCGCGATAGAAATCGGGCGTGACGTAGATCAGCGGGCGCTTGCCGTAGTGGCGATGGACGGTGTCGAGAAAGACCTGCATCTCGGCGCGCACCGTGGCGGGACCCGGGCGCTCCTTGCAGCTGCGCGAGAGGTGGTTCCATTCCATGTCGAGGACGGGCGGCAGGGCCGTCGGGTCCTTCGGGACGTTGCGGATGAACCAGGCGGCCTGTTCGGTGGCGGGGCGGCAGAAGTAGAAGAAGTGGTAGGCGCCGCGGGGCATGCCGGCCGCCCGGGCCGCGGCCCAGTTGGTGGCGAACATCGGGTCGGTGTGGTCGCCGCCCTCGGTCGCCTTGATGAAGGCGAAGGCGGGGCCGGAGGCGCGCACCAGGGGCCAGTCGATGTCGCCCTGCCAGCGCGAGACGTCGATGCCGTGGACCTGGTAGTTCCAGGGCGCGCGCCCCGACCAGGCGTGGGGTTTCGCGTCAAAAAAGACCGGGGATGCGGTGGCGCGGCGCTGGGGCGGCTCGGGGCTTGGGCCGCCGCATCCGGCAAGGGCGAGGACCAGGGCGAGGACGAGCGCGGGACGGAGGGGCATGGCGGTCCTTTGCACAACGTGAGGTTGTGCGGACCTTACCCTATCGAAAGCTGCGCGTCACCCGGTTTGCGCGCGGGGTGAGGTGTTTGGACGGATGTGTCGCTACATCGAGAAGCTGGTGCCGCAGCCGCAGGAGGAGGAAGCGTTGGGGTTGCGGATCACGAACCGGGCCCCGATGAGCTCGTCGGAGAAATCGATCTCGGCGTTGGCGAGGAAGGGCAGGGAGACGGGATCGATCAGGACGCGCTGGCCGTCCTTTTCGAGGACGAGGTCGTCGGGGGCGGGGGCGTCGTCGAGCTTGATGTCGTATTGGAACCCCGAGCAGCCGCCGCCCTCCACCGCGACGCGGAGCGCGCGCGGGGCTGCGTCGATCTCGGCGAGGCGCGCGAAGGCGCGGGCGGAGACGCGCGGGGGGAGGGTGAGGGTCGGGGTCATGGGGTGCCTCGGGGGTTTATCGGCTTCATCGGAAGGTAGGCGCAGGGCGGGACCTGTGCAAGGCCGGGGTGCGGCGTGGGGATTTGTCCACGCGTAAACAAATGGCTATAGCGTTGGGACGGCGTGGGAAAAATGTCGCTGTTAACCCGGTGGCAAGGTTCGTTAACGCGTGGGCGGGGCTGGAGTTGCGCGGGCCTGGTTGAGGGCGAACAGCCGCGCGAGGATTTCGTCGTCGGTCAGAAGACCGGCGCGGTGGTCGTCGCCCCAGCCGTAGGCGTCGGCCACGGCGGCGTCGAGGCGGCGGTGGGCGGTCGAGCCAGGCGGGGCGGGTGTTGTAGAGGTTGGTGAGGGTGCGTTTTTCAGGATCGCCGCCGCCGCGTCATCGACGGGCAGGAGGCGGTCGGGGTCGCCGGGCACGACCTCGGGTTCGTGGCGCACGAGGTCGGGCGAATTTAGCGAGGCCTCGCGTTTGGCGTTCAGGTTGGCTGCGGGTATGTTGAGGGTTAGGCCCCCTGAAAAGGGGGAAGGTCTCGAAGGTGGGGACGGGAGTGTAGCGGAGATGGTTACCTTTGCCCAACCAATTGCCCACGGCAAAGATCAGAGTTTCTGGACGCGCAGTGAACCGCATTCGATCTCGACTCACCAATCCAGCAAAACCGATATCGAAAATTCACGCGTTTCGAGAGCTTTTGCACTTGATTTCGGGGATCGCCCGTTTGAGCTTGAACCAACAATACTGTTAGGTCAGGAGGGGTCAATGGATATTGGTAAATATCGCGAGGCCGTAAAGACATCTACTGAAAGTTCGCTACTAGTGATGCGGAACAACGCACTTTCTAAAGACGAGATCTATTTGCGAATAGTTGAGAGTGAACTTGATCAAAGATATCCGCAGTGGCGTCGTCCGAAAATCGCAAAAGGGTCAGATCCGACCATTGCCCGATTCCGGTGCCCAGATCTGGAGTTCTCTAGTCAAGTTCAAGCTTATGTTTGGATCGTGAATGAGTTTGTGAAAGCGTATCCAGGCGTAATCGAATCGGAAGATTGGCGTTCAGAGTTCATGTCAAAAGGGCGGACGGGACGATACTTTGCAAGAAATCCAAGCCAGCTTTGGGAGAAATCGCCGCACTTGGTATATGATCCAAGTCACTATGTAATTCTAGAAAATCAATGGTATGCAAATACAAACTTAAGCAAAAAACAGAAAATTTCGACATTGTATAAATTGACCGCTGCTCTTCAGATTTGTGTTTCTGACTGGAGCTTTCGGAGCAAGGCTGAGCAGCCAAGCTCGCCAGATGCTTTGCTTAACCTCCTGAAACGGTAATTGCAGCCCGACGCGCACAATCCAGAGGGTTTTTTCCAAATTAACGTTTTTACCCATCCAAACGGTGGCTTCTGTAGCAACAACGATCCGCCTAACACTAAGAGTGTTCTGACCGCGTCGGATGTCAGTGCTCCGGGAGTATTTTTTTTACATCCTGCAGCTAGTGTTTTGTCCGAGGTGGCGCACAGCAGGTTACGCCGGGTGGCGTCGAGCAGGACGGTATTGGTCCAGTTCGTGCGGATCACGATCCGGTCCATGTCGGAGACGATCAGGAGCGGCGGGTTTTCCAGCGCCACGGCGTAGCGCAGAAGCTGGGTGTGGGCGGCGTCGAGGTTGCGGTGCTTGCCCTTGTATTTCCAGGCGAAGGCATGTTTGCGCCAGACATCGGCCCAGCCCTGGCCGCCGGTGGATTTGGCGGCGCCCTTCTCGAAGGTGAACCAGACGCCGGTGGGGTCGGCGGTGACCGGATCGGGGAGGTCGAGGAGGCGGCAGAGGCCATTGAAGCGGGACTGGGCGGCGGAGCGTTCCTTGAGTTCGGCGGCGCGCCATTTGGTGATGAAGGCAGCGGGGGTCATGTCGGGTGCGCCTCCGGCGGTGGGTGGGTGCGCGGAGCGCCGGGGCATCTTGAGCGCAAAGCCCGCACGGACGCAACGCCTCGACGGAGGGCGTCCGGGGCTGGTGCGCCGGATCTTTCGGGTCGGGCCTGCATCGTCTAGACAGGGGGCTGTTCACGCGCGGCGCGGCCGCCGGTTGAGGTGGTGCCCATGAGCGCAATCTTCGCGACACGCCCGGAGGAGAGCCGGGGGCGGCTCTGGCCCGAGGACGGGGCGCGGCACCGGTCGTGCTATCAGCGCGACCGGGACCGGATCATCCATTCCTCGGCATTCCGGCGGCTGAAACACAAGACGCAGGTCTTCGTGGAGCACGAGGGGGATTACTACCGCACGCGGATGACCCATTCCATCGAGGTAGCCCAGGTCGCTCGCACGCTGGCGCGGACGCTGGGGCTCAACGAGGAACTGGCGGAGGCCGTGGCGCTCGCGCATGATCTGGGGCATCCGCCGTTCGGGCACACGGGCGAGGATGCGCTGCGGGTCCTGATGGAGCCGTTCGGGGGGTTCGACCACAACGCGCAGGCGATCACCATCGTCACGCGGCTCGAGGCGCATTACGCGGCGTTCGACGGGTTGAACCTGACCTGGGAGACGCTGGAGGCCATCGCCAAGCACAACGGGCCGGTGACGGGGGAGGTGCATTTCGCGCTGGCGGAGTACAACGCGCGGCACGACCTGGAGCTGGGCACCCATGCGAGTGCGGAGGCGCAGGTGGCGGCGATCTCGGACGACATCGCCTACAACAACCACGATCTGGCGGACGGGCTCCGGGCGGGGCTGTTCACGCTCGATGATCTGCGCGCGCTGCCGCTGATCGGGCCCTGCATCGCGGTGGTGGACGCGCGCTGGCCGGGGCTGGCGCCGGCGCGGCGCGAGCACGAGGCCTTGCGGCGGTTCTTCGGGCTGTTGGTGGAGGACGTGCTGGCCACCAGCCGGGCGCGGATCGCGGAGGCGGACCCGCAGTCGGTGGAGGCGGTGCGCGCGCTGGGGCGGCCGGTGATCCGGTTCTCGGAGGGCACGTTCGCGGAACTGCGGCTGATCCGGACGTTCCTCTATCACCGGATGTACCGGCACTGGACGGTGCAAAGGATGCGGCGCAAGGCCAAGCGCGTGGTACACATGCTGTTCGAGACGTTCTTCGAGGCGCCGGAGCTGATGCCCGTGGGTTGGAACGGGTGCCTGGACCTTGAGGGAGCGGCGCGGGCGCGGGTGGTGGCGGATTACATCGCCGGCATGACGGACCGCTTCGCCTTGCAGGAGCATCTGAAACTGACGGATCCGATGGTGCGGGGGTGAGCGGGAACGCGGACCGTTCACCGAGTGTTGTTGACTTTCCGGGGGCGTTGCCGGTTTAGAGTGGCCCCGGACTTCCCATGCGGACGAGCCGCAGCAAAAAACGGACAGAGGCCATGACAGTCACACATTTCAGAAACTGCGCGCTGCTTTGCGTCGCGTCGATCGCCCTTTTCGCCTGCAACCCGCCCAACAGCGGCAACGTGGTCAGCGCCAACCAGGCGCAGGTCGCGCAGAACGTGAGCTTTGGCGTCATCACCAATGCGCGCCCGGTGACCGTGCAGGGCGGCAACACGCCGGCCTCGGTGGTGGGCACCATCGGCGGCGGTCTGGTGGGCGGTCTGATCGGCAACGAGATCGGCGGCGGGCGCGGCCAGGACATCGCGACGGTGGTCGGTGCGACGGCGGGTGCCGCGGCCGGCAACCGGGCGGCCAATGCGGCCACCACGGTGCAGTCGACGGAATGGACGGTCCAGCTTGAGAGCGGGCGGTCGATCTCCGTCATCCAGGCGCAGCCGACCTTCGGCATCGGCCAGCGGGTGCAGGTGGTCCAGAGTGCGAACGGCGTGACGCGTCTGGTTCCCTGACCCGACCCGCTTCGTACGCGCGTGCGGAGCCTTCCTTGCGGTGCGCGCCCTGAGGGTGCGCGCACCGCGTCGCTGCTGACGCCGCCGCAGGTCCGAGACAGCCGATGGATTTGACGAGGGACTACGGCGATCTCGACGGCATCGGCCTCGCGGATCTGGTGCGAAGGCGCGAGGTGTCGCCACTGGATCTCGTGGACGAGGCGATCCGGCGGCTCGAGGCCGTAGACGGGGCGCTGAATTCGGTTATTGTGCGTATGTTCGATCACGCCCGGGCGGCGGCGCAAGCGCCGCTGGCCGATAGCCCATTCGCGGGGGTGCCGTTCCTGATGAAGGATTTCCTTGCCGAGGTCGCGGGACATCCGATGCACGAGGGCTCGGCCTTTCTCGAGGGCTATGTGCCGCGGGTGGACAGCGAGATCTATCGCAGGTTCTGCCGGGCCGGGCTGATCACCATCGGCAAGACGAACCTGCCCGAGATGGCGATCAGTCCCACCACGGAGCCGCGGCTGTTCGGCGCGACGCACAACCCGTGGGACCTGAGCCGGACGCCTGGCGGGTCGAGCGGCGGGGCCGGGGCGGCGGTGGCCGCACGGATCGTGCCGATGGCGCATGGCAACGACGTCGGCGGGTCGATCCGGGGGCCGGCGTCGTGCTGCGGGCTGATCGGGCTGAAGCCGTCGCGGGGGCGGATCACGCTGGCCCCGCTCTACGGCGATCTGTTCGCGGGCTATCTGGTGGAGGGGGCGCTGACGCGCAGCGTACGGGATACGGCCGCCTTGCTCGACGCCGTTGCGGGGCCCGCGCCGGGCGATCCGCATCCGGCCCCGGTGCCGGCGCGGCCCTTTGCCGAGGAGGTGGGGGCGCATCCGGGGCGCCTGCGCATCGGGTTTTCCACCGTGACCCCGCTGGGGGATCCGCTCGATCCGGAGTGCAAGGTTGCGGTCGAGCGCGCCGCGGCCCTGTGCGAGGCGCTGGGGCACGACGTGACGGAGGCGGCACCCGAGTTCGACGCATTGCGGCTCTGGACCAATTTCACGTCCGTGCTGGCGGGGGGCGTCGCCTGGGCGTTAGCGGACTGGTCGCGGCGGTTGGGGCGTCCGCTTGATGAGGACGCGTTCGAGCCGTTCGTCTGGGCGTTTGCTGCGCGGGGGCGCAGCCTGAGTGCCGCGGAGCATCTGATGGCCGTGCAGGACGTGCAGGCGGAGGTGCGGGCGGCCAGCCGGTTTTATGAGGACCACGATCTGTGGTTGACGCCGACGATGGGGCAGCGGCCCGTGCCGCTCGGCACGCTGGTCTATGCGGGCGATCCGGTGGATCTGCGCCGGAGGGCCGCGGCGTTCAACCCGTTCAACTACATCAGCAACGCGAGTGGACAGCCTGCGATGTCGGTGCCGCTCCACTGGTCGGCGGAGGGGCTGCCCGTGGGCGTCATGTTCACCGCACGGCTGGGGGACGAGGCCACGTTGCTGCGCCTCGCGGCGCAGCTGGAGGAGGCGCAACCCTGGGCCGCGCGCCGTCCGCCGGTCTGTGCCGGCTGACGGCGCGTCAGGCGCGGATCAGGCGGCGCGCTGGGTCTTGCGCGGGCGGCGGGCCCGGGCGCGGACGGCCCCGGGGGTGTCCAGACCGGCCTTGGCGGAGGATCCCGCGGGTTTCGGCGCGCCTGCGCTGCGCGGTCCGGCGCTGCGCGGACCCTGGGCCACGGGGGGCAGCAGGGTCAGGCGCGAGGATTTCTCCACGGCGCGCAGCTTCTTGATCTCGTCGGGCGCGCAGAGCGTGATGGCGATGCCGCTCGCTCCGTTACGCCCTGTGCGCCCGATCCGGTGGACATAGCTCTCGGGCTCGTCGGGCAGGTCGTAGTTGATGACATGGGTGATGCCCGGCACGTCGATGCCGCGCGCCACGATGTCGGTCGCGACCAGCACGCGGACCTGGCCCGCACGGAAGAGGTTGAGCGCGCGCTGGCGGGCGTTCTGGGCCTTGTTGCCGTGGATGACCTCGGCGGCGACCCCGTCCTTTTGCAGGTTCTCGGCCACGCGGTCGGCGCCGCGCTTGGTGCGGGCAAAGACGATAGTGCGCTCGACGCCGGGCGATTTCAGGAGCTGGGTCAGACGGCCGCGCTTCTCGCCGCCGCCGATCAGCTCGACGCTCTGTTCGATCTGGTCAATGGTGGTGGATTGCTGGGCGACGGCGACGCGCACCGGGTCGCGCAGGAGCGATTCCGCGAGGCTCGAGACCTCGGGCGGCATGGTGGCGGAGAACAGCGCCGACTGGCGGCGGGGGTGGAGGGCTGCCACGATGCGGCGTACGGGCTTGATGAAGCCCATGTCGAGCATCCGGTCGGCCTCGTCGAGCACGACGAAACGCGTCTCGTCGAGGCGGATCGCCTTGTCGTCCATGAGATCGATGAGCCGGCCGGGGGTCGCGATGACCACGTCGACGCCGCGGCCCATCATGCGGATCTGGTTGTTGCGCGAGAGCCCGCCGAGGATCAGCAGCGTGGTCAGACGCGCGCCGCCGGCGAAGCTGCGAAAGCTCTGCTCGATCTGCACGGCGAGTTCCCGCGTCGGGGCGAGGATCAGCGCGCGGCAGGCCTTGGGCGAGGGCCGGCCCGGCATGTCGAGGATCTGGTGGAGGATCGGCAGGCCGAAGGCCGCCGTCTTGCCGGTGCCGGTCTGGGCCACGCCGAGGACGTCGCGGCCCGCCATCTGGGGGGCGATCGACTGGGCCTGGATCGGGGTGGGCGTGGTGAAGCCGGTGCGCACGAGCGCGTCCAGCAGCGGTTTGGCGAGCCCGAAGCTCGCGAAGGTGGGTTCGGTCACAATATGTCCTTTCCGCGGGGGCCAGAGGCCGGCGCGGTTGTCGCCCTCGTCAGGCGCATGTGACGAAAACCATGAATTTGCGCGGTGTGGGGACCCTTGGGTCCACCCTGCGCCACCGCAGGGTCGCGCGCGGCGGTCCGCTGCACGACTGGGGTCTACTTAGGCGGGTTTGTGCGCCGCGGCAAGCCCGGACATGAACAGAGCTGTCGCGGGGGGAGATTGACACCGACCCTGCCGCGGTCATGGTCGGCCATCGGTGCGGCGGAGGCGATCATGGCGGAGCGGTCTGACCGGGAGACGGGCGGCGCACGGGCGCTCTGGATCGAGCGGGCGGGGGTGGCTTCGCTGCGGCGCGAGCCCGAGCCCGCGGGCGAGGTGATTATCGAGACGGCGTATGGCGCCATCAGCCGGGGCACCGAGGCGCTGGTCTTTGGCGGGCGAGTGCCCGAGAGCGAATGGGGGCGGATGCGCGCGCCGATGCAGGCGGGGCAGTTTCCGTTTCCGGTAAAGTATGGCTATGCGGCGGTGGGCGTGGTCGCGTCCGGGCCGGAGGGGTTGCTCGGGCGGGCGGTCTTCGTGCTGCATCCGCACCAGGACAGGTTCGCGGCCCCGGCAGCGATGTGCGTGCCGATCCCCGAGGGCGTGCCGCTGGCGCGCGCGGTGCTGGCGGCCAACATGGAGACGGCGCTGAACGTGGTGTGGGACGCGGGAGCCGCGCCCTGCGACCGGATCGCGATCATCGGGGCGGGCGTTGTGGGGGCACTGGCGGGGTGGCTCTGTGCGCGGCTGCCGGGGGCGGAGGTGACGCTGGTGGACTTGAACCCCGACCGCGCGGGGCTCGCGGCGGCCCTCGGCTGCGGGTTCGCACGGCCCGAGGCGGCCCCCGAGGGCTGCGATGTGGTGATCCATGCGAGTGCGAGCGCGACGGGGCTCGCGAGCGCGCTGGCCGCCGCGGGGCCTGAGGCGGTGGTGGTGGAGGCGAGCTGGTACGGCGACCACGCGGTCGAGGTGCTGCTCGGAGCTGCGTTCCACGCGCGGCGGCTTCGGCTGGTCTCGAGCCAGGTGGGGCAGGTGCCGCCCTCCCGCGCGCCGCGCTGGAGCCATCGGCGCAGGCTGGCCGCGGCGCTGGGGCTGTTGCGTGACCCGGTCCTGGACGGGCTCATTTCCGGCGAGACGGCGTTTGACGATCTGGCGGCGGCCTACGGCGGCGTGCTTGACGATCCGGCGACCCTCTGCCATCGCATCCGCTACCGTTGAGGGGGGATCCGCCATGTTTGCCGTCGAGGTTCGCGACCATATCATGATCGCACACAGTCTGCCGTCGCCCGTCTTCGGGCCTGCACAGGGCATGCATGGGGCGACCTTCGTGGTGGATGCCGCGTTCTTCACCGAGGACATCGACGCGCACGGGCTGGTGGTGGACATAGGGCTCGCGACGGAGGCGCTGGGGGCGGCGCTGGCACCGTTGCGCTATCGCAACCTCGATGCGGTGCCGGAATTCGAGGGCAAGTTCACCACGACGGAATTCCTGTGCAAGCTGATCTGGGATAGTCTTGCGCAGGCAGCGCGCTCGGGCGGGCTCGGGGACGGCGGGCGGCTGAAACGGATGCGCGTCTCGCTCGAGGAGAGCCACGTGGCGCGGGCGTGGTATGAGGCGGCGCTCTGACCAGCCGGATCTGGTTCGCCATTCTGGGGGATCTCGCGACGCCGACGGGGGGGTATGGCTATGACCGGCGGCTGATGGCGGAACTGGGCACCCTGGGCTGGGAGGTGATCCATCTGGCGCTGCCGGAAGGGGCACCGGAGGGTGGCGTCCGGGAGGCGCTGGGCCCTGTGCCGGAGGGCGGTGTGGTGCTGGTGGACGGGCTCGCCTTCGGGGCCTTGCCGCGGGTCATGGCGGAGGCGGCCGCTCGATTGCGGCTCGTGGCGCTGGTCCATCATCCGCTCGGGGACGAGACGGGGCTTGCGCCCGGGGTGCGGGCTGATCTGCTGTCGCGCGAGACGGAGGCGCTGCGCGCGGCCCGGCAGGTGGTGTGCACCAGCGAGGCGACGGGGCGGCGGTTGACGCAAGCCTTCGGGGTGGAGCCGGGGCGGCTGACGGTGGCGCCGCCGGGGACGGAGCCGGGCGCGCGGGCCGAGGGCGGCGCGGTGCCGCCGGTGATCCTGAGCGTGGGCTCGCTCATCCCGCGCAAGCGTCACGACGTGCTGATCGATGCGCTGGGGCTCATCCGGGACCGGGCGTGGCGGGCGCGGATCGTGGGATCGGCCACACTCGATCCGGACTGTGCCGCGGCCCTTGCGGCGCGGATCGCGAAGCGGGGGCTCGGGGGGCGGATCGATCTGGTAGGGTCGGTGGCGGATCCGCGCGCCGAGATGGCGGCGGCGGATGTGTTCGCGCTCGCCTCCGAGTACGAGGGCTACGGCATGGCCTTTGCGGAGGCTATGTCGCAGGGCCTGCCGGTGGTGGCCTGCCGGGCGGGGGCCATCGCGGATCTTGTGCCCGAGGCGGCGGGGGCGCTGGTGGCCCCTGGCGATGCAGCGGCGTTTGCCGTGGCGCTGGCGGGGTTGATCGACGATCCGGCCCGCAGGCGAGAGGCGGGTCAGGCGGCGTTCGCGGCGGGGCAGGATCTGCCGCAGTGGGGCGACACGGCGCAGGCAGTGGCGGGCGCGTTGCGCCGGGCCGCGGCATGAGTTTCGACGCGACCTGGCTCGATCTGCGCGAGCCGGCCGATCATGCGGCGCGCGACACGGCGTTGCTGATCGCGGCGCGCGCCTATCTCGGTCCGGGGCTCGGGGTGGATCTCGGGTGCGGCACGGGCTCGACGGTCAGGGCCTTCGGTGGCGGGCGGTGGCGGCTCGTGGATCTCGACCCGGACCTGCTGGCGTTCGCCGCGAAGCGCTGTCCGGGTGCGGAGATGGTGACCGCGGATCTGGGGGATGTCGACGGGTTGCCGGTGGCGGACGCGCGGCTGGTGACGGCCTCGGCGCTGTTCGATCTGGTGTCGAGGGACTGGCTGGAGGCATTCGCCGACCGGATGGCCGAGGGCCGCCTCGGGGTCTATGCGGCGCTCAGCTACGACGGGGTGATGACCTGGGTGCCGGCGCGGCCGGACGACGCTGCGGTGACGGCGGCGTTCAACGCGCATCAGGGCGGCGACAAGGGCTTCGGGCCGGCGCTGGGGCCCGCGGCGGGCCCGGCGCTGGCGGAAGCGTTCGGCGCGCGGGGATATGTCGTGCGGATGGCGGAGAGCCCGTGGCGGCTCGGGCCCGGCCAGCGCGCGCTCGCCGAAGCGTTGGTGGAGGGGATCGCCGACGCGGCGGGGGCACCCGCCTGGGGTCAGGCGCGCAGGGCCGCGAGCGCCGTATCTGCCTGTTCGATCGGGCACTGGGACGTGCTGGCCCTGCCGGGGGCGCCGAGCGCGCAATCGAAGATCACGTCCGTCTCGAGGCCGTAGACCCGCGTCTCGGGGCGCAGCGCGTCGGACAGGCTCGCGATGGGCGAGGTGCGCAGGCCGGTCGGGCCCGATCCGATGATCAGCGGGGCGATCGCCACGTGCAGCCGGTCAAGAAGGCCCGCCTCGAGAAAGCCCGCAATTGTGACGCCGCCGCCCTCGATCAGGATGCGCCGCAGGCCTGCGGTGGCGAGGGCGCGGCGGATGTCGGCGGGCGGTATCCAGCCGTCGCGCGGGTCGAGACGGATGACCTCGACCCCCGGCGGGCGGGCGGTGTCGCAGGCCTGGATCACGATGCGCCGCACGCCGTCGTCGGTGAAGACGGCCGCCTCCGGCCCGAGACGTCCGCGCGGATCGATGACGACGCGCGCGGGGTTTGCGCCCTCCACCAGACGGACGGTCAGGCGCGGATCGTCGGTGAGGGCCGTGCGCACGCCCACGACGACCGCATCCGCCATGGCGCGGCAGCGGTGGAGGTGGCGCAGGCCCTGGAGGCCCGAGACGTCGCGGGCGTCGCCCGAGATCGTGGCGACCCGTCCGTCGAGGGACTGGCCGACCTGGGCGAAACAGAAGGGCCCGGACCCGCCGGACCCGCGCAACGGTCCGTAGAGCGCCCAGGCGCTTCGTTCGCTTTCGGTCCAGTCCGGATCGGCCTCGGCCGTGGCGTCGGCCCGTGCCGCGCGCAGGGCCGACCACACGGCAGACGTCATGTCGATGCTCTGGAATTTCTGTGCAGGCGGCGGATCTTGAACTGTCATATTTTCGACTTTAGCGCCCACGCCGCATCTTTAAAGGCCGTTTCCGAGAAACGAAAGATCATGCAGGGGGTTCCCGGTCGGAGACGGCCCCGATGAACCTGTCGCGAAAGTCCTCCATCGGCCAGGCAGGGGTCGCGGGATCCGGGATCATGCCCGCGCGCCAGCCGAAGGCGTCGAACCGCGCGATGACCTCCGGCGGACCGATGAGGTGGATGGGCACGTCGCGGTTGTCGGCCGTGAGCGACACGATCTCGGCGGGCTGGTGATCGCCGAGGACGATGAAGAGGGGTGCCGTGGCGGCGCGGCGTTCGGCGAAGGCGCCGACGCTGCGCAGGCTGTAGTCGAGCGCGCGGCGGAAATGGTCGCGCACCCGGTCCATGTCGCGCCAGAGGGCTTGCGGCGTCTCGCCGCCGGTGGCAACCGCGTCGAAAATCGTGCCGTCCCCCAGCGTCTCCCAGGACAGAAGGTCGGGAATGGGCGTCCAGGGCGCGTGGGACGAGATGAGGGCGATTTCCGCGAAGACCGGCGGGCGGTCGGGCGGATCGAGGGCCCCGCGCTCGAAGGCCGCGAGGGTGAACTGGTCGGGCATGGTGACCCAGTTGAAGGGCTGGCCGCGATAGCCGAGATCGGCCGCGGCGAGCACGCGGTCGTAGCCGAAAAAGAGCGCCTCGGGCCAGGCGAGGGTGATGGCGGGCATCACCGCCACGGTGTCCCAGCCGGCGGCCTGGGCGAAATGCAGCAGGGTGCGGCGGGGGCTCGCGAGGAGCGCGCGGTAGCGGCCCTGGTTCTCGATGCGAAGGCCAGAGAGGACGGAGGCATGGGCGAGCCAGCTCTGGCCGCCGGTCATCGGGGCGGTGAGGAAGCCCGAACGCATCACAAGGCCGGCCTCCGTGAGCGTCGCCTCCATCTCGCGCAGGGTGGGCCGGATGGTGCCGGCATAGAGCGGCGTGTCGATGGCGGTGCGTCCGTAGGATTCGACGAAGACGAGAAAGACGTCGCGGGTGCCGAGGCCGCCGAAGCCGGTGCCTCGGGTGTCGCCGGCGAGGGCGTCCTGCGCCGTAAGGCGGCGGAAGTCCGCGAGATCGGTGCGCGCGCGCAGGACGTCGCGGCCGTGCTCCCAGGCGAGGCGGCCGGTGAAGGCGACGCCGGGCGGATCGAAGGGGCGGCTCTCGCGGGCGGCATCGACCAGCGGCAGGACGAGGGCCGCGAGGAGGGCGAGGAGGGCCCCCCGGCGCGGGAGCGGCGGCGGACCGGATGCGGCGATCCGGCCGGTGGCCCACCAGATCGCGCGCGCGAGCAGGCCCACCGCGAGCAGGACGCCGACCACCCCGGCGAGCGCCAGCGGCAGGCCCGCGGCACCCGACAGCATGCGCCAGCCCGCGGGGGCGAGATGCATGTCGAGGAGCAGGTTGAACGGCCGGCCGAAGGCGCTGTTGGCGGCGAAATCCGCGAGCTTGAGGGCAGTCATCAGCGTGAGCGCGCCGGTGATGGCCAGGCGCAGCAGCCGCCCGCCGAGCAGCATCATGCCGAGGATGAGGGCGGGCAGTTCCAGCGGGAAGACCCGCAGCGCGCCCCAGGTGGCGGCGCCCGGGTGATTGGGCAGGAGAAGCGCGCCGTAGAGCACAAGGACGGCTGTGAGCAGCGTCACAGGTCTAGGCATCGGCGGGGTCCGTCCGGGCATAGACGTCGCCGGAGCGTCCCGACCGCGCGAGCCCCGGAAGCGCCGCGCGCAGACCGGCGGCATCGGTCCAGGCGGGCAGGGCGAAGGCGAGGCCCTCGCCCTCGAGGACGTTGTAGCGTGCGGGGGCCAGCGCCTCGAGGCGGGCGACGCAGGCGAAGGCCGCATCGAGCGCCGTGGGCAGGTATTCGAACGCGGTCCAGGGCAGCGGGCGCGAGAGGCCGGCGAGAACCTGATCCTCGAAACCCTCCACGTCGATCTTCACGAATTTCGGGGTGCCGTGTTCGGCGATGAGCGCGTCGAGCGTGGTGACGGGCACGGTTTCGGCCGCGTCCCAGGCGACGTGCTCGAACCCCGGCGCGTTCGCCATGCGCGACGCAAATCCGGGAGCGAGCGAGGCGAGGGTGGGGTGGAGCCGCGAGACGGCGAGGCGCGCCTCGCCCGGCTCGGCCCCGGCCGCGGCGCGCAGGAGGGTGGCCCCCGTCGGCAGATCGCGCGCGAGAAAGGCGTGGAACGCGGCCTGCGGCTCGAGGGCCACGACACGCGCGCCGGTGCGCAGCATGGCGCGGCTGCGGTTGCCCACATGGGCGCCGATGTCGAAGGCGAGATCGCCGGGACCGAGGAAGGTGGCGTAGAACCGCGCGAGGGCTGCCATGCGCCAGGGGCGGGAGCGGTAGACGACGAGCGAGCGGGCGACGCCCGCGAGGCTGCGCAGGTTCACGGGGCCGTCCGGATCAGCCAGCGCAAATCGCGCGCGAAGGACCAGGCCAGCACGGCGAGGGCACCCGCGGCGAGCGCCTGCGACACGGGCGGTGCCACAACGGGCGCGAGCAGGACGGCGAGCACGCCCACCTGAAGGCCGCAGACGAGCCGGCGCCGCAGCGAGGATGGCAGATCGCGCGCGAGAGCCGGGCGGAACCAGCCCGCCGCGACGAAGGCATAGCGCATGAGGCCCAAGGCGAGCACCCAGGGCCCGGCCTTGCCCAAGGCCAGCAAAAGCGCACTCAGGACGAGGATGGTGAGCGCGTCCACCTCCATGTCGAACCTTGCGCCGAAGGCGGAGGCCGTCCCGTCGCGCCGCGCAAGGGGGCCGTCGAGCGCGTCGAGCGCCAGCAGGGCGGCGGCCGCGAAGGTGGCGGCCCAGGCTGCGGGTCCGAGCAACAGACCGGGTGCGCAGACGAGCCCGGCGAAGACCGCGGCTCCGCCGGCGCGCAGGAGGGTCACGGTGTTGGCGCGGCCGAACCGGGGATGGGGATGGGCCATGAGGCTCGCGGCCAGGGCGAGCAGGACGAGGCCGAAGAGGCTGAAGGACACGAGCCTGCCCGCAAGCGGCAGCGGCAGGGCGAGGGTCGCGGCCGCCACAGCGACGCCGACCCCCGCGACGGCCGGACCGAAGCCCGATCGCCCGACGGTTGCGGGAAGTCGCAGGCGCATCTTCCCTCGGGCGCGAAATGCGCTAGGCTGACCTTCGGGATCGATCACGGGAGGGCGGGCCGTTGGGTTATGGTGTTGTGGCACGACTGTTTCATTGGACGACCGTTCTCTTGGTGCTGATACTCATTCCCGTCGGACTGATTATGACGCTCGACCTGCCGAGGGCCACCCAGAATCAGCTTTTCACGCTGCACAAGGGTCTGGGGGCCGTGACCCTCGCGGTGGTGCTGCTCAGGGTGCTATGGCGGCTCTTCAACAAGCCGCCCGGCCTGCCCGCCTCGGTCACCGCGGGACAGGCGCGGGTGGCGGGGCTGGTGCATTTCGGGCTCTATGCGCTGCTCTTGGTGATGGCCGCGAGCGGTTATGTGCGGGTGGTGGCGGGCGGATTTCCCATCGAGCTTCTGAACGCCATGGGCATCCCGCCGCTGATCGGCAAGAACGAATGGCTGGCGGGGGTGGCCAAGGAGGTGCATGCGCTGACGAAATATGGCCTGATCGCGCTGATCGCCGTCCATGTCGGGGCCGCGGTCTATCACGCCCGGGTCAAGCGGGACGGGGTGGTGGAGCGCATGTGGCCGCCATTTGCGCGGCGCGGTCAGGCGGTCCAGCGGTAGAGCCAGACTTCGGAGGCAGGTTCCTCGTCGCTCGTGAGCGTCAGGCGCAACTCGCCGCCGGGGGCGTCGCCGGTCTTGAGGTGAAAGCCGACGCGGGCGATGTTGCCGCCCGGCAGCGGCACGATGCTGGTGCCGCCGAGTTCGCCCGCCGTGGTACGGATGCGCGGGGCGACGGTGGTAAAGTTGATCATGCCGAGGTCGAAATCGACCACAAAGATCCGCTCGGCCTCGTCGAGGATCGACACGCCGCCGCGGGTCGAGATGACCCGTGCCAGCGGCAGTTCCTCGTCCGGGGTCTGGCCCCAGACCAGACGGTAATCGAAGCGCCGCTCGGAGCCCGCAAGCAAGGGCTCCTCGGGGCGCCAGAACGCCACGATGTTGTCGGCGAACTCGTTGGCGGTGGGCAACTCGAACAGCATCACGGCCCCGCGGCCCCAGGGCTCGGACGGCTCCACCCAGGCGCTGGGCCGCTGTTCGTAATGCGCCTCGGCGTCCTCGTAGTGGTGGAAGTCCCGGTTGCGCTGGATGAGGCCGAAGCTCGCGGGGTTGTCGTCCGTGAAGGCCGAGACCTCGACGGTGCCGGGGTTGCGCAGGGGCCGCCAGATCCGCTCGCCGCCGCCGTTGACGATGCGCAGTCCGTCGCTGTCGTGGACCGCGTCGCGGAAGTCATCCACGTCCTTGCGCCGCTCGGGGCCGAAGAAATACATCGACGTGAGGGGTGCGATGCCCGCGGTGGCGATGTCGGTCCGGGGAAAGAGCACGCTCTCGATGTCCATGACGGTCTGGACGCCGGGCGTCGCGGTGAAGGCATAGGCCCCCGCGACGGAAGCGCTGTCGAGGAGCGCATAGAGCCGCATGGAGCGCGCGCCGGGTTCGGGCTCCTCCACCCAGAAATCGGTGAAGACCGGGAACTCCTCCGGCTCGGGGCCTGCCGTGCCGATGGCGAGCCCGCGCGCCGAGAGCCCGTAGAGCGTGTCGCGGGCGACGGCGCGGAAGTAGCTCGCGCCCTGGAAGACCATGGCCTCGTCCCAGACGCCGGGGCGGTTGATCGGGTGGCGAAAGCGGATGCCGGAAAAGCCGTGGTCGGTGGCAAGGCCCTCCGGCGCGCGGCCATCGGGATAGTCGAAATAGCGCGGATGGAAATGGAAGAAGTCGGTGGAGAACGGCAGCGGACGCGTCATGCCGCCGCTCACGAGGTTCACGTCGATCTTGTCGCGATAGTAGAATCCCGGCGGCATCAGATCCATCTGGAACCCCTGGCCCGCGGTGAAGAGCCGCTCCTCGTCGCGAAACCGGATCGCGCGGAATTGATCGTACTTGAGGTCGGCGAAGGGCTCGGTGAGGGTGATCGCGGGGCTCGCGAAGGGCTCGCGCGACAGGTTCCGCGCCCGGTCGATGACGGTCTGGAAGCTGAACGCCTCGCCCGGCGTCTCCTGTGCCTTGAGCGCCGACAGGGGGATCTGGCTGCCGAAGACACCGGCGAGGGCGGATTGCAGAAGCGTGCGGCGGTGCATGGTGCGGCGGTCCTGTGGGTGACTTCTAGCCTCGGGTCAGGACCTATGGCGTTGTGGGCGGTTGCTCAAGGGGGCGGGGCCGGGGTTTCGGCCACGAAGGCGATACTGCGCGGGGCAGCATTGATGCGGCCGTCGGGAGCGCCCGTCCAGGTGAAGCCGCTCCGCACCGGCAGATGGAAGGTCGCGGGGGCATGACTGCGGTTGACGAGGACGGCGAGGGCGTCCCCCCCCGGCGGGGTGAGGATGAGCGCAAGCAGGTCGGCGGAGGGTGCCTCCCAGTCGGAGGGCTGCATCGGCACGCCCGCGGGCGTCAGCCAGGTGGCGTCGGGCGGATCGCCCGTCCCGGTCAGGAGATGCGGGTCGGCCAGATGCGGGGCTGTCCGGCGAAGGCTGGCGAGCCGGCCGCAATGCGCCTCGAGGTCGCGGTCGCGGGCCTGCCAGTCGAGCCAGGTCAGCGCATTGTCCTGGGCATAGGCGTTGTTGTTGCCCTGCTGGCTGTGGCCGAACTCGTCCCCCGCCTTGAGCATGATCGTGCCCCGCGTGGCGTAGAGCGTCGAGAGGAGTGCCATGACGTCCTGCCTGCGGGCGGCGCGGATGGCGGGGGCGGGGGTTGCGCCCTCGGCACCGTTGTTCCAGGAGAGGTTCTCGCCGTGGCCGTCGCGGTTGTCCTCGCCGTTGGCGTGGTTGTGCTTGTCGCGGTAGGCGGTAATGTCGGCCAGGGTGAACCCGTCATGGGCCGCGATGAAGCTGACGCTGCGCGTCGCGGGCGGCGTATAGGTGTCGCCGGAGCCGCAGAGGGCGGTGGCGAACTCCCCGAGCATGTGCGGATCGCCGCGCCAGAAGCGGCGCATGCGGTCGCGGTAGCGGTCGTTCCATTCGAGGAAGGGCACCGGGAAATTGCCGAGCTGGTAGCCGCCGGGGCCGATGTCCCAGGGCTCGGCGATGAGGATGCGGTCGCCGAGCAACGGATCGGCGATCATCTCGGCCAGCAGGGCGGCGTTCGGGTCGAAGCCCTCGGGGCCGCGCCCGAGGATGGGGCCGAGATCGAAGCGGAACCCGTCGACGCCGGCCTGGCCTACGAAATGGCGCAGGCTGTCGAGCACCAGGCGGCGCGTGGCGGGATGGTCGCAGGCGAGCGTATTGCCGGTACCGGTGTCGTTGACGAGGCTGCCGTCGGGGGCGTGCCGGAAATAGGCGTGGGCGTCGAGGCCGCGCAGGCTGAGGGTGGGGCCGTGGCTGTCGCTCTCGCCGGTGTGGTTGAACACCACGTCGAGGATCACGCCGATGCCCGCACGGCGCAGCGCGGCGGTCGTGTCGCGCAGCTCCGCGATGCCGCCCGGGCAGAGGCGCGGGTCCAGCGCCATCATCGCGACCGGGTTGTAGCCCCAGCCGTTGGTGAGGCCGAGCGGGCCGAGATGGCGCTCGTCGATCCAGGCGGTGACGGGCATCAGTTCCACCGCCGTGACGCCGATGCGGGTCAGGTGCGCGATGATCTCGGGGTGGGCGAGTGCGGCGATCGTGCCGCGCAAGTCCTTTGGCACGTCCGGGTGGAGAAGGGTGAAGGGGCGCACCGCGATCTCGTAGATCAGCCCGCCGGGCCGGAACACCGGAGGGGGCGGGGCCTCCGGCGGGGGCAGGGCGGTGACGACGGCCTTCGGGACCAGGGGTGCCGTGTCGACGGCGTCCCTGCGCGCGAGGCCGAGCCGGGGGTCGTAGGCGAAGGGCCGGTCGAGGGCCACGGCATAGGGATCGACGAGGAGTTTGGCGGGGTCGAACCACCAGCCGTGTTCGGGGTAATACCGCCCGTCGGCGCGAAAGCCGTAGCGCGTGCCGGGGCCGGTGCCCGGAACCGTGGCGGAATGGACGGCATGGGTACCGCGCGCAAGCGGGATGCGCGCCGTCTCGGTGTCATGCTCGTCGAAGAGGCAGACCCAGATCTGCTCCGCCGCCTGCGACCAGACGGCGAAACGTCTGCCGTCCGGCGTGGGATGCGCGCCGAGCGGGGTCAGGTGATGACGTCCGGGGCTGTGCGCCCGGTGCGACCCTTGATATCCGCGAGCGCCTCGGCGGCGGCGACGAGATCCGACAGCGCATCGGCGGTCGCGAGGTCGTGGCGGGCGGGATCGGGCTCGAAGCGTTCGAGATAGACGCGCAAGGTAGC
>JBBQYB010000057.1:0-19059 GCA_038209095.1 Rhodobacterales bacterium
CGGCCTTCGTACCGACGCCGTCGGCGCTGAGCAGCACGATCCGGGCGCGCCAGACATGTTTCTGCGGCGTGTTCCGGTCAGAGACGAGGGCTTCGAGCCGCTGGCGGTCAGCCTCACCAAGAGTGATGGACAGTCCTGTGCGCGTGCTACAGCGTCGCACGCGCGGCACCCAATGGGAATCCCCAACCGGACTCATCCGTCCCGGTCAAGCCACTAGCGTCAATAATCGCTGGCCGCCCCAACATCGAGGCGCTTCTTTTAGGCGGCAAGCCGCATACCGAAGTGCCGGCCACATATGGCGAACTTACCTTGTCCGAGATCGACCGTTTTCTGGTCGACGTCGCGGTGATCTCTCCAGTGGCCTATCACCCTATGCGAGGTGCTATGAACTATGCCCGGCAGGAGGCCGAGGTTGCTCGCAAGATGATTAGCTACTGGAAAAGCTGCCTGTTCCTCTGCCATGCGCAGAAGGTCGGAACGGAAAGCCGCGTGGTGGTCTGCCGCCCCGATCGGATTGACCAAATGGTCACCGACGCCGAGACGGACACCACGCTGTCGCTGCCCCACGGCACGATTCACTTTGCCCCGCTGCACCCCTCCGAAGCCAGGAGCTAACTTATGTGATTCATGGCTCTTGCGGCCCGTAATCGTAGCGCCGGCGGCTGACCCAGAGAGGCCAGGGCTCCCGATCGTTCAACTGGTCGAGGAGACCGCGCATAGCGATATTCAGCTCGGACCGCGAGAAAGATCTCTGAAAGCACAGCCGCATCTAAATCCGGCGTTCGGCGATCTTGACCATTTTGACCCTTCCTCACGTTCAAGGCCCTAGTGCATTGGACTTCTCCCGTCAAAACTGGACGATGAGCCGCAGGGTATAGCCCGCAAGGGCTCAACCGCCGTCGCGGCGTTGATGGTCGGGAATTCCATTGGCGTTTAAAACCGAAGCGTGGAAGGAGCGCGTTCAGTGTTGTAATGCTTGCCTATCGCTCGATCTCCTCGCGGGCATAATACTCCAACTCATCGCAAGCATGGTCCTCCGGCCGTTCGAATGTGGCGCGGCCGGTGCCTTCGGAGCCGTTCTATAGGACGATCTCCCCGGGCTGGCATCGAGCATCTCCAGGTCGTCAGGATGGCGCGCCACCCGCGTACCTGAGATTGAGACACAGGAGACTCGCCCGTGACAGAGGCGACCGTGGTGGTCGACGATGTTGAGCACCTGGAAGCGCCAGGCATCATACAGGTGCTCGCTGACGAAGTCGAGCGACCGGCTGCATCGGCCGCTCAGGGACCTGTGGGGTGGTTTTCTCGGCATGGGCTATCCTCGTTCTCGGCATCTTGCCGATCTCGCGAGGATCATCCACCGTTCTACCCCAGTTCAGATTTCCCCGACCACCTTTTTCGACATTGTTGAAACAATGTCGGACATAGGGCAGGATCAATAATCAAGTTCGAGGTCCAACGTGGTCGAAATCCTCAGCAATGTACGAGGCGCGAGCGGCCAGCCGCGACGGGTGCTGCGACTGCTCGCCGGCATCGTCGAAGCGGATGGCCTGGGGGTAGGCGACCGGCTGCCGCCGGAGATATCGATCGCGCAGCGGCTGCACATCGGCCGCTCGACCGTGCGCGAAGGGCTGCGGCAGTGGGAAAGCCTCGGGATCATCGAGCGCAACAAGGGCGCCGGGACCCGGATCGTCACGGAGGTCTCAACCCGCTCTCTTCATCTGCCCCTGACCCTTCAGATTGAAGCCGACAGCCTTCAGCGCATGCTCGCAGTACGCCGTCCTCTCGAACTGGAGACGGTGCGTCTGGCGAGCCGGCACGCATCGTCAAATGCGCGCCGGACCATTCACAAGGCGGCGGTGACGCTGATGGCGGCGTTCGAGGCGGGCGATGACTGGCGTCCGGAGGATTTCCGCTTCCACGAGACGATCCATGACGCGACCGGCAACCCGTTGTTCGGCAAGGTAATCCAGCAGATAAATCGCGGGTTCCACGACATCTACGAAGCGCCCTTCGGACAGCCCCAACTCGGCCAGTCAACGATCCCCCTGCACCGCGACCTCGCCGCAGCGATCGTGGACGGGGCCGAGGCCAAGGCGGTCGAGATCATGGCCGCGATCCTCGACGCAGTCGTCGAGGAGGCGGACCGCATTGCAAGAGGCTCCGATGGCTGAATTGCGCCGCAACCCCGACCTCGCAACGCTGCTCGCCGCGGTCAGCACGGATCCCGGCGGCTCGGTCACGCCCCCGATCGTGCAAAGCTCGCTCTTCACATTCGACACCTACGCGTCCTTCGAGGACCGCATGGCGGGACGCAGCGAAACCGCGCTCTATACTCGCGTCCAGAATCCCACGGTCGAGTCCTTCGAGCACATGATGGCCGAGGCCGAAGGCGCCGCGGCCGCCGTGGGTTTTGCCTCCGGCATGGCCGCGATCTCGTCGACGCTTCTCTCGGTTTTACGGCCAGGCGACCGCCTCGCCTGCGTCGAGCACGTCTATCCAGACAGCTACCGCTTCATGGAGCGCATGCTGCGGCCATTCGGGATCGCCGTTGATTATCACCCGGTGGCGGCCTTCGAGGACGACCCCGATCTGCTTGCCGGCGTGCGGGTCGCCTATCTCGAAAGCCCGACCTCCGTCGTCTTTCGGCCAATGAACCTGCCCAAGGTCGCGGAGCATGCGTCGCGGCACCGTGTGATCACGATGATCGACAATTCCTGGGCGACGCCGGTCTTCCAGCGCCCGATAGCACTCGGGATCGACATCGTGATCCATTCTGCGTCCAAATACATCTCGGGCCACTCCGACACCGTGGCGGGTGTCGTGATCGCGTCGGCCGAGCATATCGCCCGGATACGCGATCTGACCCTGCCGCTGCTCGGCGGCAAACTCGCGCCCTTCGAGGCCTGGTTGCTGATCCGGGGTCTGCGCACGCTTGTCGCGCGCATGTCGCAGCACCGCGCCACGGCAGATCTCTTCGTGGACCGCCTGTCGGCGCTGCCATTTGTGCGGTGCGTCAACTCACCTTCCGCGAACAGCGTGCCGGGGCTGACGGGCCGCTCCGGCCTGCTCTCGGTCGAATTCGACGACAGCGTCGACATCCCGCGCCTTGCCGACGCCGTGCGTCACTTCCGTCTCGGCGTCAGTTGGGGGGGCTTCGAGAGCCTGATCCTGCCGGCACGCGTAGGCCTTGCGCAGGCCGGTGAGTACAATTCGATGCGCGCCTTCGGCGTGTCGCCGAACCTCGTGCGGCTGAGCCTCGGTCTTGAGGGCTCCGAGGATCTCTGGAACGATCTGAAGACAGCCATCGACCAAAGCAGAACTGAACCGAAAGACAATAAGGAGGACAGACCATGATGATACGGCGACTAGCGGCCACGGGGCTCGCAGCCCTGTTGCTCGCGACGGCGGCCCACTCGCAATCCCTCAAGCTCGTGGAGGTGATCACCAGCCCCGAGCGCACGGAGGTCCTCAGCCAGGCGGTCTCGGAGTTCGAGGCCGGCAATCCCGGCCTAGAGGTGGAAATCGTGTCGATCCCCTGGGGCCAGGCCTTCGAGACGGTCGCCACCATGATCGCCGGCGGCGACGTGCCGGACGTGATCGAGATGCCCGACACCTGGGCCGCCCTTTACGCCGACCGGCTCATGCCCCTCGACGAGCGCATCGCCGGCTGGGAGCATGGCACCACCCTCACCGGCAAGACCGTCGACATGGGCAAGCTCGCCGACGGGCGCATGACCATGATCCCCTACGGCTTCTATCTGCGCGCCATGTTCTACAACAAGAAGCTGCTGGCCGAGGCCGGCGTCGAGCCGCCCGAGACCATGGACGAGTTCATGGCAGCCTCAGCCGCCGTCTCCGCCCTCGACGGCAAATACGGCTACTGCCTGCGCGGCGGACCCGGCGGCACCAACGGCTGGATCATGATGGCCGCCGTGATGAACGGCACCAACGAGTTCTTCACCGAGGATGGCCGGAGCCGCATCAACGAGCCCGGCTCTGTCGCGGGTCTGCAGTTCCTGATGGATCTCTACCAGAAGGGCTATGCGCCAAAGGATTCCGTGAACTGGGGCTTCAACGAGATCGTCGCGGGCTTCTACTCGGGCACTTGCGCCTTCCTCGACCAGGACCCGGACGCACTGATCGCCATCGCCGAGCGCATGCCGCCGGAGGATTTCGCGGTGATCCCGATGCCGCTCGGACCGGCCGGAAAGGCCTTCCCGACCATCGGTTTCGCCGGCTGGTCCGTGTTCGAGGCGACCGAGAACCCTGACGCCGCCTGGAGCCTCGTCGCACACCTCTCCTCGCCCGAGGCCAACGCCGCCTGGAGCAAGCGCGTTGGCGTGATCCCCATCCACGAGGGTGCCGATCAGGACCCGTTCTTCCAGACCGAGCAGTTCGCCGGCTGGTTCGAGGAGCTCAACAGCCCGAACTACGTGCCGACCGTGATGCCGACCTACCTTGAGCAATGGGGCTATTTCACCAGCACCGTCCTCAAGGACACCGCACAGGAGGCGCTCCTCGGCCAGCGCACCGCCCAGGAGCTGGGTGACGAATGGGCCGCCTTCCTGACCGAAGAGTACGCGGCGTGGAAGGCCAAGCAGTAATCCGGCGCAAGCCGCCGTCGGCGCCCGGGAACATCCGGGCGCCGCGCTCGCTCTACTTCACCTACATGGTCGAGCCGTATCTGTACCTGTCGCCCGCGATCGTGCTGATTAGCCTCGTGATTCTCTACCCGCTCCTCGTCGGGATATCGTTCTCATTCCAGTCGGTGACGCTGTTGCGTCCCGAACGCGCCGAATGGATCGGGTTCGGTAACTTCATCGATCTCTGGACGGACCGCTATTTCTGGATATCGCTCGAGAATACGCTGGTCTGGACTTTCGGGTCGCTGTTCTTCCAGTTCTTCCTCGGGCTCGGGCTCGCCCTGCTTTTGAACACCCGGTTTCCCGGACGCCGCCTCTTTCAGGCGCTGGTGTTCCTTCCTTGGGCCGTGCCGACGTTCCTGTCCGCGCTCACATGGGCCTGGCTCTTCAATCCGACGATCGGCCCCCTTCCACACTGGCTCCACGCGATCGGGCTTCTGTCGGAGCCGACCAACATCCTCGGCGATCCTGATCTGGCGATCTGGGGGCCGATCGCCGCCAACGTCTGGTTCGGCGTGCCGTTTTTCGCCATCACCCTACTCGCCGCGCTGCAGTCGATCCCCTCCGACCTCTACGAGGCCGCAGAGATGGACGGGGCCTCCGCCTGGCAGAGCTTCACCAAGATAACCCTGCCGTTCCTGGCACCCATGATCGCGATAACGGTGATGCTGCGCACGATCTGGATCGCGAACTTCGCCGACATGATCTACATCATGACTGCGGGCGGACCGGCGAACTCGACGCAGATCCTCTCAACCTACATCTTCACCACCGCGTTCAGGAAACTCGACTTCGGCTATGCGTCGGCGGTGGCGGTGGCGCTTCTCATCCTGCTCTTCATCTACGCGCTCGCCTTCCTCGCGCTGCGCCGCAAGCTGGTGAGGGTCTGAGCCGGTGTCGGTCACAGCTCCCCGCGCCCCGATCCTGGCTCTCGGAAAGGCCGCGGCGATCGCGTTCTATCTCGTCTTTGCGCTCTTCCCGATCTTCTGGCTTGTCAAGATCGCGATCACGCCCGAGCAGTTGATCTACACCGAAGGCACGGCCATCTGGCCAAGCGAGACCACGCTCGACAACTTCGCCGCAGTTATCTGGACGACCGATTTCCTGACGTTCTTTCGCAACAGCGTGGTCGTGTCCCTCTCCACCGCGGCGGTCACGACCGCCATCGCTGCGGCCGCCGGATACGCCTTCTCGCGCTTCATCTTTCCGGGGCGCAACATCGTCATCGCGCTGATGCTGCTGACGCAGATGTTCCCGCTCCTGATGATCATCGCGCCGATCTACAAGATCGTGGCCTCCCTCGGACTTCTGAACTCGCTCACGAGCCTCATCCTCGTCTACACCGCGTTCAACGTGCCCTTCGCCACCTTCCTGATGCAGTCATTCTTCGACGGCATCCCGAAGGATCTGGAGGACGCCGCGATGATGGACGGCTGCACCCGGTTCCAGGCGCTGCGCAAGGTCATCCTGCCGCTGACACTGCCGGGCCTCGGGGCGACGCTCGGCTTCATCTTCACCGCCGCCTGGAGCGAGGTGCTCTTCGCGCTGATGCTGATCCGCTCCACCGACAGCATGACCTTTCCGGTGGGCCTTCTCACTTTCGTATCGAAGTTCTCGGTCGACTGGGGACAGATGATGGCGGCCGGCGTGCTCGCGCTGGTCCCGTCCTGTCTCTTTTTCATCTTCATCCAACGCTACCTTGTCCAGGGCCTGACGGCCGGCGCGGTGAAAGGCTAGACATGGCGACGATCGAACTCATCGGCGTCGGCAAGAACTACGGTCAGCAGGAGGTGCTGCGCGACATCGACCTTTCGATCGCGGACGGCGAATTCATCGTTCTGGTCGGACCGTCGGGCTGCGGCAAGTCCACGCTGTTGCGCATGATCGCGGGGCTCGAGCCGATCACCGCCGGCGCGTTCACAATCGACGGCTTGCGCATGAACGACGTCGCCCCCCGCGACCGCGACATCGCGATGGTGTTCCAGTCCTACGCGCTCTACCCGCATATGGATGTCGCCAGAAACATGGGCTTCTCCATGGAGATCCGAGGCGCCGAGACCGAGACGCGTCGGGGCAAGGTCGCCGCCGCCGCCCGCACGCTCGGCCTCACGGCCCTGACCGAACGGCTGCCGCGCGCGCTCTCGGGCGGCCAGCGGCAGCGTGTCGCAATGGGCCGGGCCATCGTGCGGGACCCCAAGGCGTTCCTGTTTGACGAGCCGCTGTCGAACCTCGACGCGGCGCTGCGCGTGGACATGCGCCTCGAGATCGCCCGCCTGCACCAGCGCCTGCGCGCCACGATGATCTACGTCACCCACGACCAGGTCGAGGCGCTGACGCTCGCCGACCGGATCGTCGTGCTCGACGCCGGCGTGATCCAGCAGGTGGGCACGCCGCTTGAACTTTACGAGACACCGGCCAACCGCTTCGTGGCGCGCTTCATCGGATCGCCCACGATGAACGTGCTTGCGGTCACCCAGGGCGAGGGCGCCGTGCGGCTCGCGAACGGGATCGAGGTGCCGCAGCCCGCACGCGCCGACGCAGTCTGCGAAGTGGGCGTCCGGCCGGAGCATCTGGACATCGCGGATCCGCAAACGGCGATGCTCAGGGGGCGCGCCGACGTCGTCGAGCATCTGGGCTCGGACACGAACATCTATGTTCAGGTGGAGGGCGTGGGCGGCCTGATGATCCGCCAGCATGGCCACATCCCGGTTCGGGCAGGCGATCCTATCGGCGTTCGCATTCAGCCGGACAAGATCCACGCCTTCGCCAGCGACGGCCGGAGGCTCCAGCCCTGACGCGCTGCGCTCTGTACGCTCCTGGGCGTTGAACTCTCCAAAAGGAACAGATGGCCATGACCGTTCTTGATCGTTTGCGACTCGGGGGCCGGAAGGTCTTCATGACCGGCGGCAGTCGCGGGCTCGGGCGGGAAATGGCGCTCGCACTGGCGGAGGCCGGGGCGGACATCACACTCGTGGCGCGCACGCAAGCGAACCTGTCGGAGATCTCCGCCGAGATTGCCGCGAGAGGTGTTGCGGTGAACACGCTTTTGGCGGACATGTCGGTCCCCGACACCTGCGAGAGGGTCTGCGCCGAGGCGCTGGACCGGTTCGGTCCCTTCGACATTCTGGTGAATAATATCGGAGGACGGCGCGCGAACGTGCCGTTGCAGGACATGCCGCTTGCGCAGTGGCAGAGCCTCACCGATCTCAACCTGACCTCGACGTTTCTGTGCTGCAAGGCCATCGGCGGCGCCATGATCCGCGTCGGCAAGGGCGGGCGGATCATCAATATCGCCTCGATCAACGCCCTTGTCGCAGGGCGCGGGATCGAGGGGCGACACTATGAGACGGCCAAGGCCGGAGTAGTGATGCTGACCCGCAGTCTCGCCGTGGACTGGGCAAGACACGGCGTCACCGTCAACGCGATCTGTCCTGGCATCTTCGCCACCGATCCGAACCGCGCATGGGCCGAAGCGAACCCCGAGATCATCGAGGGCTACATCCGCAATATTCCCATGGGAAAGCTCGGCGAGCCCGAGGACCTTGGGCCACTGGCCGTCTACTTGGCGTCGGATGCGGCGCGCTACATGACCGGCGCCGCACTGGTCATCGACGGGGGCTACACCTGTCTGTGACCGTAAAACGCCTCAGCCCGTGCCGCCCTGATCCCACCACTGCCCGCGCAGCACCATGCCGTGGCTGACAAGGCTCTCCCCGGACACGATAACCTCACCCGACACGTCCACATGTTCCATCGGCCGGTCGCTGAGTTCGAGGATCGTCGCATCCCCCGGCGTGCCAACGCGCAGCGACCCGATCTCGGGGCGGCGCAGGGCGTTGGCCGGGTTCTGCGTCGTGGCGCGAATGACCTCGGTGAGCGACATCCCGAGCGCCATGAACTTCGACATGACTGCCAGCACGTCAAAGGCCGGGCCATCGCAGCACAGCACATGCACGTCCGACGAGATCACATCGGGCAGGATACCCTCGGCCAGCATCGCGCGTGCCGACTTGAAGGCGAAACCGCCAAAGCCGTGGCCAATGTCAAAGATGACGCCGCGCCTGCGGGCCTCGACAATGTCCTCGCGGATGCGGTTTCCCCGCGTGACCGGCGCGTTGGGAAAGGGGCGAAAACAATGGGTCAGCACGTCGCCGGGGCGCAGGGTCTCGAGCACTTCCTTCCGGCCCGGCGGCGGAAAGTCTATGTGCGCCATCACCGGGAGATCCAGCTCCTCCGCCACCTCGATCGCAAGCAGAAGCGGGGCAAGACCCGAACTGCCTCCGGCCCGCACCCCGACCCGGGCCTTAATACCGACGATCAGGTCGAGATTCTGCTCCGCGATCGCCAGACACTCGCGGCTGTCCAGCAGGCGCAGATCCTCGCATTCGCCCATCATGACATTCTTCGAGAACGCGAAAATCCCCGGAAACGAGATGTTGAGATACGCAAGGATGCGCGGCGCCGCGGGCTCCACGATGAACTTGCGCAAGCCTGCGAAATTGCCCGCACCCGCGCTGCCCGCATCCACGAAGGTCGTGGTGCCGCTTCGACGCGCGATGGTCTCCGCATCGACGCCCAGCGAGGTGCCGCCCCAATAGACATGGCTGTGCATGTCGATCAGCCCCGGCGTCACGATCCGCCCCGCGACGTTGCGCACGACCTTGGCCTCGCCGCGAAGGTCCGGCCCGATCGCCGAGACGAGGCCATCCCGGAACCCCACGTCCAGCGCGCCGTCGAGGCCTTCCGCAGGGTCGATCACCCGCCCGCCCTTGAGTATCAGATCATGCATCTTCGGTCCCGCTCCGGGTCCGGCTCGAACCCGGACGCAGGCGCAACGTCGCCGGTATGGGCACCCCAGAGCAAGGCCGGAATCGCCATCACCCGCAACCAACCAAAGTGGCCCCACGGATCGTGCATCGCTACACTCGGCGCTTGCATCCTCGCCCGCGAGAGGTCGCAGCCTGTCGCCCGACCGCGCGCCAAGTCAGGACATCAACATGCCGACCCCCAACCTTCCCCGTGTCGCGATCCTGGGCCTGATGCTCGAGAGCAACCGCTTCGCCCCGGTGATCACCGAGGAGGATTTCCTCAAGCGGGTCTATCTCGTCGGGGACGAGATCATCAAGGACCTGCACAGCGCGAACCCTAGGCTCCCGACGGAGATCAGGGGCTTCGCCGCGGAGATGGACTGCCGCGGCCCGTGGGAGCCGGCGCCGATCCTGGTCGGTCTCGTCGAGGCGGGCGGCCCGCTGGACCACGCCGTCTTCCTCGCCGCACTCGGCGACATCCGGAGCCGGCTTTTTGCCGCAGGCCCGCTGGACGCTGTCTACATCGCCAACCACGGGGCGATGATCACCACCGAAGATACCGACCCCGACGGCGAGATCTTCTGCGCCGTGCGTAAGATCGTGGGACAGGCGATCCCGGTGGTCGCCACGCTCGATCTGCACGCCAACGTCTCCGACAGGATGGTGCAATCGGCCGACGCGATCGTCGCCTACCAGACCAATCCGCACGTCGACATGCTGGACCGCGGGCGCGAGGCCGCGGCGCTTCTGCTCGAAATCCTGGCGGGCATGCGGCCGGAGGTCGCCTTCGTGCGCCTGCCCCTCGTTCCGCCGACCGTCACGCTCCTGACGGACGCCGGCCCCTATGCGGACATCATGAACTTCGGCCAAAGCCTCGCCGACGGCGACATCGCCAACGTCTCCATTCTGGGCGGGTTCGCCTACAGCGACACGCCGAAGAACGGCTTCGCGATCATCGTGACCGCGCGCAGACGCAACGGCAGCGCCGCGCGCACGGCCCGGCGGATCGCCCTGCGCGCCTGGGACGAGCATCTGCGTTTCGTGCCGCACCTGACCTCGATCGATGATGCGGTCGAGCGTGTTGCCGCAGCCTGCGCCGATCCGGCGCTGCCCGCCCTCGCCCTTGCTGACGTAGCCGACAACCCCGGCGGTGGCGGCGGCGGCAATACGATGTGGCTCCTCGAGGCGCTTCACCGCCGCAACGTCCATGGCGTCATCGCGGGCGTGATCACCGACGCGCCGCTGGCCGAGGAGGCGGAGCGCCTCGGACCCGGCGCACGGTTCCGCGCCGTCTTCAACCGTGCGGGACAAGACGCCTACGCGCAGCGCTTCGAGGCCGACGCGCGCGTCGTCGCACTGCGCGACGGTGTCTGCATGGGACGACGGGGTTTCTACGCCGGGCGGCGCATGGATCTCGGCGTCTCGGCCTTGCTCGACGTGGGCGGCATATCGGTCGTGGTGATCTCGATCCGCACCCAATGCGCCGATCCGGTCTTTCTCGAGAGGATGGGCCTCGACATCGCTGCGGCCCGCGCGGTGGTCGTCAAGTCGCGCGGGCACTTTCGCGCAGGCTTCGACGAGTTCTTCGGGCCATCGCAGATCATCGAGGTCGACGCGCCGGGCCTCACGTCGCCCATGCTCGCACGATTCGACTTTCAGGGGTTGCCGCGACCGGTCTTTCCGATCGACCCCGACACCGAATGGACGCCGCCCCCGATCTGACCGCTGCCTATCCGCCCACGAATGCCCGTCAATCCTCGAGGATGAAATCCTCGATCATGACGTTCATCCCGGCGAGCAACCCGCCATCGACCGGAAGCGCGACGCCGGTGATGTAGCTGGCCTCATCCGAGGCGAGAAAAGAGACCGCCTTGGCCACGTCTTCGGGCTCCGCCACGCGCCCGAGTGGATACCAGCGCGCCAGCTTGCGAAACACATCGGGATCGCGCTGCTGGCGTGTGATCCACGTGATGTTGTCCGTGCGCACCGAGCCGGGCAGAACCGCGTTGCACCGGATACCGTGGCGGCCGTACTCGGAGGCCACCGATTGCGTTAGATTGATCAGCGCGGCCTTCGCGGCGCTGTAGGCGGGATTGCCGAAGTAGCGCACGCCATTGACCGACGCGATGTTCACGATGACCCCGCGACCGCGCGCCTTCATCTGCGGAAGGAGCGCGCGCAAACACTGGTAGGAGCCGTTCACGTTGACGTCGATCTCGCGCCGCCAGGCGTCGAGCGAAATGCCTTCGAGATGCCCGGCCTCGGTGTAGGCCGCATTGTTCACCAGGATGTCGATGGGCCCGAGAGCGCTCTCGGCCGCAGCGATCGCCGCGGAGAGCGCCGCCATGTCGGTGATGTCTGCCTGCACCGCAAACGCCCTCCCGCCGGCCTCCGTGACGCCTGCGGCGGTCTGCGCCGCGCCGGCCGCGTCGAGGTCCAGAATGGCTACGGCCGCGCCCTCCTCGGCCAGAAGCCGGGCGATGACGCGGCCGATGCCGTGGGCGGCGCCAGTTACGAGGGCGGTCTGGTTCTGGTGTCTCGACACGACTGGATCTCCCTCAGAGCGCTGCCGCGATCCAGTCGAGCGACTGGAGCCGCATGTGGCCATAATTGTAAAAGGACATCCGGTCGGCTCCGTTAGCTCGGGCGGCCGCAACGCAGTTAGTCAATTCCTCCGCTCCGCTCACATGCGGCCACGTCGGCCGCAGGATGAACCCGACCTGCGCCGACCCACCCGCGGCCGCGCGCACCTCGGCCATGTCGCTCTCGATCGCCTCGGCGCCTCGCTGATAAGCGGGAACCTCCAGCCGGTCGGCCACCTGCGCCAATTCGGCAAGATCGCTGCCCTCCCGCCAGCAAAGGCTGTTCGGAGACTGCACGGAGGGGATCACCGCAAGCGTGACCTGCGCCGGGGTCGTCGCGCGGACCTCCGCCACCAGTGAGGTGACGGTGGCCGCGCGACAGGCCATGAACGCGCTCCAGTCGGCATCGATGCGCAGATCCGACAAAGGCGCGTGCCCATCGGCGAAGAACGCATCGAGACGCCGCACTGCCTCTGCGGCCAGACGGTCCGCGTCTATGCCGAAGGCCCGGGCGCGGGCGCGGCACGCGCTGCAAAAACACAGGCCGAGCAGGGTTTCGGCCGCCTCCGGCAGTTCGATCAGCTCGAACTCGTGGTGATGGCCGTGGCGATAGGTCTGAAACCCGGGCGTCTCTATCGCGATCTCCCGCAAGCCCGGCTGGCGGGCGGTGTCCAGAGCCAGCGCCGCGAGATAGGCGCGCACCTCGGGTTGCGACGGACAGAGCGCGTTGACCAGCGGATCCCCGAATGGGGTCTGGCACGCCAGATCGGGATGCGCGGCGCCCAGTCTCGAATTGTGCAGGCCGACCGTCCAGGCCGTCACGCGCAGATCCGGGGCGCGCGTTGCAAGCTCGCCGAGGGCGTCGAACGCGCCCACCATTCGCGCCGCCTGCGGCGCGAGCCGACCATAAAGTGCGGGATCGGGCTTGAAATAGACCGTTCCGTCGTCTGGAAACCAGACCCTGCCGCGCGGTGCATGCGGGCGCAGGAACTTGCCTGCGTGATAGGCCGTAGCGATCGAGACGCCCGAAAGCCCTGCCGCGCGCAGCCGGTCCGCCACAGGCACGACGCCCTCCTGCCAGAGATCCCAGGCATAGACGTACATTCCGTTCGCCATGCAGCCCTCCGCTCCGGCTCGATCGTGTCAGGTTAGGCGAAACTCCGAAGGCTGGGCAAGATCGACCGGGCCCGAGGCCAAATTCGGCAATCGCGCTCGCTTCTCGGCCGGGCGCGCTGCTACTAATCGGATCGGGCCCGGCAGGCGCAGGCCGGCTCTGCGCACGGAGGGAGTCAGATCATGAAGAACATCGTCGTCACAGGGGGCAGCGGCAAGGCCGGCCGCGCGGTTTGCCGCCATCTCGTCGAAAACGGCCACGAGGTGCTGAACATCGATATCCAGCCTTCCCCCGATCCGATCTGCCCGATGCTGCGCGCCGACCTGACCTCCTTCGGAGAGGCCATGGACGCCCTGCAATGGACCGGCGGAAAGGACCATCCGTTCCGCAAGTTCCGCACCCCCGACGCCCTCGTGCATTTCGCGGCCATTCCCGTTCCGGACAAGACGCCGGAGGAACTGACGTTTCGCAGCAACATGGCGTCCACCTACAACGTGTTCGACGCGGCGCTCCGGGCGGGCGTGCGACGGATCGTCTGGGCCTCGTCGGAAACCACGCTCGGCCTGCCGTTCAGCCCGGAGAACCCGCCAGCCTATGCGCCCGTCGACGAGGGCCACCCTATGCGCCCCGAAAGCGCCTATTCGCTGTCCAAAGACCTCTGCGAGGAAATGGCGCGACAGATGGCGCGCTGGAACCCCGGGACGACCTTCATCGGCCTGCGCCTTTCCAACGTGATGGAGGCGCATGATTACGGCAACTTCGCCGCCTGGCAGGACACCCCGCGGTTTCGCGAATGGAACCTGTGGGGCTACATCGACGCGCGCGACTGCGCCCAGGCAGTACGCAAGGCGCTGCATGTCGACCTCGAAGGCGCCGATCATTTCATCATCGCCAACGCGGACACCGTGATGACCCGCCCGAGCGCCGACCTGATGACCGAAGTCTTCCCGGACGTCCCCTTGCGCGGCCCTGTCACCGGCAATGCGACGCTGCTCAGCATCGACAAGGCGCGCAGCGTCCTTGGATACGCGCCCGAATTCTCGTGGCGTCGTGCAGCGGGTTGACGCATGCTTGCACGCCAGCCACGTTGGTTGCCCGGTGTTTAGGCTTTCGCACCCGGCCATGCCAGATCGCGAATGAGAGCCACTTGCCATGCCGCGCCCACAGACGACGATGAAACATCAAAAATCCAGAAACGGAAACCGGCAGACGACCATTCCAGACCGAACGTCGGACACCCGAAGCCGGCGCGCCTTCCAGACAAAATGTTTCAACAGGAGTACCCCCACATGACCCATCTATTCCGCTTGACCACGGCCGCCGCGGCCCTCGGCTTCGGGATGCTCGGCAGCGGCGGCGCCATGGCCCAGACCGTCGTCGACTTCACCGTTGCGGAGTACAGCTCGAAAACCGGTCCGTTCTTCGAGCAGCTCGCCGCCGATTTCGAAGCCGCCAACCCCGACATCGAGATCAACATCGAGGTCGTCCCATGGGACACGCTCCTGCAGCGGCTCACCACAGACGTCGCCGGTGGAACCGCCCCGGACCTCTCCATCATAGGCACGCGCTGGCTCCTCGATTTCGCGTCCCAGGGCATCGCGGAGCCCATCGACGCCTACATCACGCCCGAGTTCAAGGACACCTTCATCGACACCTTCATGGATCCGGGCATCATTGACGGCCAGATGATGGGACTGCCGGTCGCAGCATCCGCACGCGCCATGATGGTCAACATGGACCTTTACGACAGCGCCGGCGTGGCCCCCCCCACCACCTGGGACGAGCTTTACGAGGCCTCAAAGAAGATCGCGGAGGAGCCGGACGTCTTCGCCCTCGGACTGCAGGGCAAGGAAATCGAGACGGACGCCTACTTCTACTACTCGCTCTGGACCCACGGCGGCGACATCCTCAACGAGGATGGCACCAGCGGGCTCGACAGCGAAGCGGCTCTGACGGCGACCCGGCTCTACAAGCAGATGATCGACGAAGGCCTCACCCAGCCTTCCCCCACGAATTACACCCGCGAAGATGTGTTCAACCTGTTCAAACAGGGCCAGGTCGCGACAATCTTCACCTTTCCGATGCTGATCCCCCAGCTCAAGGCCGAAGCGCCCGACCTGAACTACAAAATCCTGCCCTTCCCCGAAGCCGGCGCCAAGGCGACTTACGGCGTCACCGACACGCTGATGATGTTCGCGGATTCCGACGCGAAGGAAGCTACCTGGAAGTTCATCGAATTCGCCTATCAGGACGCCTACCGCGAGCAATTTGACATCGGAGAGGGTTTCCTGCCGGTGACCAAGAACGTGGCCGCCCTCGACCACTTCGCCAATGATCCCGATGTCGCGGGTTTCGCCGCGGGCCTGCCCTACGCGAAATTCGCCCCCGTCATCGAGAATTGGGAAGAAATTGCGGACGTGACCGTGCGCACGCTGCAACAGATCTACCTCGGAGACGCGACCCCCGAAGACGGCCTGAAGGACGCAGCCGACCAGATTAACAAGATCCGGGGCCTGTGACGCCGCGACACGCGGGAGCGGCTCTCGCCAGCCGCTCCCGCGCCATCGATCGTGGCGCGAGACGGACCGGAACCGGGGATTAGGGCTGATCGTGTGCAAAAGACCGTCCCGCTCCTGATGATCGTGCCGAGCCTGCTGCTGGCGCTGGCGATCATCGGATACCCCATCTTCGACCTCGCATGGACGTCGTCGCAGGAGGTCAGCCGCTTCGGGAAGCTGACCGGGTTCGCCGGCTGGGAAAACTACGCCGAGGTCTTCGACGACCCGCTCTTCTGGTCATCGCTCTGGCGGACGGGCATCTGGACGTTCTGGGTGGTCGTCGGCACCCTTGTCATCTCGATGCCGGTGGCGCTCATCCTCAACGAGGATTTCTACGGCCGCGGACTCGCCCGGGTCATAATCATGCTGCCCTGGGCCATCTCCCTGACCATGACGGCCGTCGTCTGGCGCTGGGCGCTCAACGGCCGCGCGGGCCTTCTGAACGCCACCTTGATGAACGCGGGCCTGATCGACCAGCCGATCGAATGGCTCGCCACCGCCTCCATGGCCTTCACCGTCGAAATCCTGGTCGGCATCCTCGTATCGATCCCGTTCACCACGACGATCCTGCTCGGCGGGCTGTCGGCCATGCCGCAGGACACCTACGAGGCCGCGATGGTCGATGGCGCCTCGGGCTGGCACCAGTTCTACTACATCACGCTGCCTTTGATGAAACCGTTCATCAACATCGCCATCGTGCTGAACGTGATCTACGTCTTCAACTCGCTGCCGATCATCTGGGTGATGACCGAAGGAGGGCCGGCGAACGGCACCGACATCCTCGTGACCTACCTCTACAAGCTTGCTTTCCGCTTCGGCCAGTTGGGCAAGGCGGCGGCGATCTCGCTGATCATGTTCGCCATGTTGCTGGTCTTCACCATCCTCTACGTCGCCCTCGTCAGCCGAAGCGAGGAAGACGCGACGCCCGAGGAGGACGAGGCGTGAAAATCTCCGCGAAACTCAGGCGCAGCCTGCTCTACTGGCTCGTCCTCTCGCCGCTCGTCGTGGTGATCCTGTTTCCCTTCGGAGTAATGTTCGTCACCGCAATCCGCCCAGTGGACGAGATCTTCATCTATCCCCCGCGCTGGACCATCTCCGAATTTCGCTGGGAGAATTTCGCAGAGATGTGGGCCAAGACGAACTTCGGCGGCGCGCTCATGAACTCCCTCTATGTCAGCTTCCTCGCCACCGCGATCGCTCTCGTCCTGTCAATCCCCGCCGCCTACGCGATGTCGCGCTACCGGTTCGCCGGCAAGGGCGCCTATCGCACCTTCCTCCTCATGACCCAGATGATGTCTCCCATCGTTCTGGTGCTCGGGCTCTTTCGGCTGATGGTGGCGCTGGGCCTCGTGAACAACCTCAATTCGCTGGTTCTCACCTACGCCGCCTTCAACATGGCCTTCACGATCTGGATGCTGCAAAGCTACTTCAATTCGATCCCGCGCGACCTAGAGGAGGCGGCATGGATCGACGGCGCCAGCCACCTCACCAGCCTCCTGCGCATCTTCCTGCCGCTGGCGGTGCCCGCGATCGTCGTGGCGGCGATCTTCACCTTCATCAACAGCTGGAACGAATTCGTGCTCGCGCTGACGATGATCCGCTCGTCGGAGAACTTCACGCTGCCCGTTCAGATCTTCTCCCAGGTCGCTGGCAGGTATCAGGTCGAATGGCATCACGTCATGGCGGGGACCATTCTCGCGACGCTTCCGGTGGCGATCGTCTTCTCGTGGCTGCAACGCTATCTGGTCCGGGGCATGGCCCTTGGCGCGGTGAAGTGACGCCCCCGATCAAGGAATCCGGACATGTCCTCCGTCACGATACGCGGCGTCAAAAAGAAATTTGGATCGACGACGGTGCTGCACGGCATCGACCTCGAGATCAGCGATCAGGAATTCGTCGTCCTCGTCGGGCCGTCGGGGTGCGGCAAGTCCACGCTTCTGCGGGCGATCGCGGGCCTCGAGACCGTCTCGACGGGCGACATCCTGATCGGCGAGCGCCGCGTGAACGACGTCCCGGCCAAGGCGCGCGACGTCGCCATGGTGTTCCAGAACTATGCGCTCTACCCGCACATGACGGTGTACGAGAACATGAGCTTCAGCCTGCGACTGCGCAAACAGACAAGGGACATGATAGACCGCAAGGTGCGCGAGGCGGCCGGCATCCTCAATCTCACGAAATTCCTCGATCGCGCGCCACGCGAGCTATCGGGCGGACAGCGGCAGCGGGTCGCGATGGGCCGCGCGCTGGTGCGCGACGCACAGGTCTTCCTGTTCGACGAGCCCCTGTCGAACCTCGACGCCAAACTGCGCGTCGTGATGCGCACGGAGATCAAGGCTCTGCACCAGCGGTTGAACACCACCTCGGTCTACGTCACCCACGACCAGATCGAGGCGATGACCATGGCGGACAGGATCGTGGTTATGAATGCGGGCCGGATCGAGCAGATCGGCACGCCGGGCGAACTCTACGACAAGCCCGTGAACCTGTTCGTCGCCGATTTCATCGGATCGCCGTCGATGAACATGGTGCCCGGAACATTGCGCGCAGGCGACGGCGCACCTTTCGTCGAGATCGACGGAGGGCGGCGTCTCTCAGTCCCGGCGATGCTTTCGGGACGGAATGGCCAGGCCGTCGTCGTCGGCGTTCGCCCCGAACACGCAGCACGGTCGGATGGGCCCGAGGGCGTTCCGCTCGTTATCGATGTGGTCGAGCCGACGGGCGCCAACGTCCAGCTCTATTCGCGCCTCGGCACGGCGCAGATCTGCGCCATCTCGACCGAAAGGCGCGCGTTCCGGCCAGGCGAACGGATCAACCTGACCTTCGAGCCGGACCGGATCCATCTCTTCGACGCGACAAGCGGAAACCGGCTCTGACGCTGCAGACGCCTAGCAGGCCCGAGCTCGCCAAGACGGCATGCCATCTTCGATCCGGATCACCCGTTGAGGCTCTCGAAAAAGCCGCTCTGCATCGGCTTTCCGGGCGCATGGAGCGCCACTCGACGCCGGTGTGCTGGCATCAGAACAGGACCGCCATCGACGTCCGGTCCGTGTCTGTCGCTGACCACCATCGGAGGGTGCACCCCGCAGGGCGATCACGGCATCGAGTTCCCGAACGATGTGATGTCCCGACGGCGAGGTGTCGCCTATCAGCGCCAGACACTCTCGGCTGTAGTCGTGACTACGGCCAGAATCCGAACCGGCACCCGTCCGTCTGAGCTACTCCCCATCGATTGGACAGATTTTCGGGTGATTTAAGCTACTGCCTGCACCTGCTGATCGGTTTCGATTGCGTTGAAGTAGACCACGGCGGGCGGTTGACCGCCATGGGCGGCATGGGGCCGCTGGTGGTTGT
>JBBQYB010000058.1:0-18928 GCA_038209095.1 Rhodobacterales bacterium
CGAACGCTGGCGGCGTCACTACAACACTGTCAGGCCACACAGCGCCTTGGGATACCGGCCACCGGCACCGAAAAGCATCGTCACGATAGACCGAAGGCCGACCATGCACTAACATTCAAACTAGACCACCCGATGGGGGCATTCCAGCAAGCTCTTCGATCCGGACGGCGAAAAGATGCGGCCGTCTCATGCACAGACGAATGGCCCATTTCGCTACTACGTCAGCCGCGATCTCGTGGAGCGCAGCGTCGATGACGGTGCTGATGGCTGGCGCATCCCAGCAGGCGAGATCGAGAGTGCCGTGGCCCATGCCCTCGCCACTCGGCTGCGGGATCCCGACTTCCGCAGCAAGATCTTGCGCGGCCACCAGGGTGGCACTGACGCTTCGGACATGATCCTCGGACGGAACACCGAGGTTGCCGAGCGACTCGGTCAGCCCGGATCGGCGTGCTGGCACGGACTTCTGCGCTCGATGATCAAACGCGTCGAACTCACGAAAACCGAACTGCGGGTGGAGGCAAGCTTCGCCACGCCCACAAAAATCACCGATGCCGACCTCACAGACCTGACTCTTACGCATCTCCCGCCCTTCACGCTCACGGTGCCGATCGAACTGCAGCGCCGGGGAGCGGAGCTGCGGCTTGTGCTGCAAGGCGCTGCGGCGCGCGAACCCAGGCCGGATGCGCTTCTGCTGTGGACGCTGATTGAGGGTCGGGCCAGGGCGGCTGACTATTTGGACCCGAAGCAGCGCCTGACCGTCAGCGACGTCGCTCGGCGGCACGGCGCGGATGTGGGCGACGTCTACCGCTCGCTGCAACTGGCGTTCCTCGCGCCGGACCTGGTCGCCTGCATCCTGGACGGAAGCCAGCCGCTGGCTCTCACAGCCGAACGGCTAAAGCGTGTTGGCGAGCTGCCGCTGCTGTGGAACGAGAAGAGGGCTCTGCTCGCCTGCGCGCTGGCAGCCCTCACCCTAGAGTCCAAATCGAACTTTTCCACCGACTGGGAATTCCACCAGCAGGAACGATGGCAATCCACGGGCGCTCGAATTTGGTTTGGTGGCCATCAGAGCACAACTGGATGCACCTGCGGGAAATGGCCGGCCTTCGTGCTCCGCCACCAAACTAACCGGCCAAACGACGTTCGTACAGGCGGTAACCCTCTGTAAAAGCCGCGCAATAGCAGAGTGCACGGAAATCGCCGATGTACCCGCGACTGCGTGGTAGGCCCGGAGGGATTTGAACCCCCAACCAAAGCGTTATGAGCGCTCTGCTCTAACCGTTGAGCTACAGGCCCGCCGGGACGACGGTTACGCCCGGCGGGGCTTCGGGGTCAAGGGCGGGTCAGGCGAGCGCCGCCTCGATGGCGGCACCAAGGCGCAGAAGGCGGGCCTCGCCGAAGGGCGTGCCGCTCGCCATGAGCCCGCAGGAGGGCACGCCGGTGGGAAGCGTCAGCGCCGGCAGGCCCATGAGGTTCGCGATGCGGGTGTGGCGGAGGGCCGCGAGGTTCTCGGCGTTGAAGCGCGCATGGTCGGCGAGGAGTGCCGCGACGCTGGGGGGCATGTTGGGCGTCGTCGGGGTGAGCACGGCGTCGAAGCCCGCGGTGGCGGCGGCGTAGTCGCGGCGGAGCGCCTCGATGCGGGTCCAGGCGCGGACGTAGTGTGCGGCGGTGGGCGTGGCCCCGGAGCGGAACCGCTCGCGGACGGGGGGGAACATCAGGTCGGGATGCGCCTCGATTGTCTCGCCCCAGATGCCGTAGGCTTCGGCCGCGAAGACGACGGCAGCGGTCTCGAAGACGGCCGCGATCGCGGCGAGCGCGCGGTGCTCGAGCCTAGCGCCCGCCTGTTCGAGGCAGGCTATGGCCGCGGCGAAGGCTTTCGCCTGGTCGGGGCTGGTCTCGCCGAGGCCGGTCGTGTCGAGCACGAGGAGCCGGGTTCCCCGCAGGCTCGCGCCGGCGAGGTCGGTGGCGGGGCTTGCCGCGAGCATGCCGAGCAGGAGGGCCGCGTCCTCCACCGAGCGGCAGAGCGGGCCTGCGGTGTCGAATTTCGGGCAGAGCGGCACGACGCCCTCGAGCGGCAGGAGGCCGTGGGTGGTCTTGAGCCCGACGAGGTCGTTCCAGGCGGCCGGGGTTCGCACGGATCCGCCTGTGTCCGAGCCGATGCCGGCTGCGGCGAGCCCGAAGGCCACGGAGGTGGCGGCCCCGGAGGAGGAGCCGCCGGGTGCGGCCTCGGGGTCGTTGACGTTCGGCGGGGTGGCGGTGACGGGATTGATGCCGAGCCCCGAGAAGGCGAGTTCGGTCTGGTGGGTCTTGCCGAGGGAAACGATCCCGGCGCGCCGGGCGCGGGCGAGAAGGACCGCATCGGTTGTGGGCGTGCGGCCCTTCAGGAGCGCGGAGCCGGATTCGGTGGCTATGCCCGCGCTGTCGAAGAGGTCCTTCCAGCTGACGGGCACGCCGTCGAGCGGGCCGCGGCGCACGGACGCCCTGGCGCGGGCGCGCGACGCATCGGCTTCGGCCCGGGCGGTGTCCGCCATGGTGCGCGCATAGATGCGGCCCGCGTCGGGGTGGGTCTCGATGGCGTCGAGATAGACTTCGGCGAGATCGCGCGCATCCACATCGCCGCGGGCGATCCCGCGGCCGAGATCTGCGGCCGTCGCCCACAACCACCTGTCCGACATGAAGCCCCCTCGGTTCGTTTCGCCGCACTCTAGGGGTGACAGCCCCGGTGGACAATCGCGCCCGGGCGGGGATAGTGGCCTCCATGGAGAGCAAACCCGATGTCGCGATCGTGGGCGGCGGGCTGAACGGTCCGGCGCTGGCCCTCGCCCTCTCGTCGGGGGGCGTGTCGAGCGTGGTGCTGGACGCAAGCCCGCGCCGGGCATTCGAGCAGGCCGATTTCGACGGACGGGCCTATGCGCTGGCGCTGAGTTCGCGCCGGATGCTGGAGGCACTGGCGCTCTGGCCGGACCTCGCCCGCAAGGCGCAGGCCATCAACGACATCAAGATCAGTGACGGCCGCGCCGGTACGGGGGCGGCCCCGTGGTTCCTGCATTTCGACCACCGCGAGATCGACGAGGGCCCCATGGGGCATTTCGTCGAGGACCGCTGGCTGCGCGGAGCCCTGCTTGCGGCTGCAGACGCGGACCCACGCATCGTGCTGCGCCACGGGACGCGCGTCGTGGGCCAGCAGATCGGCCCGGAGGCGGCGGAGGTGACGCTCGAGGGCGGCGAGCGGGTCGCCGCGCGGCTGATCGTCGGCTGCGACGGGCGCGACAGCGCGGTGGCCAAACGCGCGGGGCTGCGGCGCAGGGGCTGGGACTATGCCCAGACCTCGCTCGTCTGCGCGGTGGAGCACGCCCTGCCCCATCACGGCACCGCCCACCAGTTCTTCATGCCGCAAGGACCGCTCGCGATCCTGCCGCTGCCCGGCGACCGCTCGTCTATCGTCTGGACGGAGACGCGCGCGCGGGCCGCCATGATCCAGGGGCTGGACGACGCAGGCTATCTCGCGGCGGTGCGGCCACGGTTCGGGGATTTCCTCGGGGACATCCGCCTGACCGGCGCGCGCTATACCTATCCGCTGGGGCTCTCGCTCGCGGAGCGCTACGTGCAGCCGCGCCTGGCGCTGGCCGGGGATGCGGCCCACGGCATCCATCCGCTGGCGGGGCAAGGCCTGAACCTCGGGCTGCGGGACGTGGCGGCGCTGGCGGAAGTGGTGATCGGCGCCCGGCGGCGGGGCCAGGATATCGGCGGGCTCGATGTGCTCGAGACCTACCAGCGCTGGCGGCGGTTCGACGCCTCGGTGCTGGCGGCAGCGACCGACGGGCTGAACCGGCTGTTCTCCAACGACAACCTGGTCCTGCGCCTCGGGCGCGATCTGGGGCTGGGGCTGGTGGACCGCCTGCCGGGACTGCGGCGCAGGCTGATCCGCGAGGCGGCGGGCCTGACCGGCACCCTGCCCCGGCTGTTGCAGGGACAGCCGATCTGAGGATGCAATTGCGCTGGACACCGTGCCGGCGTTGGCCTAATCACCCCGCCATCGCGACGACGTGAGCGCGCAGGCCCGGGTAGCTCAGGGGTAGAGCAGCGGATTGAAAATCCGCGTGTCGGTGGTTCAAATCCGCCCCCGGGCACCAAACTTTTCTTAATAATTGAGAGATTCGCTGGCACGATCCGGGCTAATCCTCGCCTGTTTCAGCCGGGACTGCGGCACCTCCATGCGCACCTCCAAACCGATGGAGCGCGCCGTCGAGCAGGAGTTCAAGCGGCGTACCGTCAGGGTCCGCGTCCTTCCCAACGACGGCTCGCTCCAGCGACTGGTTAGCGCCGTGCCGGTTTGGCCGCCGATCGGGTCGAGTAATCGGAGAAACAGGCGCGAAGTTGGGGGTCGTCCAGCCTCAAGCTATCCGAGGAGCGATGATGACCACACAACCGCGATAGACCCAGACTGCAGGTTGCCGGTCACGCCCAAGCGGTGTGGACGGCCCCGAGCGGGTCTGGCGCACCGGTCCGAATTGCGATCTTCACACCCCGCACCAGCGTACCATTCCGAACGCGATGGCCTTGGTGCAAGCCACCAGATCCGCCACAGGCACTTGCTCGTTGGGCTGATGGGCATATGCCGGATCCCCTGGACCGAAGTTGACCGTTGGTGTCTGTCCCAGACCGGTCGGGAGGCCGATGTCGGAATGCGCGCCGAACCCGTCCAGCAGTGGGGAGACGCCAGCGGCCTTCACCGCCGACTGGAAAGTCGTGACAAAAGGATGATCCGCAGGTATCTCGGCGCAATCGGCATCGAGGATCCACTCCACCTTGACGGGATGCGCACGAAGATACGGGTCGGCCTGACAGATATCGCCGATCGCCTGCTCCACCTCTGAGCGCACGGTGCCGCCCATGCCCATATCGTCCTTTTCGGAGGGCAGATACTGCACGTCGATCACGATCTCGCCGCGCCCGGCGATGGACGAGGGATGCTCGCCCACCTTCACCTGCGTCACGACAATCTGGTTGGGCAGATCCATCAGCGGGTGGTTCTTGCGCGGATCGTGCGCCCAGCGGCGATTGACGATATCGATTCCGTCGAGCACCTGGCGGACGAGTTGCACCGCGTCCACCGGGCCGCTGGAATTCCAGCTCCTGGGCGTCAGTTCTGCGTGCCCGCCGATTCCGTTGACGGTCAGTCGGCCCCAGAGAATGCCGTGGCAAATCGGCGCGATGCGGTTGTTCGTGGGCTCCGTCATGATGCCCGCGTCGGCACGAAAGCCGCGGTCCACCATGGCAAGCGAGCCCATGCCACCGATCTCCTCGTCCACCACCGTGGTGAAGACGACATCGCCCTTCAGCCTGATGCCCGCCTCCCGCAGAAACTCCACTGCCATGAGCATGCAGGCCACGCCGCCCTTCATATCAACGGCACCGCGCCCGTGCACCCGGCCGTCGAGGATCTGCGGCACGAAGGGGTCGGTCCTCCAGTGCTCCGGCGGCCCAGGGGGCACCACGTCGATGTGACCGGTCAGCATGATCGAACGCCCGCCACCCGTGCCTTTGAGCGTGCCGCCGAGGTTGGGACGTCCTTCGAATGTGCGCCCCTCATGGGCGCCGGGGCGACCTCGGTACTTCTCCAGAAGAACAGGGCCATCCGGGTCCCAGAGATCGGTCTGCATGCCCAGCGCCTCCAGCCGTCCCCGGAGGTAGTGCTGGCAGTCGCGCTCGCCGGGACCCGCCTGCTTTGGGTCCGCCTTGACGATCGATGGAAAGGCGATGAGGTCGCAGAGGGTCTGCGCGATGCGGTCGGCGTTGGCGTCGATATGCGCAGCGAGGGCCGTTAGATCGGTCATGGGCTATCCTTTGGAGAGCGAAAAGCGGTTGGCCAGCAGGGCGACGATGAGCAGCAGACCGATGGCGCCTGTCTGCCAGACGGTGTTGATGCCCGACTGCAAGAGCGCGGTCTTGAGCGTGACGACGAGGAAGACCGCCGCCAATACGCCGGTAAGACCGCCGCGCCCACCGGTAATGGCGACGCCGCCCAGCAAAACGGCGGTCAGCGCCTCCAGTTCGAGGTTCACCCCGATGTTGGGCCGCGCGGAGCCAAGCCAGGCCAGCGAGACGAATGCGGCGAGGCCCGCCAATCCGCCGGTCACGCAGTAGAGCACGAGCCTGACCCGATCGACGGGAATGCCGCTCAGATGGGCGGCGCGATCATCATTGCCCATGGCGAGGATCCAAGTGCCCCAGGCCGTTCCCAGCACGATGAGCAAGGCCAGCAGGATGACCGGGATCACCAGCGTGAGGAAGGGCAGCGGGATGGGCCCCCATTTGCCGCGACCGAAGGCGAGCGCCCAGTCCGGCACCCCCGCGAGGGCCGCGCCACCCGTGAGCGCGAGCGCGAGGCCCGAGTAGAGATAGAAGGTGCCCAAGGTCACGATCAGCGGATAGAGGGCAAGGCGCGTCACAAGGAGGCCATTGAAGCCGCCAAGCACCAGGCCGATCCCTATGCAAAGAACGGGCAGGAACTGCGCAGGCATGCCGGCGGACTGCGCGAGCATTGCGAGCACCGCAGAAAGCGAAACCACCCCGCCTACGGAGAGGTCGATCCCGGCGCCCCCCGCCAAGACCACCAGGCCGAGCCCGATCGAGACCAGGGCAAGGATGGTGGAGAACTGCAGCACCGAGGTGAGCGTGCGCGCGGAGAGTATGTCGGGCTGGGTGACCGCGATGAGCGCAAGCAGCCCGACCCAAAGAGCGATCAGCATGGCGAGCACCAGGTTGTCACGCAGCGCTTTCATGTGCGTTGCCGTCGTCGGCGGGAAAGCGAAAGCCGGCCCGCCACCACCTCGGAGATGAGCACGGCGAGAAGTAACCCGCCCGTCACGACCGTCTGCCAGAGCGAGGGCACGCCCATCAGCAACAACCCGTTCTGCAGGATGCGCAGCAAGAGCACACCGAGCAGTGTTCCCAGGAGCGAGCAGCGCCCGCCGAAGATCGCCGTGCCGCCAAGGATCACGGCGGCAATGGCCTCGAGCGCGATGTTGGCACCGATCGTCGTGGTGACGTTGCGGTAGATGGCCACGTAGAAGATACCTGCCAGTCCGCAGAGCGCGCCGGAGATCACGAAGGTGGCGATGCGGATACGGATCACCGCGAGGCCCATGAGGCGCGCGCGCGCTTCGTCGTTGCCAATGGCGAGCAGGTGCACGCCGTAGGGGGTGGCACGCAACGCGGTCCAGACCGCGAGATTGGCACCCGCGATCACCAGGAGGCCAAGCGGCGCAAACAGTCCGTCCCACAGGATGAGACGGGTCAGCGTGTCGGGCAGGCCCGAGAGCCATTGTCCCCCCAGCCCCAAGAAGATCACCGTGCGGAAGACCCCGAAGAGCCCCAGCGTCGCGACAATGGCCGGTATTTGCCCGATCACCACGATGAGGCCTGCGACGAGACCGATGCAGGCCCCCGCCAGCGGCCCGATCAGCAGGACTGCGCCGAGCGGCAGGCCCCCGGCGAGCGCCTTGCCGATCAGCAGGGCCGAAAGGCCCATCACCACGCCGACCGACACATCTATGGCACCCATCGCCATGAGCAGCGTCATGCCGAGGGCGATGAGCCAAAGCTCGTAGCTGTTGCGCAATATGGCCGTCAGGTTTCCGGCCGTCCCAAAAGCCGGCGCGAAGGACGCGAAGATCAGCACCGCACAGGCGCAGGCGAAGGCCAGCGTCGCCTCCCTCCCGAGCTGCAAGGTCATTGCCACGCCCCCCGCGCCGATTGCCTAGAAGTCGAAGTTGTCGACGTTCTCGGCGGTGAACACGAAGGGGTCGCCCAAGAGCAAAATCCCCGTCTCGGCATCGTAGGGCACCGGTGCGGCGAAGGTCGGAACCTCGTTCATTGCCTCGAAGGGCGTGCCGTCGATCAGCTGCTTGCCGGCCCAGACCGTGAGATAGCCAAGCGCGCCCGGATCCCACAGCACGGTGAAGCCCATGGAGCCGCTCTTGAGATATTCGCGCGCGGTGTTGGGGCTGCAATACCCGGCGCCCATCACTTCGCCGATCTTGCCCGCCGTCTCGATCGCCTGCGCCACGCCGGGACAGGTGGAGGAGGCGACGGCGATGATCGCGTCGAGGTCGGAGTTCGCGGCCATCAGGTCGGAGGCGAGTTGTGCCGCCCGCTCCGCGGTGCCGCCGGCGAATTGCGGCTCCAGCAGTTCGAGGTCGGGGTACTCGGCCTCGGCGCGCGCGTTCATGAAGCCGATCCAGGCGTTGAGGTTTGAAGCCGTGGCCTCGCCCGAGACGATGCCTATCTTGGCGTCAGCGCCGACCCGCTCGACAAGCTGGTCGATGATCTGGTTGCCGAGCCCCTCGTCCGTCGCCTGAGCAACATAGACAGGCCGCCCGCTGTCGGCCGCGTCGCTGTCGGACGTGAAGAGGATCGAGCCCTGGGCCTCTGCCGTCGCCAGGAGCGGTGCTATGGCCGAGGCATCGAGAACAGAGACGGCGATGGCGTCGACTCCACGTGCGAGGAGGCTTTCGACGATCTGCAACTGGTCCAGCGGGTTGGCGTCCACAGGCCCTGTGTAGACGAATTCGACCCCGAGATCCTCGGCCGCGGCGTTCCCGCCGGCTTCCATGGCGTTGAAATAGGGAATGCCGATCAATTGCGGCACGAAGGCCACCGAGGGCGTGTCTTGTGCCGATGCGGCAAGCGGCAGCGTCATGATGGCGGTGGTCATCAGGGCTTTGGCAAGGGTTTTCATGCAGCAGTCTCCACTGTTGAAGGTCAGGCGCGCAGTTGATTGTGGTGTTCGTCGATGGCCCGCGCGTCCGGATGGGCCCCCGTTATCAGGGCGACGATCTCTTCGGGATCCGTTGCATTGCGGCTCCGCTCCGCGATCTTGCGGCCACGGCGAAACACGATGATCCGGTCCGCGACCTCGAACACATCGGCGATGTTGTGGCTGATGAGCACGACGGCGCAATCGCGCTCTGCGAGCCGCCGCGTGAGTGCGAGCACCTTGCGCGTCTCGGCCACGGCGAGCGCTGCGGTCGGCTCGTCCATGATGACGAGCCGTGCCTGCATGTTGAGCGCCCGGGCGATGGCTACGGCCTGGCGCTGCCCGCCGGAAAGGCTGCCCACGCGCGCGCCGGTGTCGGGGATATGCGCGTCCAGATCTGCCAGCAGCCCGTCCACACGCGCGCGCATGTCACGCCTGCGAAGGAAAGGCAGGCCGAACACACGACGAACCAGCTCTTGCCCGAGAAATACATTCTCGGAAATCGTCAGGTTCTCGGAAAGCGCCAGTTCCTGATAGATGGTCGCGATCCCGGAAGCCGCCGCATCCTTTGGCGAGGCAAAGCGCACGGGCGCGCCGTCGATGAGCAACTCGCCCGAACTCGGCGCGTGCGCACCCGCGAGGATCTTGATGAAGGTGGTCTTGCCCGCGCCGTTGTCGCCCAGAAGCGCAAGCACTTCGCCGCGACGGATGTCCATGTCGACGCCCTGGAGTGCGGTGAGCGCGCCGAAACGCTTGCCGATGGACCGGGCTTTGACGAGGGGCTCCGTCACGCGTCCAGCCCGGTCAGGTCGCGCGTGGCGGCTTTCCGGGCGCTCCGGCTCGCGCTGCAGATCGTCTCTGCGATCGGCAGCGTAGAAATCCTCGTGATGATGTCTTCGATCCTCACGCTAGACGGTCTCGCCAATCAGGCTGGCGTGCGCCGAAACGATCCGCCAGCCGTCCGCGGTGCGCATCAGCGTCTTCGTCTCGCGCCCGGACCGCGCTTCCCCGTCACGCTGATACTCCGTGTTGGCCGTCGCAAAATCGCGGCCATAGGTGGTGATCACCGTGCGCATGAGGTCCCGCCTGAATTGGCCGAGCTTGCCACTTCGCCGAAAGTCCGAGATCTGCCGCCAGCCATAAAGGTTCTCTCCGACGCCGTAGCGGGTGGTGGCCGGATGGTTCCAGAACATCTCCTCCAGCACGGGGATGTCATTGGCTTGCAGAGCTTTTTCGTATCGCTCGAAAGCGGCCCGGACCTCCGCAACCACCTCTGGTGCGTTAATCTCGGTCATGCGCCGTCAGCCAGCCGAGAAGGTTCCTCCAGAGTTTCGGATATCCGGCCCAGGCGCAGAATTCCGGCGACAGCCAGTGCGGACCGATGTCGCTGGTCCAAGCGGCGGTGCGGCCCTTCCCGCTCTGGCCGAGCACCAGGAGCGGATGCCCGCCCTGTTCTTTCGGCAAGCTTGCGATCACCTGGGCGTCCGGCTTGGCCTGAACTTCGTTGACGCCCAACAAGGGCGGCCAGACCCCGTCGATCCCGGCGAAAACCGGGTGATCGGCATCGTTCAGCTCTGCGCTGCACCCCTCGGGTATCTCGACCCGGTCATCGTAGGGCAGGCACGTGACGGGCAAGACATCCTCCACCGGCGTGCGGCGCCAGCGGGCGCGACCGTCGATGCCCTGGAAGCTGAAATAGCCGCCGGCCATGAGCAAGCCGCCGCCGGCATGAACATAATCGCGGATGAGCTTCAGACGATTGGGTGCGGTTTCCGAGCGCAGCCAAACCTGGGGCGGTAGCAGGATCGTATTCGACCCGATATCGGACAGAAGAACCGCGTCATACGCCGAGAGTTCCTCCGCCTTGAAAGGAAACCCCTCGGCCGCCTCATGTGCCTTCAGCCAGGTAACCTCGAAGTCGGACCCCTTGAGGGCGGCCACCAGAGGATCGGCGCCAGTGTGGAACGTCACCGACCCGAACTGATCGAAGCCTTTGTAGTGAGTGGCCGAACTGACCCAGCTCTCGCCGACGAGAAGAACCTTCTTCATGATATCTCCTGATCCTTGGGAGCCGTCCGCCTCAGAACGGCCCCGGTCTCGACTATCTCGCGTCGCCGCGCGCGTTACTCGAAGGCTGCGAACTGAAGGCGGAGCGCTCCATCAGGATACTGAACCCAGTCGAGCCCGCCGACCGACGCCTGCAACGTCTCCGGGAACGCGATGAACAGGAGCGGAACTTCGTCCGCGACGATCTGCTGCGCCTGCTGGTAGAGGGCCGCCCGTGCCTGCTGGTCGGTCTCGGTCCGGGCCTGCCGGAGCACCGCATCCGCTTCCTCATTCGTCCAGCCGGGGAAGTTGTTCGGACCATCGATCGTGAAATAGTTGAACATGTTGCCGTCGGGGTCGGTCCGGCCCGACCAGGGCGACATGCACAGATCGAAGGTCCCGCCGCGCAGGACGGTGATGAGGCTCGTTGCGTCGATCTGGTTGATGGAAACCTCGAAGCCCGCCTCCGCAGCCTGCGCCTGGAGGATCTCCGCGATGCGCACGAATATGGGCGAGTTCGTCACCGTGATCTCGACGGCCACGGGCAAGGTGACGTCCGCCTCTTCGAGCATGGCGCGCGCACCTGCCGCGTCCCCGCGCGGGCGTGCGAGGTCCGCATCATACGCCCATGGCATGGAGGGCGGGATCGCTCCGAAAGCCGGGGACGCGGCACCAAAATAGGCCGCCCGCACGGCGACGCCCGGATCGCTCGCCATCGAAAAAGCCCGTCGAACGGCCTGATTGTCGAAGGGCGCGCGTGTGGTGTTGAACGAAAACGCCGAAAAACCCAGTCCCGGGCTGCGCTTGAGTGTCAGGGCTGTGTCCGCCTCGACCTGCGGAACGGCTTGGGGTGGGACCCCGTCAATCAGCTGCACGGTCCCCGACCGGAGATTCGTCAGGCGCACGGTCTCGTCGGAGATCGGGCGGAACACGATGCGCTTGATCGCGGGTTCGCCGCGCCAGTAGCCGGGGAAGGCCTCGAGCACGAGTTCCGAGTTCTTCGTCCAGCTTGCGACGCGGTAGGGTCCGGCGCCAACGGCTTGGGTCGCGAAATCCTCACCGAGTTCGGCGATGGCCGTCGGCGACACCATCATGCCGGCGCGGTTCGACAGCACCTGGAGCAGCGGCGCGAACGGGGCGCTGAGCCGCAGCGTGACCTCGAGCGGACCGGTGACCTCGATTGTGTCCACGGGGCCAAGCTCGCTTGCACGCGGCGAGCCGGTTGCAGGATCGCGCATCCGCTCGAAATTGGCCTTGACCGCCTCCGCGTCGATGGGCGTGCCGTCATGGAAGGTCAGACCCTCCCTCAGCGTCAGGACATAGGTCGTCTCGTCAGGCATCTCGAATGAGGCGAGGCCCGGCTCTGCCACGAGTTCCGGCGTGATGTGGATCAGCGGCTCGAAGATGTTGTACTGCACGATGATCTCGAAGAACGACGCCATGAGCGCCGGGTCGAGCGTCACCGGATCGGAGACGACCGCCACGACAAGCGTCTCGTTCTCCTGGGCGAAAGCGACCGCGCCGGTCAGCAGCGGCGCAATGGACAAGCCGGCGGCGGAGGCTAGAAAGGATCGTCTTCTGATCATTCTGAGGTTCCTGTCTGTCAATTGTTTCGTGGGTCGAGAGCGTCGCGCAGCGCGTCGCCGAGCAGGTTGAAGCCGAGCACACTCACGAAGATCGCAAGGCCTGAGAACCACGCCATCCACGGCGCGAGATCGAGAAAGGCGATCGAGTTGCGGAGCATGTTGCCCCAAGTCGCGGTCGGAGGCTGTGCTCCGAGACCAAGAAAGGAAAGATAGGATTCCGTGATGATCGCCATCGCGAACAGAAGCGATCCCTGAACGATCAGGGGAGCGGTGATGTTGGGGAGGACCGTGCGCAAAAGGATGTTCACCGGACCAAAGCCCAGGGCGCGCTTGGCCTCGACAAAGTCGAGGCTGCGCACGACGAGGGTCTGGGCCCGCGCAATTCGTGCAAAGACCGGCAGATTGACGACCGCGATCGCGAGGATCGCGTTCGTGAGGCTCGGACCCAGTGCCGCAGTGATGGCGAGCGCCAGCAAGACGCTCGGAAACGCGAAAATGACATCCATCAGCCGCATGATGACCGCATCTGTCCAGCGACCCGCATATCCCGCGACCGCGCCGAGCATGGCGCCAATGACGAGCGACGAGGCGACACTCAGGAACCCGACCAACAGCGAAACGCGCGCGCCGTACAATGTGCGCGTCAGCATGTCCCGCCCGAGATCGTCGGTCCCGAGAAGATGCGTCGCGGACGGACCTGAAAGGATTGCGGTGAAGTCCGGCTTGTCGGGGCCGAACGGCGTGAGAAACGGTGCAAAGAGCGCCGCAAAGGCCGCAAGCCCAACCAGAAGGGCCCCAAGAGCCGCGCGCCGGTTCGCCAGCAAGGCGCGCATGCGGACCGAACCTCCGGAGGCGGCGGTATCGCTCATGACAGACGCAACCGCGGATCGATCAGGGTGTAGAGGACGTCGGTCAGCAGGTTGAGGAGAACGAAGAGGCCGGCGGTCAACAGCACAGCGCCTTGCACGACCGGATAGTCGCGCGCAAAGATCGCATCCACGGTCAGCTTGCCGATACCGGGCCAGGAAAACACCGTCTCGGTGATCACGACCCCGCCGAGCAACTGCCCGAACTGTATCCCGAGCAGCGTGACAATGGGAATCTGCGCATTACCGAAAGCGTGCCGCCAGATCACCGTTCTTTGCCGCAGGCCCTTCGCGCGGGCCGTCCGAACGTAATCCGCGTCGAGGACCTCAAGCATCGTCGATCTGGTCATCCGCATCACCGCTGCCGCCAGCGCCGTGCCGAGCGTGAGCGCAGGAAGCACGAGATGCCGCAGAAACCCGAGGAAGTCGTCACCAGGCGGCACATAACCCGAGGCCGGCAGGATCGGCACATGGATCGAGAACGCAAGGATAAGGAGCACCCCAAGCCAGAAGCTCGGCATCGAGAGCCCGCAGAGGGCGATGAAGGAGACGGAGTAATCCGCAGCGGTATCGCGCCGCGTGGCCGCGATCACACCGGCAGGTATGGCGATCGCGAGGGACACTGCCGTAGCCGCAAGCGACAGCCACACGGTCGGCAGGAACGCCTCCGTTAGCATCGGAAAGACTTCCCGCCCGCTCTGGATCGAGCGCCCGAAATCACCGGTCAAAATGCTGCCAAGCCAGGCGAGGTATTGTATCGGCATGGGTTGATCGAGCGCAAAACGAATTCGCAGCGCCTCGATTGCCTCGTCTGTCGCTTCCATCCCCAGCAGGGCCAGGACAGGATCGCCCGGAATAAGCCGTGTCAGAAGAAATACGACGACAGAGGCCCCGATCAGGATCGGGATCAGGCTTGCAATTCTGAGTACCAGAAAACCCGCCAAGCCGATATCGCTCCTGAGTATTTTCTATCTGCCGATTCACATTGAACCGGTTCGATTATGGAAATACTCTTTGAGGCCGAGGCATCTTGTCAATGGGAAACCGCGTGCTCCGTGAAGCCAAAACGATGTTGGCAGCCCGAAAGCCAGGTGTCCTCGAGATCAAAGGCCTGCGCGTCGGTTTTGGCACGGGGCCTTGGGTGGTGGATGGCGTCGACCTGAGCCTGGAGCGTGGCGAACTGCTCTGTATCGTCGGGGAATCAGGTTCGGGAAAAAGCGTCACTTCGCTCTCGGTCATGGGGCTTCTTCCGGCGAGGGCACGCCTCAAAGCTCGCACGCTCAGGCTTGGCGAAATCGATCTCACGCAAGCGCGCGAAAGTGACTTCGAGAACCTCCGCGGCGACAAGATGGCGATGGTGTTCCAGGAGCCGATGACGTCGCTCAATCCGGTCCTGACCATCGGAGCGCAGATCCTGGAGCCGCTTGTCCGCCATCAGGGTCACGATGCGGCACAAGCGCGGAAGATCGGCCTCGACATGCTTCGCCGCGTCCAGATGCCGGCACCCGAGACACGATTTGACATGTATCCCCACCAACTCTCCGGCGGGATGCGGCAGCGCGTGATGATCGCCATGGCGCTGATCTGCCGTCCGGCCCTTTTGATCGCCGACGAGCCGACGACTGCCCTAGACGTGACGATCCAGAACCAGATCCTCCGCCTGATCGACGAGCTCCGGGCTGATTTCGGAACGGCTGTACTGTTCGTCACGCACAACCTTGCGGTCGTAGCCGAGATCGCCGACCGGATCGCGGTCATGTACGCAGGCCAGATCGTTGAAGAGGGTAGCCGGGACGCGATCTTCGGCGATCCTCAACATCCCTACACCCTGGCGCTCTTCGCCGCGATGCCGCGGGCCTCGGACGTCGGGCGCTCGCTCGCTTCCATCGACGGACAGGTGCCACTGCCAGGCGCCATGCCGGAGGGATGCCGGTTTGCGCCGCGCTGCCCTTTCGCCGTCGAACGCTGCCGACACGGTGCACCGCCGCTCGCCGCGATTTCGGGCGAGCACGCAGTAGCCTGCTGGCGCGCGCCGCTGGAGGACAGCGTCGGATGACCGCGCCTCTCCTGGAAGTGACGGGGCTGACCAAGATCTACCCGGGTTCTGCCGGACCGTTTCGCCGAAAGAAATACGCCACCGTCGTCGACGATGTGACCTTTCGGATCGAGAGGGGCGACACCTTCGGGCTCGTGGGCGAGAGCGGCTCGGGGAAATCAACGATCGGCCGTGCGGTCCTGCGTCTCATCGAGGCCGATGCCGGTACGGTTCGGTTCGACGGGATCGATCTCGGATCGCTCGACACCAGCGCGCTGAAACATCTGCGCCGCCGGATGCAGATCATCTTCCAGGATCCGTTCAGCTCTCTCGATCCGCGCGTGCGGATCGGCAGGGCGATTGCCGAACCGGTCCGCTTGCACGGGCTGCGCGCTGGGGCAGACCTCGAACGCAGGGTCGACGAACTGCTCGATCTGGTCGGGCTCGGGCGGCACCATCGCGACCGGTTTCCGCACGAATTCTCGGGCGGGCAACGCCAGCGGATCGTCATCGCGCGGGCGCTTGCCGTGGAGCCGGAACTGATCGTATGCGACGAGCCTGTGTCTGCGCTCGATGTCTCGATACAGGCGCAGGTGCTGAACCTGCTCGGCGAGTTGCGTAGCCGCTTGGGCGTCTCTTTCCTGTTCATTTCGCACGACATGGCCGTGGTCCGTCACTTCGCGTCCCACGTGGGCGTGCTTTATGCCGGAACCTTGGTCGAGACGGGTCCGTCTCAGACGATCTTTGCAGCGCCCAGACATCCTTACACCCGGATGCTGCTTGCCGCGACACCGAGCGTTGCCGGCCAACGCCGCACCCGCGCGGAGGACGTGACAGGCGAGCCGCCCAATCCCTTCGGGCGAAGGGAAGGGTGCCCCTTCGCATCGCGGTGCAGCTTCGCCACAAACAGGTGCAGGGCGGAAAAGCCGCGGCTCGAGACCTTCGCCGATGGGCCCCACCGGGCCGCTTGCTGGCATGCAGACAGCCTGCCTGCGCATGCCGCTTTAATTGACGACGAAAGCCTTATGTCGCCGGCCTATCAGCGTCGCATGGCGCTCCTCCGCGCCGCTCGGGCGAAGGTGCATGACAGAAACGATGCAGGATAGATCCCGACCCGCGACCATCGCCGATGTGGCCCGGCGCGCAGGCGTCGCGAAGAGCACGGTTTCCAATTACCTCAGCGGCCTCATCCGGGTCGCGCCCAAGACGGGTGAAAAGATAGCCGAGGCGATAGTCGAGCTCGACTATCGCCCTGCGGAAAGCGCCAGAAGCTTGACCTCCAGAAAGCGTACGATCCAGCGGCTGGAGCGCATGGATGTGAACGTACCGGCGCTGACGACGATTGGCCACGTCAGCGTAGACTTCGTCGCGCGTGTAGACCGTCTTCCAGTTCGGGAGGACAGGATCAAGGCCCATGAAATTCTCAAGACGGTGGGTGGTCCCGCAGCCAACGTTGCGGCTTTTGCGGCCGGCCTGTCTGATCGGTGGAAAGTGGCCTGTTCCCTGCTGACAACGGTCGGAAACGACGTCGACAGCGACTGGGCCATCACTGAACTTGCAAGGCGCTCCGTCGATGTCCTCACGCCTTCAGGCCGGGGAACTGGTCACCTTGCCCGGGCTCTCGTTCTGGTGGAGCCCAGCGGGCAACGCACGATCGTCGCCGAGCCGGTCAACGTGGAAGGGTTAGCGCTGGAGCTCTTTCTCTCCACGCAGGCTCCGCATGATCGGAAATGGTGTCTGCACTTCGAAGGCTTTCAGGTGCCATACCATCTTACACAAATTCTTGCGGCTCGAAAGGCAGGCTTCAGGACCTCGATGCACACGACGGGCTTGCCAGCGACGTGGCTCGCCGATCACAGCGACGAGATGTTCGCAGCCTTTAATATGCTCGCTATCCAGCAAGAGACGCTTTCTGCATTGCCCGGCTGTCCTCTCGCTGCACAAGATGCTGTGACATGGCTTGCAGGACGGGCCGCCGATGCGACATGCTGGCCGGAAGTGGTGATCGTTTCACAACGGCTTCAGGGTGCCTATCTGATCCAACGCGGTGCGCCCGTGACGCGATGCCGAAACGAAGATCTCGACGTGAAGGACGAGACCGGGGCGGGTGATGCGCTGGTAGGCACCTTTATTGCGCTATGGTTGCACGATGTACCGGCCGCGGTCGCCCTCTCATGTGCTTGCGCAGCGGCAGGTCTCGTGGCCATGGCATACGGCGCTCAAGAACTCCGTCCATCGGGTACCGATCTGGCACCTTTCTTCGTATAATGAAGCGCTAGAGCTGCGTGGGCCTCCGCCGAGGGCCGCCCGCCGCGATGAGGGTCTGACTGGTATCTAACCTTATGGGCAACCTTAAGGACAGATCGACGGTTTCACGGTTCGAGATCGTCTATTTGGGACGCCGGCGTCGATGGAGCGCGGCGGAGCGGCTCCGGATTGTGGAGGCAAGCTTCGCAGCCTCCCGGCTGGTTTCCGAGACGGCGCGCGCGCAAAGAATAACCAGCGCGGACCGGATCGAGATCGTGCTGGGAACGGACGGCGGTTGATCGTCGGCGACGGGATCGACGCGGCGGCGTTGCTGCGGTTGATCTCAGTACGCGAACGGACATGATAGCGTTTCCACCGGCCGCGAAGGTCTGGCTCTCCGGCGGTGCGACCAATGTTCAGCGACATGCGAAACTGGTCCGGCGCATTGCCTCGCATGAAACGTTACCTGATGCTTGCCGTTACCGTGCTCCGATCGCCACACGCAAACGGGATGGATCGGGGATCCCCGTCGAGGGCAGCATAACCCGCCGCAACGGAGAGCGCGCCAATACCGTGCAGGCCTTCATGCAGGCGGGCGTCCTGCCAGAAGAGGCGCTCGTGGAGGTCCAGGCCCGCATCGCGGAGGCCGGGTTCGTTCTGCCCGAAGGTGTCCGGCTCCAGATCGGCGGCGATGCCGACGCGCCCGCCTCGACCCTCAACAACCTGATTGCCTCGCTGGGCCTCTTCGTCACCCTGTCGATCGTCATGGTCGTCCCGACCTTCGGCAACTTCCGGCTCGCAGGTGTGGCCATCGTCGTCTCCGGCCTCTCGGCGGGGCTGTCGATGCTGGCGCTGGCGGTCTTCGCCTACCGGTCCGCGTCAATGCCATCATCGGACTGATCGGCTCCATCGGCGTGTCCATTAACGCCGCCCTCATCGTCATGACCGCTTTCCAGGAGGACGAGGCGTCGACGGCGGGCGACCCGGAGGCGATGACCAGCGTCGTCATGGCCTCCTCCCGCCACATCGTCTCGACCACGATCACCACGGTCGGAGGATTTCTCCCCCTCATCCTCGCAGGCGGCGGCTTATGGTCTCCCTTCGACATGGCTGTCGCGGGTGGCGTGCCACTCTCCAAGGTGGTCAGCTTCCACTTCACGCCAGCGGCGTTCCGACTTGGAATACCCCCACTGAAGTGGTCCACCCACCGGGATATAATTATCCCTATTTCAGGAGGACGAGAGGTTGGTGAGCTGCTGCCGGTTTCGTGGACACCGGGTTAAGGTCGCATTGCGCGGTTCTCGAAGGCCATTGGGCTGAGATAGCCCAACTTGGAATGGCGCCGCCGCGGGTTGTAGAAGCGCTCGATGTAATCGGACACGTCGGCACG
>JBBQYB010000059.1:0-18615 GCA_038209095.1 Rhodobacterales bacterium
GATCAGCCCGAAGAACGTCGGTAGGAACGGCAGCTTGATCGGCCCGCCCACCAGGGACGGCCGCACGGTCTTGTCGACGATGAACAATTCCAGCGCGCCCCAGGCGAACAGGGCAATCGCGGCACCGGTGCTGCCGCTCGCGAACAGATAGATCGAGACGGAGGTCATCGCGAGCGGAGCCCCGCCGGGGACGAGCGCCATGAACCCGGTGATGATCCCGAGCGTCACCGGCGACGGCGCGCCGGCCAGCCAGTAAGCGGCCCCGAGGATGAAACCCTCGGCGATCGCGATCAGGGTCATCCCCGTAACGGTCGAACTGATCGTGCGCGGCACGACCCGCGACACACGTTCCCACTGGCTGGGCAGAACCCGCTCGCCGGCCACATCGATCTGCGACGCGATCGTGTCGCCGTCGCGGTAGAACACGAACAGCGTGATCAGCATGAAGAGTGCGGCGAGCACCAGATCGAATGCGAAGCCGCTGACCGTCAGGATGCCGCGATAGACGCTCCCGAGGCTCTCGCCGCTCATGACCTGCACGAACTCCCCGATGGCGCCGGGCCGGCCGACGTGCAGATCCCAGCGCTCGGAGAGCCAGGCCCCGACCCCCGGCAGCGAAGCGATCCAGTCCGGACTCGGCGCACCGTTGGCGTTGACCAGCGCCGCCCATTCCGCCCAGATCCGCGCCTCGGCCACGGCATAGGCAGTGGCCGCGATCAACGGCAAGACCAGAAACAGAAGGATCGTGGTGACGAACAGCGAGGCCGCCAGGGTGCGCCCGATGCTCAGGGCCTCCTGCACGCGCAGGTACAGAGGCCAGGTTGCGAAGGCGATGATCATGGCCGCCAGCACCGGTGCGAGGAACCCGTAGAAGAACCATGCGGAGGCGGCGAGCACCACCACCAGCAACCACCGGGCGACCGACCGGCTGCCGATGAGCGGAGACTCGACCGGCATCACCCGCCGCGCTTGCGGCTGAGCCGCCGGGTCGAGCCTCGGAGGTTTCGGCTCGCTGTTCATGACACGGCCGATCCCGCCAGCGCCACGCCGCGCCGCCCGGCGAGATCCGTGACGTATTGCCAAGCCACCCGGCCCGAACGCCCGCCACGGGTCTGGGACCATTCGATGGCCTCCGCCCGCAGATCGGCCTCGGCGATCGCCAGGCCATGGGCGTCGCAATAGCCGCGGATCATGGCGAGAAAATCGTCCTGCGAGCAGGGATGGAACCCGAGCCAAAGTCCGAACCGATCCGACAGCGAGACCTTCTCCTCCACGGCCTCGGTGGGATTGACGCCCGCCTGCCGTTCGTTCTCGATCATGTCGCGTGGCATCAGGTGGCGGCGGTTCGACGTCGCATAGAGGATGACGTTGTCGGGCCGGCCCTCGATGCCGCCGTCCAGCACCGCTTTCAACGACTTGTAATGCGCATCGTCGTGTCCAAAGGACAGATCGTCGCAGAACAGGATAAATCGCTCCGGCGCCGTGCTGAGCAGGCCGAGCAGGCGGCCGATGGAGGGCAGATCCTCGCGGTGCAGTTCCACCAGCTTCAGCCGTCCCTGCACCTCCCGGGCGGCCTCCGCATGCGCGGCCTTGACGAGGCTCGATTTGCCCATGCCGCGAGCGCCCCAGAGCAACACGTTGTTCGCGGACCCGCCAGCTGCGAACTGACGGGTGTTCGCGAGTAGGGTGTCGCGTGCCCGCTCCACACCTAACAACAGATCAATGCCAACCCGCGCCACCTGGCGGACCGGCTCCAGGCGGTCCGGGCCCACATGCCACACGAAGGCCTCGGCGGCCGAGAAATCCGGCTGCGGGCCGGGAGGTGGACTGAGGCGCTCCAGCGCCGCGGCGATCCGGCCCAGCACCTCCAGATCAGCCGTCACGGGTTTTCCCCGGCCTCTGGCGCATCGGGATCGACCCACAGGCCTTGGGCGCGCAGCTCGCGTTCGCGCGCCCGCTCGACCCAACGCACGAGGATGATCGAGATCTCATAAAGCGGATAGACCGCAGAGAAGAGGATCAACTGCGACATCGCATCGGGCGGCGTCGCCAGCGCCGCGACGATGAGGATGAGAACGACCGCATATTTTCGCCCCGTGCCGAGGGTCTTGGCGGACACGAGGCCGGCCTTGCCCATCAGCGTCAGCAGAACCGGCAACTGGAAACAGAGCCCGAACGCGATGATGAACTTCATCGTCAGGCCGAGATACTCGTTGATCGTTCCGAGAAACTGGATCTGCAGGTCGGTGTCGACCGGACCCACGGGCGTTCCGAACTGCTGGAACGACAAGAAGAACTCGAACGCAATGGGCAGCACCACGTAGAAAGCGAACGACCCGCCGATTGCAAAGAGGATCGGCGAGGCGATCAGGAACGGCAGGAAGGCGTTCTTTTCCTGACGGTAGAGCCCAGGGGCCACAAAACGCCACAGCTGGTGCGCGATCACGGGAAAGGCGAGGATGAATCCGCCAAAGACCGAGATTCGCACCTGGGTCATGAAACCCTGCTGCAACCCCGTGAAGATCAACTCCGGCGTCTGCCCGTTGAGGACCAGAAGCCGCGCGATCGGGGCCGCGAGAAAGTTGAAGATCGGCCCGGCGACGGTAAAGGCCGCGATCATCGCAATCACGAAGGCGAGGATCGATCGCATGATCCGCGTGCGCAGTTCCGCCAGATGCTCGATCAGCGGAGCGGTGCTGTCGTCGATGTCCTTTTCCGCGCCGTCCTTCATGGAACCGTGGTGTCCTTCGGGGCCGCGACAGGGGCCTCCGACGGCTCCGCGACACCGACCGGTTCCGGGGCGGCCGGTTTCGCCGCAACCGGCACGGCGGACGGCGGCTTCATCGCAGTGCCCGTCCCGCCCGGGCCCTTGACCAAGCCTTCGGCATATTTGCGCGCGGAGGACGTGGCGGAGCCCATGTTGAGACGGTCGATGGATTTCATGCTGTCCGCGGCATCCTTGAGACCAGTGTCATCCGCGGCCTGTTCCATGGATCGCTGGAACTCGCGCGCCATGCCGCGCGCGCGGCCCATGTATTGTCCGCCCATCTTGAACAGCCGGGGCAGATCCTTGGGACCGACCACGATCAACGCCACGACGCCGATCAGCATCAGTTCACTCCAGCCGATGTCGAGCATGGCGTTCCTCGTCCCCGCGGGGCTGGATCAGACCTTGTCTTTTTCCGCCGTTATGTCGCGGGCGGATTCGGCGGCTGAATTCTGCGAAGAGTTCTCGATCTCATCCGAACCCTCCTTGATCCCGCGCTTGAAGCTGGTGATGCCCTTGCCCACCTCGCCCATGAGACCCGCGACCTTGCCGCGCCCGAACAGCACGAGCACGACGATCGCGATGAGGATGAGGCCTGCCGGACCGATATTGTTGAACATGTGATTTCTCCCAACAGAGAAGGGCGGCATCGCGGCGCGAGCCGACCCTTGTTCCCAGTACGACATATTGCTTCCGCCGCCGGTTATCAAACCCCAAACATCGCCGGCGTCCGGCACTCAGGCGAAATAGGGGGTCGTCAGCACGGTTTGGTGAACGCAAGGAAACACGAAACAGCGATCCCGCCGCAACGAGAGCCACAGGGGCGTCCCGGCCTTGGGCAGGAAAACCCCCGGGATCGTCGCCCTCAGCACGGACCCGTCGTGATCCATGCGCAACTCGACGATCGACTGATGTCCAAGGAACCGCGCACGCACGACCTGTCCCCGCGCCGGCACGCCGTCCTGGGGGGTCGGCAACGGCCCGGTCCCATGCCTGTCGAAGTCCATCTTGAGGTGCTGTGGACGGATGATGATCTCCACGTCTGCACGGTCCGCAAGGCCAGGGGTCAGGAACTGACCGAAGGGCGTGTCGGTCTGGAAGTTGCGAACGACCCCGTGGATCACGTTCACGTCGGAAAAGAACATCGCCGCGAGCTTGTCGACCGGATTGTTGTAGATATTGTAGGGCGCACCCTCCTGCACGATGCGCCCGCCCCGCATCAGCGCGATTCGGTCCGCGAGGCGCATTGCCTCCTCGGGCTCGTGGGTCACGAGCAGCACCGCGGCCCGTTCCTCCTTCAGCAGTTCCAGCGTCTGGTCGCGCACCTCATCGCGCAGCCGGTTGTCGAGCCCGGAGAACGGTTCGTCCATCAGCACGATGCGCGGACGCGGCGCCAGCGCCCGGACGAGGGCGACCCGCTGCTGTTCGCCTCCCGACAACTGGTGAGGGTATTTCGCGCCGTCCGTGCCCAGGCCGACCCGTTCGAGCAGATCCTGAGCCCGCCGCGCCCGGTCGGTCGCAGGCCCGCGCAGACCGAACGCCACATTGTCGAGAACGCGCAGATGCGGAAACAGTGCGAAGTCCTGAAACACCAGTCCGATCTCGCGGCCCTCGGGCGGGACGTGCAACGGGCCGTCCGAGACGACACGTCCGTCCACCGCGACGCGGCCCTCGGTCTGGCGCTCCACGCCGGCCGCGATCCGCAACAGCGTGGATTTGCCGCAACCGGACGGCCCGAGCAGGCAGGTCACCTCCCCTTGGCGCAGGTCCAGATCGACCGCATCGAGCACGCGGGCACCTTCATAGGCATGACTGACCCCCGTCAGAGACAGGCGGGCGACTTCGGGGGCGATGCGGGTCTGCTGCATGCGCGGCGGGGCCCTCTTATCCGATCAAAACCATCGGGTTTGAATTCGAGATAACCCTGCGAGCGCCGGCGCGCAAGACGGTCGGGTCAAAGCGTCGCGTTGATGGCACCTCCGTCGAGCAGGATGTTCTGGCCCACGATGTAGCCCGCATGCACCGAACACAAAAACGCACAGGCCGCGCCGAATTCCTCCGGGGTGCCGTAGCGCCGGGCGGGAATGCCCGCCTCGCGCCGCCGCCGCGCCTCCGCGGCACTGATGCCCTCCGCCGCCGAGACGCCCGCGTCGAGCGCCGCCGCCCGGTCGGTCGCGTGAACGCCGGGCAGGAGGTTGTTGATCGTCACGCCTTGCGGGGCAACCTGCCGCGCCGTGCCCGCGACGAACCCCGTGAGCCCCGCTCGCGCGGCGTTCGACAGGCCCAGTTGCGCGATCGGGGCCTTGACCGAACTCGAGGTGATGTTGACCACCCGCCCCCAGCCGCGCGCCATCATCGCCGGAAGATACGCCTGCATCAGGGCTATGGGGGCCAGCATGTTCGCATCGATCGCCCCGACGAAATCCTCGCGCGACCAGTCGGACCAGAGGCCCGGCGGCGGACCTCCCGCGTTGGTGACGAGGATGTCCGCATCCGGCCTCGCGGCCAGAACGGCCGCCCGACCGGCCTCGGTGGTGATGTCGGCCGCGACCGTCGTGACCCGCACCGCGAACCGGATGCGCAAATCGGCCGCCGTCGCCTCCAGCGCCTCGGCACCGCGGGCGTTCAGCGTCAGATCGACGCCCGCCTCCGCAAGCGCCTCGGCGCAGCCGCGCCCCAGGCCGCGCGAGGCCGCACAGACCACTGCCTGGCGGCCCCTGATCCCGAGATCCATGATCGCTCCCCCTTCGGATGGCGCCTCAGTCGAGAGCCCGGAGAACCGGCTCCCATTGCGCCTGCATCAGGCGATACGCCTTTTGCGGCCGGTCGAACACCGAAAGCCCGCCCTCGGCCAGATCGGCATAGGCCGTGCGTTCGGCGATCCAGGCCAGGGGCTGCTGGCCGAGCCCGTCGAAGAACAGCCGCAGCCTGTCCGTCGCACGGCTCGCGGGCTTGACCCGATTCGCGAGCAGATGCACCCCGACCTTCCCCTTGCGCACCCGCTTGATGTCATCGATCTCGCGCAGGAACCGTTTGGTACTGTCCGCGTCGAAATAGGACGGAAGGACCGGCGTCACAACCGCTTTGGCTTCCGCGATCAGCGCCTCGGCGCGGTCCCCCGCCAGCGCTCCCGGCGCGTCGATGACCAGCCATTCGATCCGCTTCGGGGCGTCGCCGACGTCACCGGCCTGCGACCAATCGAGACCGCGGATCGCCGGCACCGTCGCAGGGCGATGCCTGAGCCAGCGCAACGAGGATTTCTGCGGATCGGCATCGGCCAAGGCGACCCGGCCTCCCCGCGCTGCGAGCGCCGCGGCGAGGGTGATCGACACCAGCGTCTTTCCGCAACCGCCCTTGCGGTTCGCAACAAGCACCGTCCGCATGCCATCCCTCCCCCGAGCGCGGAAAGGAACCTGCAAGGCAAACGGCGCGGACGCAAGGCTCTTCGCGCCTGGGCGATCGCTCCGTCGTCTGGCAAAAGCGAAGCGTCCGGGGCGCATCCTGCGCCCCGGGCAGCCGATCAGGCAAAGCCGAACAGGTCGGAGTCCGAAATCGTGCGGTCGTCGAACGTAAAGGTCTCGACACCGGTCACATGGGCGGAGCCGGATGCACCGCTCACCTTGAGGCCGTCTTCGGTCCGGGTGATCGTGAATTCGGCGAATCGCCCGAAGAAGACGGCCTCGTCGCGCCCCGCGCCTCCGTGAAGCTTGTCCTTGCCGGAGTCGAACACCAGCACATCGTCCCCGGTGCCTCCGAACAGCGTATCGGCGCCACCGTTGCCGGCAAGCCAATCGTTCCCGACGCCGCCAGACAGGCGATCGTCACCGGCGCCGCCATAGACGACGTCCGAACCCGCCCGCCCGATGAAGCCGTCGGCGGCGTCGCTCAGCACGAGGGACGTGGCCCCCGTGACCACGCTCCCCAGCCGCAACGTGGTCTCGAGCGCATTGCCGGTCAGATTGGCCCCGACGGCATCGGCCCGGTCCTGCTGCATGCTCCAGAAATTGGCGCTGACCACGATCTTGCCGAATGTAGCTTCCGCGCCGCGATCATGCACGACATAGGTAAGGGCGTCATCGGCCTCCGACAGGTCAAGCGACCGCCCGAGGGCCGACTTGATGTTGACCCCCTCGACCCAGACGCCCTTGTTCGCGTCCTTGTCGACGAACACGACCCCGCCTCCCTCGATCAGATCACCGCGCCGCTCCAGCGTCGGACCGGCACCGTGATCCGGCTGCGCCAGCAGATCGTCCAGACGGATGGTGAGGTTCCCGTCGAACGTGAACCGTTCAACGTTGACGACATAGTTCGAGCCGTCGGGGCCGATCAGCCTGTGCCCCGCGCCCTCGGCCTGGATACGGTAGTCCATGGGGCGTCCGGACAGGATCATGCGGTCATCGCCTGCCCCTCCGTTCACGCCGTCACGGCCCGGACCCGGCACGAACACGTCGTCCCCCGCGCCGCCAATCAAGAAGTCCTCCTGAACGGTTCCGACCAGCCTGGCTCCCTCCGGCCCCGCGAACAGCGTGACACCCTGCTGATATTGCGCCCCACCGCCGTCCCCGAACCAGGATTCGCTCGTCCGCGCGAGGTCCATCAGAATCTTTGCGCGAGGATTGACGTCCGCGAGATGGCTGTAGGTCCCCCAGGACCCGAAACGGCCCGGGTTTCCCACGTCCTCGAACTGCATGAAGGCCCCGTCGCCGACCTCCGCCCAGACCTTCCAGAGATCGGCATAGAGATTGGCCATCTGCGGGCTGCGCACGAAGCCACTCATAAAGGTCGTGAGCGTCGCAAGATCAGCCTCGGTCAGACCGGAAATGAAGGCGCTGTGATGAACATGTTGACCGCCTTCGTATGCGACCAGATCAAGACCGTACCGATCCGCGAGCGATTTCTGATCCAGCAGGTACTTCTTGATCTGCGGAATCGAAAATTTGTAGGCGGGATCCACCAGTCGCTCGGCGAGGAACGCGTTGGCATCCACCGCCGGATCCTTGATCGCCGCGAGCAGTGCATTGCGCAGTGCCGGGTCGCTAACCTCCGCTCCGCCGAAATAGGTCGTCACCGCCATGGCGTCGAAGACGGTCTTCGGGGCTACGTATGCGTCGGGCTCGAACCGCGCCCAGGGCTTGGGGTCGAGCAATTGGGCCGCGGCCCAGGTGTTGACCGTCTGGAAGCCGAGGATGTTCACCACCCGCTCATCGGCCTCGGATCCGAAGACCTCGTCCCAGATCAGCGCGGTCTCGGTCGCCCGCTTGGCCTGATAAGCGATGTAGTCCTTGGTACCCCATTCCGCTTCGGCCTGCGCCAACAGCCAGTGCGGCTGGCGGAATGCCCAGTTCCAGGTCTCGTTGGAATACTCGACATGCGCCTTTAATTCCGGATCGAGATGATCCCGGACATAGCTCGCAAAGGCGCGAATGAAGGCGTCGTCCGCCGTATGCGGCATGGTGAACCACGGCTCAGTGCCGGTCTCATTGGCGAGGCGCACCATGATCTCGACCGGTGCGCCCGAACCCTTGGCCCAGGTGAAATCATCCAGCTTGGTCCGGTCGGCCCAGTCGACGATCGTGGCGTTGTTGGTGTTCATCCAACCCATGAAGCGCAGTTCGCGGGCATCGGCGATCAGGGCCAGCCAGTCGGGATTGAACATCCCGCCCGCCTCATGGAGCGCAAGATCGCTCTGGTGAACGACGGAAATGTCCCGGATGTGGTCGCCCGTCTTCTTCGGGTCCGTCGCCATGATGTTGAACCACATCGATCCTCCACCGGTGTTCTCGATGGTGATCCGTCCAGGTTCCGACTTCAGCACCTTGACCCCGCCGAAGGTGATCGTGCCCTCTCCCTCGTAGGTGAAAACATAGACGCCCTTGCGCCCCTCTGTCGCACCCGGGGCACCGCTCCAGTCCCAGATCGAGCCGATCGAGGCGAGGCCCGACGGAATTTCCTTGGGCCAACCGTTTGCATCCAGAAAGCCGCCCGATTTTAACTGGTCGAAGGACATGCCGCCCCATTTGCCCGGCTGATGTCCGATCCAGGCGCGCATCACGTGGGCGATGTCGAGAAACGGCATTTGCGTCGACCAGTCGCTCAGCCCCGTGACCCCGAACGACAGGACAAGATCCGTAGCTCCGACGGCAGACGTAATGTTCTGTGGCGTCACTGAAATACCCTCATCTGCGGTGAACCCGCGAATCTGCGGATCCTTTTCCGAATCCCCGACCTCCACAGGCCGGGCTCTCGGGGGAACGTGACCCGTGGTCCCTTCGGAAGAATTAAAGGATCCTTCCGAAAAGAGCGGCATTCGAGGCAACACATGCAAATCATGAGTAATGTCCTGCGGATGCAGCTCAGCCCCCGGTTCTCGTACCGGAACCACGTCGTCAAATCTCGCGACGGAAAACCCCGGATCGACCCCCAATCCGAGAAATACACCCACCAAAAGGAAAAGACGCCCGCCAAAACCCCATACGCGCAAATCCGCCTCCTGTTCCGATCAGAGCCCGAACCATTCGCGGCTGGCAGCCTGAATGCTTGCCCATCCAACCTGGCGTGATCTCGCCTGTCGCGGCCCTATCCACCGTCGCCACCACCCAGTCCGGTGGTCAGTAACGCCGAGGCACACCCGACCGTCAACGGCCCCGTGTCGTCACCCGCGCTCGGCGAGGCGCAGGCCGCTCGCGGCGTCGAAGAGATGGATGCGCGCGCGCGGAAGCTGCAACCGGACGACCTCGCCCGGGCGCACGACGACGCCACGTGGGACGGTCGCCACCACGTCGGCCCCGCCGACCCGCACGTGCAGGTTCTGATCCGCTCCCGTCTTCTCGGCGAGCAAGACCTCGCCCGCGATGTCTCCCTCCGCGTCGAAGACCAGGTCCGACGGTCGCAGGCCACAGGTCACCTTCTGTCCGACGTTCGCGGCCAGGCCGTCCGACAGGCGCAGATGCACACCCTCGGCGCGAAACGCCGGGCCGTCTCCGGAGGACGCGATCTCGCCTGCGATGAAGTTCATCGAAGGCGATCCCACGAAATCGGCCGCATAGAGGCTGGCCGGATGATCGTAAAGCTCGTCCGGCGAGCCGACCTGTTCGATCCGGCCGCCCTTCATCAGGACGATCTTGTCCGCCATGGTCATGGCCTCGATCTGGTCATGGGTGACGTAGATCGTCGTGGTCCCGAGCCGTTCGTGCAGCTGGCGGATCTCCACGCGCATATGGGCCCGCAACTTCGCATCGAGGTTCGAGAGCGGCTCGTCGAACAGGAACACGCCAGCGTCGCGCACCATCGCGCGCCCCATGGCGACCCGCTGGCGCTGTCCGCCCGACAACTCGCGCGGATAGCGGTCGAGATAGTCCGTGAGGTTCAGGACGGAGGCTGCCTCCGCGACGCGGCGCTTGATCTCGGCCGCCGGGAGCTTCTTGACCTCGAGGCTGAACCCGATGTTCTCAGACACCTTCATCGTCGGATAGAGCGCGTAGTTCTGGAACACCATAGCGATGTCGCGGTCGCGCGGATGCACCTCGTTCATGCGGGCCCCGCCGATGGACAACGCGCCGCCGCTGATGGTCTCAAGACCGGCCGTCATGCGCAGGAGCGTGGTCTTGCCGCAGCCCGACGGCCCGAGCAGCACGGCGAACTCGCCGTCCTCCACCGTCAGAGACAGATCGCGCATGACCTCGACCGAGCCGTAGCTCTTGGCGACCTTGTCGTAAAAAACGTGCGGCATGGCGCGATCAGTAGGACTGGCGCGTCGGCGTCAGGACGATTTCCTGGACGAGCGCGTTCTGGGGAAGCTGGTAGGCATTGACGATCAGGTCGGCGCAATGCTCGGCTCCGATGCCACCGCCGATCCTGACCTTGTTGGCCTTGTAGGCCGCGAGCGTGTCGGGGTCGGTGACGGCGTCGAGCACCTCCGTCTCGATCACGCCGGGAGAGACAACGATCACCCGCACGTCGTGCCCAGACAGGTATTCGCGCAGGCTCTCGGACACCGCGTGCACGAAGAACTTGGTGCCGCAGTAGACCGTGTGGTCAGGGTAGACCTTGCGCCCGGCGATCGAGCTCATCATCACCAACGTGCCGCGCCTGCGGGCCATCATGCCGGCGAGCACGGCATGGACCGTGTTCATCACGCCCTTGGTATTGATGTCGATCATCTCGTCCCATTCCGCCGGATCCTGCCGGCCAATGTTGGCGAGCCGCGCGATCCCGGCGTTGGCGAACATCATGTCCACCGGGCCGAATTGCGCCTCCGCGTCGTGCACTGCCTTAGCGATGGCCGCGCGGTCGCGCACGTCCACCTTTCGGCACATCGCATCCGGCAGGCCCAGCGCCTCGAGACGCTCGAGCCTGCGCGCCATCAGCAGCACCGGATGCCCCGCTGCGGAAAAGGCGCGCGCGGTGGCTTCTCCGATCCCCGAACTGGCACCGGTGATCGCGACGAGGGGCTTGTCGGCCATCAAGATCGTCCCTTCGGGTCCGCTGGCTGGGTGTCGAGGTCCGCGGCCCCGGATCTCGCCGGAGCCGCGAGGGGCAGGAGCTCAGCCGGCGACGATGCCGTCGACCGCCTGCTTGATGTCGTCGAGCGCTTCCTTGGCGGAGCCGTACTCGCCGGCGAAGTACTTGCCCAGCCGCACCGGGATCGTGTCGGACGACAGCTCCGCCCATTGCGGCAGATCCGGCTCCGAGCCCATGTCGTTCTCGATGGTGGCACGCACCACGTCGAGATGGCGCGTGGTGCCGGGGCCCACCCGGTTGTTCGCCTTCACCCGCGGATCGTCATAGACCGATTTGCGCGTCGGTCCGGTGCCGCCGCCCAGCGTGGTGATCAGCACCTGGGTGTCGTAGGACGTGGCCCATTGCATGAAGATCCAGGCCGCGTCCGGGCTCTTGGCGTTACGCGAGACCGCAAGCGACGAGCCGCCCTGATGGCCGACGCCCGGGATCTCGCCGAAACCCGCATCGCCGGGCATGCGCAGCGCCTTCGGAGCCGGACAGCGGGCAGCTTCCATGAGGCCCGACACCTTGGAGGCGGAGGGATCGTCGAAGGACGGGAAGAACTCGCCCCAGCTCATCATGGTGGCCGCGACGCCCTGGGCGATGGACTGACCCTGGCCGTCCCAGGTCCAGCCGGTGACCCCAGGCGGCATGGTCTTGTAGAGCTCGTCCCAATAGGCCATGGCCGCCAGCCCCTCGGCGTCGTTGCCCGAGAACTTGCCGTCCGCGCCGAAGATCGAGCTGCCATGCCCCCACAGCCAAGCGGTCCAGTCGCATTCGAGGCTGTAGTGACCCGACTTCATCTGGCCCGTGGCGCCATAGAGGTCCGGGCCCATTTCCTCGCGGATCGCCTGCGCCTGCTGGAGGTATTCGTCGAGCGTCGCCGGCGGTCCGGCAAAGCCCATCTTGTCGTAGATGTCCTTGCGGTACATCATGATGAAGATCGGGATGTCATAGGGTACGCCCACCCAGCGGTCCTCGTACTTCGAGATGCCGTCCACGAGCGCGGGCAGAAAGTCGTCCATGTTCCAGTTGGGCATGGCGAGATCGGGGTTCGCCTCGTACTGCTCGCGCGGATCGAACACGTCCTGCGCGGTGAACGCGGCCCAGGACTGGTCGATGTAATAGAGATCGTAGCTGCCAAGCTGGCTCGCGATGTCGAGCGTCATTTTCTGGAGCACCTGCTCCAGAGGCAGGACCTCGATCTCGACCTTCATCCCCGAGGCTTCCTCGAAGTACTGCTTGAGCTGGCCGTTCAGCGCGTTCGACGGCGGCGTCGATTCGGTCGCGAACTTGAGCGTCGTGCCGGCATAGGGCTTGGAGACCTCCTTGACCCAGGCGAGCACCTCGGGATCGGGCCGCAGGTCCTGCGCGTTCGCCACCGGCATGAAATGCCCGCCGAACGGGCGCGACATGCCGAGCCCGAAGGCCCCGAGCCCGAGGCCGAGCTTGGCCGCGTTGCGCATGAAATCGCGCCGCCCGATCTTGCGTTTCACATAGGCGTCGGCGAGGCCGGCTACGTAAAGTTTTCTGTCAGAATCGCGCATCAGATGTCCTCCCTTGGACGGTTAAAGTGCCGGCGCCCTATTGCTTGAGCGATCCGAGCGTGAGGCCGCGGACCAGTTGTTTCTGAACCAGCAGCACGAAGATGAAGGCCGGGATCATCGCAGCCGCACCGAGGGCTGCCATGTTGCCCCAGGCCGTACCCGTGGACGTGACGAAGGTCGAACTCACCACCGGGACGGTCTTGATCTCGGTCTGTGTGAGCGTGAGGACGAACAGGAACTCCGTCCACGAAAAGATGAAGCACAAGACCGCGGTCGCGGCGATGCCGCCCTTGGCCATGGGCAGGATGATCCGGCGAAAGATCGTCCAGCGCGAGGCCCCGTCGACGATGGCGCTCTCGTCGATGTCGCGCGGAATATCGTCGAAGAACGATTTCAGGAGCAGCACGGCAAGCGGCAGGTTCATCAGCGCATGGATCAGGACCACACCCGTGTAGGTATCGAGCAGACCAAAATTCTTGTAGATGAAAAACATCGGGATCGCCACCGCCACGGGCGGCATCATCCGCGTCGAGAGCACCCAGGCGACAAAATGGTGGCGGCCGCGGAAATCCATCCGCGACAGCGCATAGGCCGCCAGCGTGGAAAGCGCTATGGCGAGCGCCGTGGACAAAACCGCGATCACGATGCTGTCCCAGAGCCGCGGCCCCATGCGAAAGTTGCCCCCGCCCGGCAGGACCTCGCGCTGCTGCTCGAACCCGAGCGAGATGCCGAAGACCTCCTCGAAATTCTTGAACGTCGGCGTGAAGGACCAGACGTTCGGCGGGATGTCGAAGATCTCGCGGGCGTCCTTGAACGCGACCGTGATCCAGTAATAGAGCGGAAATGCGAACAATGCCACGATGCTCCAGGCTGCCACCATGCGCAGGAGCTGCGAGGACTTCGAGCGGACGATCACCAGCGCACCTTGGAGACATAGATGAACAGGTTCGCGATCACGAGGATCATGACCAGCATCACGAGGCTGATCGTGGCCCCGTAGCCCCATTTGATGAAGCTGAACGTCTGCTGCCAGGCATAGAGGCTGAGAGTGTAGGTGGCCGTCCCCGGCCCGCCGGACGTCATGACGAAGACGTAGTCGAACACCCGGAAGAGGTCGATGCCCCGGATCAGCACGGCCACCGCGATCACCTTCGACAGGAGCGGCAGCGTGATGCGCCGAAAGATCTGCCAGCCCGACGCCCCGTCGAGCACCGCCGCCTCATAGGGCTCCGGGGGAAGCGACCGCAGCCCCGCGAGAAAGATCAGCACCATGAACGGCGTCCATTGCCAGACGTCCGCCAGCATCACCCCCGCAAGCGCCGTAGAGGGCGTCGACAGGATCGGCGTCTCCCTGGTGATCAGCCCGATCCCCTCCAGCACATAGGTGATCACCCCAAACTGCGCGTCCTGCATCAGGAGGAACATCATGCCCGTAATTGCCGGCGGTATGACCAGCGTGAGGGTCAGGATCGCCCGCAGGAACCCGAACCCCGGCGCGTCGCTGTCGAGCAGGAGTGCGAGCGCCATCCCGAGCACCAGCTCGATGACGAGCACCACGGTGAAATAGATCATCGTGATCCGCATCGCCCCCCAGAACCGCGCGTCGGCCCAAAGCGTCGTCCAGTTCTCGAATCCCACGAACTCCAGCCGCCGCCGCATGGGCGCATATTCGTGAAAGCTGAGCCAGATGTTGTAGAACAGCGGATAGATCGTGAAGACGACCAGCATGGCGACCATGGGGAAAAGCCACGGCATCGGATGATCCGAAGTCATCATCGCTTGGATCCGCAGGCGTCCGGTCGACGGGCTTCGTCCTCCGTCGATCACGTGCCCGTCACCCCGTCGCCCGGTCGGACATGTGGTCCCGGATACAGCGTCATGCCGCGTCGTCCTGTGCTGCCTGTAGCCCGTAGCTCGCAAAGCCCTTCAGCGTCTCCTCGATCTGGGCGTCCGTCAGGATCACGGGCTTGCCGATGCCGAGGCTCAGCACGTACATGCGCGCCAGCGTCTCGAGCTCGATCGCACGCCACATCCCCTTGGCCAGAGTTTCGCCCAGCGTGATCATGCCGTGGTTCGCGAGCAGGCAGGCCGTGCGGTCCTTCATCGCCTTGACCGCGAGCTTCGCGAGCTTCGGCGTGCCGTAACGCGCATAGCCTGCCACCCGGACATTGGTGCCGCCAAAGGCCGCGATCATGTAGTGGCACGCAGGAATTTCCCGGTGGAGCATCGCGAGCGTTGTGCAAAAGGTCGGATGGGCATGGACCACCACCGGCATGTCCGGCCGCTCGCGCAGCAAGGCCAGATGGAACCGCCACTCCGTCGACGGCTTCAACGGCCCGTGCCAGGCCCCGTCGGCGCTGTCGAGGGCGATGGAGGCGATCATCTCCGGCTCCATCGCCTCGTAGGGCGTCGCGGACGGCGTGATGAGCATCCGCCCCTCGAACGCCACCGAAATGTTGCCCGACGTGCCCTGGTTGATCCCGGCCGCGTTCATCTCGCGGCACCGCGCGACGATCTCCCGGCGCAGCGCCGTCTCCGCCTTCTTCACGTCATGCGCTCCCTCGCAACCGGCCACATCTTTTGGTGTGATCCTACCCCGCCCGGGCACCCGCGTCCAATCACGCTCGCGCCTCCAGCAGACGATCCACGATCTCCACGAACCCGGCCCCGCCATGGCCGGACGCGACCCAGGCCGGATCCGCCTCTAAGCGCCCGGCAAAGGCCGAGACGTTCGCGACCCCGCAGGCGTTGGGAAAGAACCCGAACATCGGGGCGTCGTTCGGACTGTCCCCGCAATAGACGATCCGTTCGCGCAGGGCATCGATGTCGAGGCCCAGCTGCTCCGCCGCGAACCGGCGCGACATGGTCAGCTTGTCCCAGTCGCCGAACCAGCCGTTCACGTGGATGGACGAGATCTTGGCGGTTGCCCCCTCCTCCTCGAAGATGGCCTTGATCCGGGCCACGTCCGCGTCCGGCAGGGCTGCCACGTCCTCGCAGAAATCGACCGCGAGATCGGTCTCGCGGTAGCCCTGGTCGGCGGAGATCGCGGCCCCCGGCACCTCCGCGAGCACCCGTGCCCGAATTCCGCCTAGGCGCGCGCGCGCCTCAGCCCGCGCGGTCTCGGACACCGCGAAGGCCCGGATCATCCGCCGAGCCCCGGCGTCGTACGCGAAATAGAACGCCCCGTTCTCCCCCACGACGCCCGCCACCGGCCAGAACCTCGCGATCATGTCGCACCAACCCGCCGGACGGCCCGTGATCAGCGCTACCGGCACCCCCGCCCCGGCCAGCCGCTCCAGCGCCCCGTAGGCCGCTGCGGTCAACCGGCCCTCGGTCGTGATCGTGTCGTCGATGTCGGCGAGCACGCAGACGATGTCTGCCGCGACCTCCCGGGGCATCTCTGCGAGGGGGCGCATGGCGTCAGGCCTCTCCGGCGGCGAAGTCGTCGAGCATCCCTGCGTCGCAGGCCAGATCGACGAAGGAAAACCGGCTGCGCATCTCGTGCCCGTGCCGCAGCGCCTCGCGATAGAACGCTGCATCGAGGCCCAGTTCCGCCGCCGTGGTGGGTCCGCCCGCAGCCCTCAGCATGGAGCGCATCTCGTCCGCCGGGATGGCGAAGGCCGCGCACTCCGCACGCAACTCCGGCCACAGCGCCGCGAGCTTCGCGTTCATCGCCTCGGCCCCGGCCGCGTCCAGCGCCTTCTTGCGGTATTCCGCAAGGCATTGCGCCGCAATCGCAGGCCCCATGCGCCGCGCCATGTCCTCGGGATCGACCCGCGTCGGGCGCAGCACCGGCGGGCGCGCCTCCGAGAGGATCGCGGCCTGAAGGCGCGCCATGCTCAGCGACGCGACCCCCACCTGCTGGCCGTGCAGCGTCCCCGGATGGCGCGCCCCCGCGAAACAGTCGATATAGTGCGAGACCTGATGCTCTCCCATCGAGCCGTGGTTCGACACGCCGGTGAAACTGACCCCGAGCCCCGAGAACGCAAGATTGCGGTGCAGATAGCCGTAAGCACCGATGTCGCCCGCCTTCAGCCCCGCCACCCGCGCGTTCAATTTCGCCTCGTTGTCACCGCCGATCAGATAGGGAAGTTCGGAATAGAAACTCCCCGTCAGCCGGTGCGACATCCACCAGTCCACCTGACAGACCGACCGGCAGACGCTGTCACCGTACCCCGCCGCCCCGAGATGACCCGGGGCCGCCGCATTGACCTTCAGGTCGATGAAGATCCCGCTGGCCGCATGGCTCGGCAACGACACCTTGAGCCCGCTCTCCAGCGTCATGGACGCCGTCGTCGAGGCATAGCCGTCCATGGACGCCGCCGTGCCGAACACCGCATAGCGGCGCCCATCCTTGGCCGTGAGGTACTTGCAAAGATCGTTGATCGTCCCGGATCCCGCGGCAATCACATGATCAAACCCCGCGATCCGCGATGCCAGATCCGCCGCGGCCGCCAGGTCCGCGTGCGGATGCTTGAGCACAACCTCCGCATCCGCTCCGATCGCCCGCGCCACCCGGCCGCCCAACGCGTCGCGCGTCGCGGGATCCGAGACGACGACCATGGTCCCCGAGAACCCCAGCCGGGCCAGCAGATCGGCCTCGGCCCCATCCAGATCCTCGGCGATCTCGATCAGGTCGAACGGCGCGCGCTTGGCCCGGACCCCCGTGACCGGATGCACCCACCGCCCCAGATAGACGTCCTCGATGCCCTCGATCCAGCCGCCTGAGGGGCGGTCTGCACTGGCGTCGGCTCTGGGCGGCATCGCGTTCATGTCTGTCCGTGCGTCGGTCCTGCCTTAACAAATGACACCACTCGCTGAAAATCGTCAAGGGGCTTGTGCGCCCCGGCTTGACACGGCTCGGGGGCCGGATGGTAATGCCTGCATGGTCCCCAAGGCTCCGAAATCCGTGCATGCGGCGCGCACGCCGCCCGCAGAATTCGCCGACGACGCGGTCGCTTGGGCGATGTGGCTCTATTACGCCGAAGGCCGCACCCAGAACGAGGTGGCCGAGACCCTCGGGGTCTCGCGCGCCTCGGTCGCGAACTACCTCGGCGAAGCGCGCCGCCGGGGGCTCGTCTCCGTCCAGATCGCCCCGGACACCCTCGCCATGGTCCAGATCGGCCGCAGCCTCTCGGAGCGATATGGCATCATCGGGGCCCATGTAATCCCCGAGGCCGGCGACAGCGGACAGGACCTGCGCCGCCGCCTCGGGATCGCCGCGGCCCAGGTCCTCCTGCCCCATCTCTCGGCCTCCACCGTCCTCGGGGTCGCCTGGGGCCGGACCATGCTCGCCCTTGCCCAGGCTCTGCCGGAACGCGCGATCCCGGCGCTGCGCGTGGTCCAGATCTCCGGCAGTTCGCTCAGCGACGAACTTTATTCGCCGGAGTTCTGCACGGCGCTCATCGCCAATCGCCTCGGCGCACGCTGCGAGAACCTGCACGCGCCGGCGATCCTGTCATCGCCCCAGATGCGCGACGCCCTGCTCGCCGAACCCGGCATCGCAAGACAGCTCGCCCGCGTGCGGTCCTGCGATCTCGTCGCCATCGGCGTGGGCGAACTGGACCGCTCGGTGATCTTCTCCGACAGCCAGTTCCTGACTGCGGAGGTCATCGACCACTATCTCGCGCGCGGTGCCGTAGGCGTCGTGCTCGGCCGCTTCATCGACCCGAGCGGCGCGGAGGTGGAGGGCCCGCTTTCGGGCCGCCAGATCGGCATGGAACTCATGGAACTGCGCGCGACACCCCAGCGCATCTGCGTGGCCGGCGGCCCGGAAAAGGTGGCCCCCATCCGCGCCCTGCT